>DATABO010000041.1:0-23464 GCA_036259535.1 Thermoleophilaceae bacterium
CAGCGGCTGCCGAAGGACGTCTTCAAGCGCCTGCAGCGCACGCTCGAGAAGGGCGACGCGATCGACTCCTCGCTCGCCGACTCCGTCGCGGCGGCGATGAAGGACTGGGCGCTCGAGAAGGGCGCCACCCACTACACCCACATGTTCCAGCCGCTGACCGGCCTGACCGCCGAGAAGCACGACTCCTTCTTCAACCCGGCCGGCGAGGGCACCGCGCTCGCCGAGTTCTCCGGCAAGGAGCTGATCCAGGGCGAGCCCGACGCGTCCTCGTTCCCGACCGGCGGCGTCCGCGCGACCTTCGAGGCCCGCGGCTACACCGCCTGGGACCCGACCAGCCCCGCCTTCATCCTCGAGAACCCCAACGGCGCGCTGCTCTGCATCCCGACCGCGTTCGCGTCGTGGACCGGCGAGGCGCTCGACGCGAAGATCCCGCTGCTGCGCTCGATGGACGCGCTCTCGCGGTCCGCCGTGCGGGCGCTGCGCCTGCTCGGCGACCAGAGCACCGAGCGCGTCTTCACGACCGTCGGGCCCGAGCAGGAGTACTTCCTCGTCGACGAGCAGTACTACTTCGAGCGGCCCGACCTGATCAACGCCGAGCGCACCCTGTTCGGCGCCCAGCCGGCCAAGGGCCACGAGCTCGATGACCACTACTTCGGCTCGATCCCCGAGCGCGTGCTCGCCTTCATGATGGAGTCCGAGCTCGAGCTCGCGAAGCTCGGCGTGCCGATCAAGACGCGCCACAACGAGGTCGCGCCGGGCCAGTACGAGATCGCCCCGATGTTCGAGAACTCGAACGTCGGGTCCGACCACCAGCAGCTCACGATGCAGGTGCTGCCGCGGATCGCGCGCAAGTACGGGCTCGTCTGCCTGCTGCACGAGAAGCCCTTCGCCGGCGTCAACGGCTCCGGCAAGCACAACAACTGGTCGATGGGCACCGACAGCGGGGTCAACCTGCTCGACCCGGGCGACACCCCGGCCGACAACATCAACTTCCTGTTCTTCTGCGCGGCCGTCATCCAGGCCGTCAACAAGCACCAGGGCCTGCTGCGCGCCTCGGTCGCGAACATCGGACAGGACCACCGCCTCGGCGCCAACGAGGCACCGCCCGCGATCATCTCGATCTTCCTCGGCGCCGAGCTCGAGAAGGTCTTCGAGGCGATCTCCTCCGGGCAGGGCGATCCGCACACTCCCGGCTCGTTCCTCGGCCTGGGCACGCCGGTGCTACCGGCGCTGCCGATGGACGGCGGCGACCGCAACCGCACCTCGCCGTTCGCCTTCACCGGCAACAAGTTCGAGTTCCGCGCGCTCGGGTCGAGCATGTCGCTCGCCTTCCCGAACACCGTGCTGAACACGATCGCCGCCGAGGCGATCGACGAGCTCGCCGGGGCGCTGGAGGCGAAGCTGAGCGGTGGCACCGACCTCGCGGAGGCCGTCACCGCCGTCGTCAAGGACGCCTACGACGCCAACAAGCAGGTTTGCTTCGGCGGCGACAACTACTCCGAGGAGTGGCACGCCGAGGCCGAGCAGCGCGGCCTGAAGAACCTGCGCACCACGCCCGACGCGCTGCCGGAGGTGCTGGCCCCCGACACGGTTGCGGCGTTCGAGAAGTACCAGGTGCTCTCCAAGCGCGAGCTCGAGTCGCGCTTCGAGGTCTGGACCGAGCAGTACGTCACGCGCGCCAACATCGAGGCCGAGATCACCGAGTCGATGGCCCGCACGCTGATCCTGCCGGCTGCCCTGCGGCACCTCGCCCTGATCGGCGAGTCCGGCGTCGACACGCTGGCGCCTGACGTCCGGGCGATGGTCGACGACCTCGTCGCGGCGATCGGCGAGCTGCACTCGGCGAACCTCTACCCCGACGGTGTCGAGGGGCTCGACCTGGCCGTCTATGCGCGCGACAACCAGCTGACGGCGATGGCGAAGGTTCGCCAGGCGGCCGACAAGCTGGAGCGGGTCGTGGCCGATGACCTCTGGCCGCTGCCGAAGTACGCGGAGATGCTGTTCATCAAGTAGCCAGCGACTACATCGTGTCAGGGCCCGAAGGCCCCGCTCCGGCGGGGCCTTCGACGTTCTAGGGCTCGGCCGCGGCTACCCGCGAGTCGTCTCGGTTTGTGTGCTCGCAAGATGCGCGCGGGAAGGCTAGGGTCGCAGGTCCACCACCGGAAGGGTCGTGTTGCGCAGCCATCTCTCGTACGCCAATGTCATGGCGACCATTGCCGTCTTCGTCGCGTTGGGGGGCGTCTCCTATGCGGCGATCACATTGCCGAAGAACTCCGTCCGCTCGGCCCAGTTGGCCAAGGGAGCGGTTCGTGGATCGGACATCGCGAAGAACGCGGTGACGACGGGCAAGGTCGCAAACGGCAGTCTCCGTGCGGCCGACTTCCGCAGCGGAGATCTCCCGGCGGGTCCCAAGGGCGATCCCGGCGCGCAGGGATCTCCTGGCACGCAGGGCGCACCAGGGGCGAAGGGCGATACCGGTGAGCCGGGCTCCGCGCGTGCCTACGCTCACGTCACCAGAACAGCGGGCGGCGACTTCATCGTCGATACAGCACGGTCGAAGAACGTCGTCAACGTGGCGCTGCCTTCCACGGGGAACAACGATCGCCCATGCCTGATCCTTCCCGCGACGATCGACGCGTCCACCGCGGTCGCGATCGGGACGGTGGATGCGTCCAACACGCTTGACTCCCACACCGCCGAGGTGCAGCACCGCGTCGGCGCGGAGGGCTCGCAGGGCTGCTCCGGCAACTCAATAGCGCTGTACCTCAAGCGCAACGGCGGGGTGGCCTCCACTGCAACCATCGCGTTCAACGTGACGGTCCCCTAAGACGGTCGCCGGGGCTTCCGCGGGTGGCGACGATTTTGCGTTCGCGCCCGCAGCTTGCGAGCACGAGAACCAAAATCGGAGACAGGACCCGCGGGGAGCGCGGCCGGTCCGTAGCCGGATCTAGGCGGGCGCCTCGTCAGCCGCGCGCTCGACGGCCTCGGCCTCGACGGCGCCATCGCGCGCCTCGTCCTCGGGCGGCAGCTCGCCGCCGCGGTCGGTGCCGGCGATCAGCTCGTCGGGGGCCTTGTCCTTGGGGATGAAGCCGGACTTCATGCCGAAGTAGACCGACTGCGGGTGATGGGCGATGATCGCGACGGTCGACTGCTCGGGCATGACGGCGAAGCCGTCGGAGAGGTACATGCCGATCTGCTGCAGGTCGAGCAGGCGCCAGACCTTCTCATGCTCGGACTGGTCGGGGCAGGCGGGGTAGCCCCAGGAGTAGCGGCGGCCCTGGTCGGGGTCGATGCCGAGCTCGTTGCGGGCCTGGGCGTGCAGCCACTCCGCCAGACCCTCGGCGGACTGGACCGCGAGGCCGTGGACGAAGAGCTGCTCGCTGAACTCGCCGGCCTGCTCCAGCTCGGCCAGGCGCTCGGTCGACTTCGGGCCGACGGTGACGCCCTGGAGCGCGACGACGTCGCGCTCGCCGGAGTCGAGCGGGCGGTAGAAGTCGGCGAGGCAGATGCGGTCGTGCTTGGGCTGGCGCGGGAAGGTGAGGCGCTCGATCTCGCGGTCGTGGTCCTCGGGGTCGAAGATGACGAGGTCGTTGCCATCGCTGTTGGCGGGGAAGTAGCCGATCCGGGCCTTGGGCTCGAGGTAGTCCTGCTCGCGCCACATGCGCTCGAGCTTGGGGCGGAAGCCCTCGTCGCCGTCGTGGCCCTCGACGATCTGGCGCCACTCCTCCCCCTTCTTGCCGCGCCCGCCCCAGTGCAGCTTGAAGAGCACGTGGCGGTCGAGGTAGGGGAAGACGTCGTCGAGGTTGACATCGATCTCGCGCACGCCCCAGAAGGGCGGGTCGGGGATCGGGGTGTCGATGCGCGCCTTGGAGCGGACGCTGTCGTCGGTGACGGGCGGCGAGTCGTCGACGACCTCGGGCTTCTCGCGCAGCGCCTTGGCCTCGCCGCGGATCTTCTCGACGAGCGCGGCGCGGGCGTCGTCCTCGATCAGAGCGTCCATCGTGTCGAGGCCCTGGAAGGCGTCCTTGCAGTAGAAGACGCCGGGCTCGTAGGTCTCGTCGGACTCCTTGCCCTTGGGGTAGAGGATGCGGCGGCCGAAGTCGCGGTTGATCGCGGCGCCGCCGACCAGCACGGGGAAGTCGTGGCCGCGCGAGTGGAGCTCCTGGACGCAGATCGGCATCTGCTTGGAGGTCGAGACGAGCAGCGCCGAGAGGCCGATCGCGTCGGCGTCGTGCTCGACGGCGGCGTCGATGATCGTGTCGACGGGGACCTGCTTGCCGAGGTCGATGACGGTGTAGCCGTTGTTGGTGAGGATCGTGTTGACGAGCGACTTGCCGATGTCGTGGACGTCGCCGAAGACGGTCGCGATGACGACCTTGCCCTTGGTGTGGCCCTCCATCCGCTCGAGGTAGTTCTCGAGCTGGGCGACGGCGCGCTTCATGACCTCGGCGGACTGGAGCACGAACGGCAGGATCAGCTCGCCGGCGCCGAACTTGTCGCCGACCTCCTTCATCGCCGGCAGCAGCACCTGGTTGAGCGTCGGAACGGCGCCGATCTTCTCGACGGACTTGTCGATCTGGTCCTCGACGCCGTCGCGCTTGCGGCGCAGGATGTGCCAGTGCAGCGCCTCCTCGGGCTCCATGCCGGCGGTCGGGTCGGCGACCTCGGCCTCGGCCTGCTCGCCCTTGGACTCGTAGTGGCCGATGAAGCGCTCGAGCGCGTCCTCGCGCCGGTTGAGGACGAGGTCGTCGACCAGCTCGCGCTCGTCGTCGGGGATCTCGCTGTACGGCGTGATGTGGTTGGGGTTGACCATCGCGAGGTCGAGTCCGGCCTCGACGCAGTGGTGCAGGAAGACGGAGTTGAGCGCCGCGCGGGCGTGCGGCGAGACGCCGAAGGAGACGTTGGAGACGCAGAGCGAGGTCTTGACCTCGGGCAGCTCCTGCTTGAGCAGTCGGATTCCCTCGATCGTCTCGACCGCCGACGGGCGCCACTCCTCGTCGCCGGTGGTCAACGTGAAGGTCAGCAGGTCGAAGATCAGCAGCTCGGGGTCGAGGCCGTGCTCGTCGCAGGCGAGCTCCTTTATCCGCTTGGCGATCTCGAGCTTGCGCTCGCGGGTCTTGGCCATCCCGACCTCGTCGATCGTCAGCGCGATCACGGCGGCGCCGTGGGCGATCGCCAGCGGGACGACGCGGTCGAGCTTGTCGCGGCCGGCCTCGAGGTTGATCGAGTTGACGATCGCCCGGCCGGGGATCTGCTCGAGCGCCTCCTCGATCACGTCGGGCTCGGTCGAGTCGACCTGGATCGGGGCGGGCTGGGTCAGCGAGACGCGCTCGGCGACCTTGCGCATCTGCTCGCCCTCGTCCTCGGTGCGCTCGGTCAGCGCGACGCAGAGGTCGAGCACGTGGGCGCCGCCCTCGACCTGGTCCTCGGCGATCTGGACGAGGCCGTCGTAGTCGTCGGCGAGCAGCAGCTCCTTGGCCTTGCGCGATCCCTGCGAGTTGACGCGCTCGCCGACCAGCGTCGGGCGCGGCTCCTGGACGAGCGGCGTCGCGGTCATCATGCTCGAGACGAACGGCGGCCCGGGCTTCGGGCGTGGCCCGACCGGGCGCCCCCCCACCTTCTCGACGATCGCGCGGATGTGATCGGGTGTCGTTCCGCAGCAGCCGCCGACGATGCCGACGCCGTAGCGCTCGACGAACTCCTGCAGCGTGGCGGACAGCGACTCGGGCTCCTCGGGGAAGATCGTCTCGCCGTCGGGGCCCTGGAGCGGCAACCCGGCGTTGGGGATGCAGTGCACGGGCAGCGGGCTGCTCTCGCCGAGGAAGCGGATCGCGTCGCGCATGTCCTCGGGGCCGGTCGAGCAGTTGAGCCCGATCACCTGGACGTCGAGCGCGGTGAGCGTGGTCAAGACCGCCTGGACGTCGGTGCCGAGCAGCATCTTGCCGCCGTTGGGCAGCAGCGACACCGAGCACTGGATGGGGACGCGGCGGCCGGTCGTCTTGAAGGCCTCGCGGGCGCCGAAGATCGCCGCCTTGACCTCGAGGATGTCCTGCGCGGTCTCGACGATCAGCAGGTCGGCGCCACCGGTGACCAGGCCCTCGGCCTGCTCCTGGAAGACCTCGACTAGATCGCGGAAGCGAATGTCGCCGAGCGTCGGGTCGTCGGAGGCCGGCAGGAAGCCCGTCGGTCCGATCGACCCGGCGACGAAGCGGTCCTCGCCAACGGCCTTGCGCGCGATCTCGGCGGCGCGCTGGTTGATCTCGACGGTGTGGTCGGCCAGCCCCCACTCGTCGAGCTTGATCCGGCTCGCCTGGAAGGTGTCGGTCTCGACGACCTCGGCCCCCGCCTCGACCATCGAGCGGTGGACGCCCTCGATCACGTCGGGCCGGTTGAGCACGAGCGCCTCGTGGCACTTGCCCTGCAGCCCGCCGTAGTCCTCCTGGGTGAGGTCGAACTGCTCGAGCGTCGCGCCCATGCCGCCGTCGAAGACGACGACGCGCTCGCGGACGGCTTGGAGGTAGTCGCGATCGGCCATGGCCGGCCAGGCTATCGAACCGGCGCGAACCTTGACACGATCGTGTGAAGGTTGCGGCGGGGCCTCAGGCAGCCCGGCGGTACAGACGCGACGTCAGCGGCGCGAACACCAGCGTCAGCGCGGCCGCGACGGCCAGCACGAGCAGGATCTCGCCGCCGTCGGGGTTGCCGTCCATCAGCCCGCGCGCGGCCGTGATCAGGTGGCTGATCGGATTGACGTCGACGACGGTCTGCAGCGCGCTCGGCAGCGTCTGCTCCTCCACGAACGCGTTGCTGACGAAGGTGATCGGGAAGAGCAGCATGAAGCCGGTGTTCATCACCGCGTTGGGAGCCCGCATCACCAGTCCGAGCGTCGTGAACGCCCACGAGAGGCCGAACGAGAAGACCACTACCAGCGCGAGGGCGGCGACGACCCCGCCGAGCCCGGCCTCGGGCCGGTAGCCGAGGATCAGGCCGAGCACCACGATCACCGTGCCCGCGACCAGATAGCGCACCGCGTCCCCGAGCAGCGCCCCGACCAGCGGCGCCGGCCGCCAGACCGGCAGCGATCGGAAGCGGTCCACGACCCCCTTGGTCATGTCCGTGTTGAGCGTGACGCCCGAGTAGACCGTCGTGAAGAGGACCGACATCACGAGGATCCCGGGCAGGATGAACTGGAGGTACTCGGCGGTCGAGCCCGCGATAGCGCCGCCGAAGAGATAGGTGAACATCAGGACGAACATCACCGGCGTGATCGTCACGTCGAGCAGCTGCTCGGGCACGTGCTTGATCTTGAGCATCCCGCGCCAGCCGAAGGTCAGCGCCGCGGCGAGGCGTCCGGGGCGCGGCGGGCGCTCGCTCGCGGCGAGCACGGCGCGCAGCGCGGCGGCGTCGGGCATCGGCTCCGCGCCACGGGTCGAGGTCGTGTCGGTGGAGCTCATGCCGCCTCCTTCGCGGTCGGGTCGGTCGAGTCCGTCGTGGCTGGATCCTCTGCCGGGTGGCCGGTGAGCGCCATGAAGACCTCGTCGAGGCTCGGCTGGCCGAGCGAGAAGTCGGCAAGGCCGATGCCCATGCGGCCGAGCTCTGCGACCGCCTCGGCAGCCCGCGCGGCGTCGGCCACGGGAACGGACAGGGCCGCGGGATCGGCCTCGAGCGCGACCGCCGCTCCGACCGCGTGGGCGACGAGGCGCTCGGCGTCGGGACGACGGTCGGCGTCGAGCAGCCGGATGTGCAGCGCGCCCGAGCCGACCGAGGCCTTCAGCTGGGCCGGCGTGCCCTCGGCGATCACCTTGCCGCGGTCGATCACGGCGATGCCGTCGGCGAGCTGGTCGGCCTCGTCGAGGTACTGGGTGCAGAGCAGCACCGTCGTGCCGTCGGCGACGAGCGCACGGACGATCTCCCAGACCTGGTTGCGCGAGCGCGGATCGAGGCCTGTCGTGGGCTCGTCGAGGAAGATCAGCTCGGGCGTCACGACGATGCTCGCGGCGATGTCGAGTCGGCGGCGCATCCCGCCCGAGTAGTTCTTCACCTGGCGGTCGGCGGCGTCGGAGAGCTCGAACGCGGCGAGCAGGTCGCTGGCGCGCGCCTTCGCCTGCGGACGCTTGAAGCCGAGCAGCCGCCCGATCAGCAGCAGGTTCTCGTGACCTGTGAGGTCCTCGTCCACTGACGCGAGCTGCCCGGTGAGGCTAACGACGCCGCGTACGGCATCGGCGTCGCGCACGACGTCGTGACCCATCACGCGCGCCTCGCCGGCGTCCGGCCGCAGCAGCGTGGCGAGCATCCGGATCGTCGTCGTCTTGCCGGCGCCGTTCGGGCCGAGGATCCCGTAGACGCTGCCGCGGCGCACAGCGAGATCCACGCCGTCGACTGCGCACGTGTCGCCAAAGCTCTTCACCAGGCCGCTCGCCTCGATCGCGAGGCTCGATTGGGACGTCAAGGCCGCTCCTTCGATCGCTCGGCTACGACGTTACGGTAGACCGGCAACGCGCGCTGGTCAGCGTGACGAGACCGGCATCCGATCGCTAGCGACGGCGCGGCGGGAGCAGACGGAGCCGCTTCGTGGCGGTAGCGCTGCGACCCGCGCTGTCACGCACCGTGATAGCCGCCTCGAGGAGGAGGCGACCGTTCGCACGCAGGATCCGCAACTGCCTCCGGGAGAGCTCGAGCCTGAGCACGACCTTGCCCGTCCGGCCGACGGCGAAGCGCTTGCGTGCGATCGTCAGGTGAGCCCTGCGCGAGATGACCGCTTTCCTCCGCGTCCGAAAGAGCGCCTCGCCGGTCAAGCCGGGAGTCGCCCTGAGCGGATACCTGAAGGCCCGTCGCTTCGACACGCGAATGGTGAGCTTCGACCCGCTGAGGTTCGGCTCGATCGGCGGGCGAGTCTCGTCCCCGGGCAACGGTGGCGCAGGAGGCGAGAACGGTGGCGCGATCGGGCCTGGCGCCGGCGGCGTGGGCCCGGTCCGCGGGCCGGGGTCCGGATTCGGGTCGGGGTCAGGCGGCGGCTGGACCGGCAATCCGAGCGCGGCCGCGACGGCCCCGCCGGCGTCCGCCGTCCGGCCCGAGACCGTCTTGCCGACCAGCGAGGGGAGCGGGAAGCTGCCGTCGAGGATCGCGTCCACGATCTCGGTGTCGGCCAGGTCAGGGGCAGCGGCGCCGACGAGCGCGGCGACTCCCGCGACGTGGGGCGTCGCCATCGACGTGCCGCTGAAGGAGGCGTAGTTGCCAGCCGTCGCCGTACTGTCGAGGTAGGTGTCGTCGCGACAGCGGACGTCGAGGTCGTCGACGTAGGCGCCGTCGTCCACGATGCTCTCGTCGGAGAGCAGGGTGAACCAGGGGGACACGCTGACCTCGCCGTCGAGATCGGATATGGAGACCTCCTCGGCGAAGAAGAACCCGTCTGTCGAGCCGGTGAGATGGCGACCGTCGAAGCTCGACAGGCCCGCGGGCGTCACCGCTCCCGCCTCGAGGAAGTCGAAGCCCTCCTCGAGGTCGTGGCGGACGTCGAAGTGCAGACGACAGCCGCGCTGCGACGACAGGTCGAGTCCGGTCGTCTTGACCAGGCGTGCCTCCGCGAAGTCGTCCAGCAGGCTCGTCGAATTGGCGTAGTCGCCGCTGCTGTCGCTCGCGGACGGCGTGCCGTCGCTGTTCGGGCTGCTCACCGAGCTCCAGGGCTTGGCACCGTTCAGCTCGGAGGTGGTCCATCCGGCGATGCCGGCGTCGAAGCCCTCGTCGAAGACGCGCGCGTAGTCGGTCCTGGCCGACAGCACGCCGGTGCCCGGCGCGCCGAGGTCGACGGTCGTGGCCCCGAAGTTGGAGAAGCTCGCCAGCGCGCCCGACTGGGTCACGGCCGCGACGCAGAGGAGGTTGGCCTGCGGCAGTGTGCAAGGCGTCGTGGCGTTCGCGTCGTTGTCGTTGGCCTCGTTGCCGGCGGCTGCGACCACGACCACGTCGAGCGAGTCCGCGAGCGTGACGGCGTTCGACATCAGGACGTCTCCTGCCCCCGCGGGCCCGCCGAGGCTGAGGTTGACCACGTCCGCGCCATTCTGGGCCGCGAACGCGATGCCGTCGGCGATGTCGCTGCTCGAGCCGCTGCCGTCGCCGTCCAGCACGCGAACCGCCATGATCTCCGCCTCGGGCGCGACGCCCGCGATGCCGATCCCGTTGCCGGCGACCGCCGCAGCCGTCCCCGCCACGTGCGTCCCGTGAAAGTCGTAGTCGTCAGGATCGGCGTCGCTGTCCACGAAGTCGAAGCCAGGGCTGCCGCCGGTGCCGCCGGTCCAGAGGTTGTCGATGACGTCGGGATGGTCACGGGCGACGCCGGTGTCGAGCACGGCGATCACCTGGCCCGCGCCGCGACTGAGATCCCACGCCTCCAGGACGTCGACGCCGGGGTCCGGGGCCGGCGTGTCCTTCAGGCCCCACAGGTCGTCGAAGAAGGTGTCGTTCGGCACCGGCGCGGCGAGCGCCCGGTAGCGGTAGTTCGGCTGGGCGAAGGCGACGTCGGGTTGGCGCTCGAGGCGCTCGACCGCGGCCGCGACGTCGCCGTCCACGTCGAGCAGCTGAGCGCGTGGGACCTCCAGCGCGCGCTCGAGGCTGACGTCGGCCGCCCGCCGGGCGCTCAGGCGCTCGGCGGCGGTCGTCCCGCTCTTGAACCGGACGACCACCTCGCCCGGCACGAAGCTGGCCCGCTCGACCCGCTCGCCGGTCCGCGGCACGAGCGGAGCCTGAGCCCCAGAGGACAGCGGCTCGGCCGGCACCGACCCGGGGGCGGCCAGCGCCAGGGCGAGGAAGAGAAGTGTCGGTTTGAGAGGCGATCGCATTGAGTCATCCCCCTGTCGGATCATGCCCGGGGCGAGCGGCCGATTCGAGCGATCCACCGATTGCATCGGCTCGAGCGCCGAACCTCTGAAGTTCGCGTGCTCAGGCCTCGACACCGCCGCGGACGGCTCGGAGCTCGACTGGCGCGGCGTGCAGCGCGCGCAGGCGCAGGTCGCGCCAGGTCATGCCCTCGCGCAGCAGGGCGGGAGCGCCCAGCGCGAACGCGGTGGCGATCTCGACCGCCTGGAGGATGATCCCGTAGGCGAGGGCGTCGGTCTTGCCGACGCCGTAGGCCGACAGGACGGCGACGCAGGCCGCCTGGAAGACACCGAGGTTCGACGGCGTGACCGGCAGCGCCGCGGTCACGTTGACAGCGAACAGGACGGCCGCGGCAGCGCCTACGCCGGCCTGGCCATCGAGGCCGAGGGCGACGAGCAGGACGTAGCAGGCCAGCCACTGGACGGCCCAGGCGAGCAGCTGCATCGCGGTCGCCCAGGCGCCGAGCCGCGGCTGGCGGAAGACGTCGAGGCCGCGGCGGACCTGGACCATCGCGGCGCGCGCGGCCGCAAGCGCCTGCTGGACGCGGACGAAGCGCGACGGCTTGCCACGGCGCAGCAGCGCCGGAGCGCCGACGACCAGGGCGAGCAGCACCAGCGGCGCGATCGTCGCGACCACGAGCGCGTCCTCCCCGCCGCGGAAGACACCGACCGTCGCGAACATCACCGCGCCGAGCACGATCAGCGCGAGGATGTTCAGCAACGTCTGAGATACGATCGAGCCGAGGACGACTGGAAAGCGGTCGCGTACGCGGCCGACCCGCCGCGACATGATCAGCGCGCGCGACGGCTCGCCGAGCCGGGCGGGCAGCGTCGCCGACATCAGGACGCCGATCATCGTCGCGCGCGCCGCGTCGCGGCGGCGGACCCGCACCCCGGGCAGCGCCGCGCAGAGGATCGCGTGCCAGGCCTCGGCCCGGACGAGCATCGAGGAGCACATCAAGGCGAAGGCGGCCAGGACCCAGACCGGTGTGGCGGCGAGCAGCGAGCGGCCGATCGCGTCGATGCCGATCCGATCGAGCGCCAGCGCGGCTAGCCCGACCCCAGCCGCCATGCCCCCGATCGCCGCGACGCGGCGGGCCCTCTGCCAGCGACTGCGCCGCTCGCTTCCCGGGAGCTCCGGCTCGAGCGACGGGATCCGCCGCGGCGGCGGCGCCGACACGCCTGACGCCGAGACGATCCCGAGCCGGGCGCCGACGGCGGCGCTGCGCGTGGCAGGCGCCGGCATCGCGCGAGCATCCTGGTAGGCCTCGGCGACCTCCTCGGCGACGTGCGACCACGAGAAGCGCTCGGCCCGCGCGCGGGCGGCGACTCCCATGCGCAGGCGGCGCTCGCGGTCGAGCGCCAGCTCGCGCAGCGCCTCGCCGAGCGCCGCGGCGTCGGCCGGCGGCACGAGCACGCCGTCGACGCCGTCGCGTGCCACGTCGCGGTAGCCGGCGATGTCCGAGGCGACCACCGGCGTCCCGGCGGCGAACGCCTCGGTCAGCACCATCCCGAAGCTCTCCCCGCCGAGCGCCGGCGCGACGAGCAGGTCGGCGGCGCCGAGCAGGCGCTGCTTCTCGTCGTCGTCGACGCGCCCGGCCACCTCGACGCCTTCGACGTCCAGCAACAGCGGCTCGACCTCGGCCGGCGTCGCTCCGGCGACCGTCAGCCGTGCCGCCACGCCGGCCCCGCGCAGGGCCTCGAAGGCACGCAGCAGCACCGACAGCCCCTTGCGCGCCTCGGCCCGTCCGAGGAACAGCAGCTCGAGCTGCTCGCGTGGCAGCGAACGGTCGCTCGGCCGCGCGGCGGACAGGTCGACCCCGTTCGGCACGATCCGGTACTCGCCGCCGTAGAAGCGCTCGCAGGTCCAGCGCGCCGCCTCCGAGACGGCGATCCGGACGTGCAGCTTGTTGTAGAGCCGGCGCGCGGTCGCGACGTTGGCCGCGACGGTGTTGACGACCGGGCTGCGCGAGTAGCAGTGGAAGGTCCCGACCAGCGGTGTGCGTGCCAGCTCAGTCGCGAACCAGCTGGTCAGCGGCGCGTTCGGCTCGTGGACGTGGACGACGTCGAAGCCACCGTCGCGCAGCTCGCGCCGCAGCGCTGGAACAACCGCCGGCGACAGCGCCAGGTTGGAGACCGCGCCGTTGACCGGCAGGCCCGCCGTGCGGCCGAGCGGGATCAGATGGTCGGGCAGGGGCCGCCGCTCGGGTGCCGCGCCCCGATGCATCGCACGTGCCAAGCGGTCGTCCGGGTCGTACGGGGCAAGGAGGCGGACCTCGTGCCCTTGGCGCGTCAGCTCCGTGGTCAGAGCCTCGGCATGCCGGCCAACACCGCCTGGATACGTGTACGAGTAGGGGGAGACGATCCCAACGCGCACCATCGCATCGTAGACGACGCACGGGATGCGCCAAACTGCGGACGATGGCCGAGCGCAACTACCTCAAGTACAGCTTCGTGAAAGTCGCGCCTGAATGGCGACGGCGCGGTGCGCAGGAGCGTGCGGAGGACAAGCGCGAGTTCGCCGCGGCGTGCGCCGAGTTCGCAGCCGACCACTACCTGCGCGCCTACTCGCTGGTCGGCACGCGCGGCGACTGCGACCTGATGATTCGCGCCGTTGCCCCGACGCTCGATCCGATCCACGAGCTGCACGTGCTGCTCAACCAATCCGGATTGATGCGCTTCGCCGACATCTCGCACTCCTACCTGGCGCTGACCAAGGAGTCGGTCTACTCCGAGGAGGAGCAGCCGACCGCCCCGCGTCCCGGCTCGGACCGGCGCTACTTCATCGTCTACCCGATGTGGAAGAAGCGCGAGTGGTACGCGCTGCCGCCGGAGGAGCGGATGCGGATCATGCGCGGTCACATCGAGACGGGAAAGCGCTATCCGGGGATCGAGATCAACACCGCCTACTCCTACGGGCTCGACGACCAGGAGTTCGTCGTCTCCTTCAACGCCGACCACCCGGCGGAGTTCCTCGACCTCGTCCAGGAGCTGCGCTCAACCGAGTCGAGCGCCTACACCGCCTCCGAGACGCCGATCTTCACCTGCATCAGCGCCAGCCCCGAGCGGGCTCTGGACGCGCTAGACGGCACGGCCGTCACAGCCGCACTGGCCTAGAGCGCGCGGCCTCGACCATCTCGGCTATCCGAGTGAGCTTCACGCGCGGCCGCCCCTGCGGCTCGCCTGCCGCCTGCTCGGCGGCGTCGATCGCCTCCCAGCCGGAGTAGTCGACGACGTCGGGCTGGCGCTCGTGGACGAGCTCCTCGATCGCCGCCCGTGCGGGCCGCTCGGGCTGCGCCAGCCGACCCTCGCGGACGTCCTCGAGCAGGTGCTCGACCGTCTCCTGGGCGTCGCGCTTGTTGGTGCCGATCACACCGGACGGCCCCCGCTTGACCCAGCCGGCGACGTAGAGGCCGGGGATCGCGCGCTGCTCGTGCGGGTCGAGGACGCGGCCCTCCTCATTGGGGATCGTGCCCTTCCACTCGTCGAACGGCACGCCCTCGATCGGAATTCCCCGGTAGCCGATCGAGCGGAACACCAGGCCGACGTCGAGCGTCTCGTGCTTGTCGGTCGCCTGCGCGCGGATCTGCCCCTCCGCCCCGTGCTCGAGCCGGTTGTGGACCAGCTCGATCCGCTCGACCCGGCCCTCGCCGCGGATCGCCACGGGCGAGACGAGGAAGCGCAGCTCGACCTGCTTGGGCTTGCCCTCCGGCACGCGCGCCGCGAAGTCCTGCAGGATCTCGACGTTGCGGCGCGGCGTGATGTCGCCCTCGCCCTCGATCGACTGGGCGCTGTGGCGGTCGAGCTCGAACGGCTCGACGATCACGTCGGCGTCGGTCAGCTCGCCGAGCTCGCGCAGCTCGGGGTTGGTGAAGGCCGCCTGCGCGGGCCCGCGCCGGCCGAGGATGTAGACGTGCTTGACCTTCGAGCCGGCGAGCGCCTCGATCGCGTGGTCGGCGGTGTCGGTCACCTCGAGCTCCTCGCGCGGCAGCACGAGCATGCGCGCGACGTCCATCGCGACGTTGCCGTTGCCGACGATCGCGACGTTCTCGCAGGAGAGGTCGAACTCGAGATCGCGGTAGTCGGGATGGCCGTTGTACCAGGCGACGAACTCGGTGGCGGCGTAGCTGCCGGGCAGGTCCTCGCCTTCGATCCCGAGCTGACGGTCGGTCTCGCAGCCGTAGGCGTAGACGATCGCGTGGTAGTGGCTCGCGAGGTCCTCATGGCTCAGGTGCTCGCCGATCTTGACGTTGCCGAAGAAGCGGAACTGCTCCCTGGCGGCGGTCTTCTCGTATACGCGCGTGACCGACTTGATCTTCGGATGGTCGGGCGCGACGCCCGCGCGGACGAGGCCGAACGGCGTCGGCAGGCGATCGAACATGTCGACCTCGACCGTCAGCTCCTTGGCCAGCAGGTGGCCCGCCGTGTAGAAGCCGGCGGGCCCCGAGCCGACGACGGCGACGCGCAGCGGGTTGTCGAACGTTCCGAGGGACACGCGGCGCGGGATGATAGCCGCGGCCGTGAAGCGCACCGCGATCATCGACATGGGATCGAACTCCTTCCGGCTGGTCGTCTTCGGACACCGGCCGGGCGGCTGGTGGAGCCTCATCGACGAGATCCGCGAGCCGGTCCGCATCAGCGCCGGGATGGGCGACGAGGGCGTCCTGGGGCCCGAGCCGATCGAGCGCGCGGTCGCGACGGCGGCCGTCTTCGCGTCCTTCCTGGAGGCGTCCGGCGTCGAGCACGTCGACGCGGTGGCGACCAGCGCGATCCGCGACGCGCGCAACCGCGATGAGGTGCTGAACGCTATCCGCCGGCACACGGGGCTCGGGGTGCGGGTGATCAGCGGCGCCGAAGAGGCTTGGTACGGCTACCTGGCGGTCGTCAACTCGACCACGCTCGCCGACGGCTTCGGCATCGACATCGGCGGCGGCAGCGTCCAGGTCATGCGGGTGGCCGACCGCCGCCTCGTCGAGGCAGAGTCCGTGCGGCTCGGGGCGGTGCGCGTCAGCGAGGCCTTCCTGCCCGGCGAGCGTGCGAGGCCCAAGCAGATCGAGGCCGTGCGCGACCATGTCGCCAGGACGCTGTCGGAGCTCGAATGGTGGAGTGGCGCCGGGGGCTCGCAGCGGCTGGTGGCGATCGGCGGCACGGTGCGCAACCTGGCTACGGCGATCCAGAAGCGGATGGACCTCCCGGACGTCGACGAGCAGGGCTTCGTCGTCACCTGCGAGGCGCTCGAGCAGTTGATCGAGCTGCTGGCCGACCGCCCGGCCTCGGAGCGCGGGACGGTCCCCGGCGTCAAGCCGGACCGCGGCGACGTGATCCTCGGCGGTGCGCTGGTCGTAGCGGAGGCGATGGAGCAGGGCGGCTTCCCCGAGCTCGAGGTCGCCGAGGCCGGCCTGCGCGAGGGCATCTTCTTCGAGCACCTGCTCGCCGACCGCAGCCCGCCGCTGATCTCCGATGTGCGGACGGCCTCGGTCGAGAACCTCGCCGCCCGCTTCGCCACCGACCCACCGCACGTGGCGCATGTCGCGAAGCTGTCGCTCGAGCTCTTCGACGCGCTGCGCTACGCCGGGCTCAACCATCTTGGCGACAACGACCGCCAGCTTCTATGGGCGGCGGGGCTGCTGCACGACGTCGGCATGACCGTCGACTACGACGACCACCACCGCCACTCGCACTACCTGATCGTCCACGCGGGGCTACCTGGCTATAGCCCGCGGGAGGTCGACCTGATAGCGCTGATCGCGCGCTACCACCGCAAGGGCACTCCCGACCCGAGCGAGCTGGGCGCGTTGAGGCGCGACGACGACCGCGAGCGGCTGCTGCTGCTCTGCGGCTTGATCCGCTTCGCAGAGCAGCTCGAGCGCAGCCGCGACCAGGCGATCGCCTCGGTCGGCGTGCAGGTCGACGACGAGCGACTGGTCCTCGAAGCTCTCTCCCGCCCCGGTGCCGACCCGGCGGTCGCGATCTGGGCGGCCCGGCGCGGCTCGGGACTGCTCGCCGAGGCGCTCGGGCGGTCGGTCGAGATCGTGTCGCGCTAGTCCTTCGATCCGCCGGGGCCACCGATGCCGGGCGGCGTCGGGTCGGTGATGAAGTACCACCCGAGGAAGACGACCGCGCAGAGCGCGACCGAGACCACCATCACGACGTCGAGGACCGAGACCGGCCGTCCCGGCTCGTCGCGCCCGCCGTGGCGAGCGTCGCGCATGCTGCGGTGCCACGGGAGGATCACTCGCAACTCCGGGGGAGCGCCGGTGACATGCCCGTAGAGACGGTTGAGCTGTGCGAGGGCGACGGCGAGGACGACGGCTGTCGCGACCACGCCGGTCAGGAGCAAGATGTACGGCCAGAGGCCGACTCGGTGACTCTCGCTCTGGACCTGCGAGGCCAGCCATAGCCAGGCGAGCGGGTTGAGGATCCACATCGCGGTGCTGCCGACCGCCATGGAGGCGATGATCGACGTCTTCGCCGCAAGAGCTGCGCGCGACTCGCTCGCGGCAGGTTTCACATTCAATAATGTATCTGGATACAGCTCTGTATGTCAATGCCACCGCATTCACGTCCTCCCTCACGCGCTGAGCAGCAGGCGGCAACCCGCGCGGCGCTGATCGAAGCCGGTCGCCGGGTCTTTCTCGAGCGCGGCTTCGCTGGAGCCAGCGTCGAGGCGATCGCCGCCGAAGCCGGCTTCACCCGCGGTGCCTTCTACTCGAACTTCAGCACCAAGGAGGAGCTGCTCACCGAGCTGATCCGCGACCGCGGCTACCGCCGTTACGGCGAGATCGCGTCAGAAGGCTTCGACCCCGCCCGCCGGCCCAGCGCGCGTGACCTGGGCGAGCGATTGGCGGCGATCCAGCGCCACCCCGATGTCGCCTGGATCTTCCCGCTCTGGTTCGAGCTAATCGCCCAGGCCCGCCGCGACGACGATCTGCGGCAACTCGCCGCAAGCCTCTGGACGGGCAACCGGGCACTGACTGCCGCAGCGATCGAGAAGCTGTACGAGGCGGCCGGGAAGTCCCCGCCCGTGGCTTCGGACCGGCTCGCGAGCGCGCTGATCGCGCTCGACATCGGGCTGGCGATCCAACACCACATCGATCCGGACGCCGTGCCGCTGGAGGCCTACCCCGAGCTCTACGAGCTGCTGTTCGACCGCTTCTCGCCTGAAGGCCCGGGCGGCTGACCATTCCCCCTAGCGCGGCTCGCCCCGCTCGTCGGGCTGACGGACCTGGTCGGCGCGGGGCAGATCGCCGGCCTCGCTCTCGTCGACGTCGGGATCGAGCTGTGCCGCGTGCTCGTGGCGCTCCTCGGCAGCGCGACGCTCGCGTCCGGCGACGGTCGCCTGCTCCTCTGCTCCGGCCAGCTCGGCGCGGGCGCGGGCGGCACGCTCCTCGGCCTCGGCCTGCTGACGATCGGCGCGAGCGCCGCGGATGCGCGCCTCCTCGCGGTGCTCGCCGGCCTCGACACGGCGCTGCTCGTCACGACGTGCGCGCGCCTTGCGCATCGCCATCAGCAGGAGTGCGACGAGTACGACTGCGGCGACTATCAAGACGATCAGGAGCCAGGTGTCCATCGATCCTCCTCCTCTGTGGGGTGCTGGAGACCTACCCCGTCGCCAGCGGGCGAAAACCGGCGCCACCGGTACTGGCTCAGGCGGGGGCGTTGTCCAGCGACGCCCACAGGTAGAGGCAGGCGAGCGTGCGGTGTGGCTGCCACGGCTTGGCTATCCGCGTCAGCGCGGCGGCGTCGGGAAGCTCGTCGAGGCCGTAGGCAATCTGCACGGCGCGACGGATTCCGAGGTCCCCGACGGGCAGGACGTCGGGCCGGCGCAGGTGGAACATCAGGAACATGTCGACGGTCCAGCGGCCGAGACCCTTGATCGCGATCAGCTGCGCCGAGACATCGTCGTCCGGCAGATCCGGCAGCCGCTCGAGGTCGAGCCTCCCGTCCTCGACGTGCTCGGCGAGGTCGCGCAGGTAGGCGGCCTTGGCGCGCGAGAGCCCGACGGTGCGCAGCTGCTCCGGGTCGGTCGCGATCAGCTCGGCCGGCGTCGGCGTGCGGTCGCCGTAGAGCGAGCAAAGGCGGTCGTAGATCGTCCGCGCCGCCTTGACCGAGAGCTGCTGGCCGACGATCGCGCGCAGCAGGGCACCGTAGGCGTCGTCGGGCCGGCCGCGCCGCCGCTCCTTCTCGTCGAGCGGCCCGTGACCGGAGACGAGTGCGCCCAGGACCGGGTCGCAGGCCGCGAGGTGCTCGAACGCGTCGACCGTCATGCCGCCGCGCTGCGCTCGCCGAAGTACTCCGCCTCGAGCTCGCCGAGCGGGGTCGACGGCGGGTCGCCGAACAGCCACTCGCAGGCGATCCGATGCCAGTTCGCAGTGACCCCGAGATGGCCGAGGACGCCGACGACGAGGCCCTCCATCCGCCGCGCGAGGATCGCCTCGGCCGGCACCGTCCCGCGCTTGATCAGCTCCCAGTGCGTCGAGCGCGGGTCGCCGGCGTCGATCAGCACCTGGGTGACCAGCTCGCGGTCGATCGTCACCGGGCGGTCCTCCATGTACCACCAGGCGATCGCACGGACGTGGGCGAGCACGGCCTCGGGTGAGACCAGCGGGTCGTCCGCCGCGTAGTAGCCGGCGGTGACCAGGGCGGCGTGCAGCGCGTTGGCGTCGCCCGCCATGCCGGCGCGCAACACCGCCAGCTCGCGATCGAGGTACTCGCGGTCGACGTGCTTGGTCATCCCGAAGTCGAGAAAGGCGACACGGCCGTCGTCCATCAGGCGGTAGTTGCCCGGGTGTGGATCGCCCGAGAAGTGACCGTTGCGGTACAGCGAGCCGCAAAAGAAGCGGTAGACGATCTCGCCGAAGCGATCGCGCTCGGCCTCGGGCAGCTCGCGGACCTGCTCGAACGACTGCCCTTTGAGCCACTCGGTCACCAACACGCGCTCGCTGCTCAGCGACGTGGCGACCGCCGGGATCACCACGAACGGGTGCCCGCGCCAGGAGCGCGCCATCGCACGCTGCGCCTGAGCCTCCTGCTCGTAGTCGAGCTCGTCGGAGAGCCGCTCCCTGATCTCCGCGGTCATCGCCTTGACGTCCATCCCCGGCGCGATCCGCTTCGCGACGCGCATCAGCAGGCCGAGGTTCTGCAGGTCCGCGCGGACCGCCTGGGCGACGCCGGGGTACTGGACCTTGACCGCAACCTCGCGACCGGCGAGCTTGCCGCCGGTGCCCTCGTGCAGCCGCGCGCGGTAGACCTGGCCGATCGAGGCGGCAGCGACGGCCTGCTCGTCGAACTCCGCGAAGACGTCGCCGATCCGCGCGCCCAGCCCGTCCTCGATGACGGCGCGCATCTGCTTGAACGGCACCCGCGGAGCCGAGTCGCGCAGCTCGGCCAGCTTCTCCTGGATCCGCGCCTGGAACTCGGCCGGGAAAGCGCCGGTATCGATGAACGACGCGACCTGCCCTACCTTCATCGCCGCCCCCTTCATGTTCCCGAGCACGTCGAGGATCTGCTCGGCCGCCTCCGCCTGGCGGCGCGCGGCCGCCTCGCGTCGCGCCTGCTCCCCACGCGTCAGGTTCGCAGCCTTGGTGGCGTAGTTGCGCGCCGTCTGGCCGCCGGCGAGCCCCGCAACCTTGGCGGTGCGCCGGATCCGACCTGTCGGTACCGAGCTCTCGTCCTTGCGGGCCATCCCGAGGACTCTAGGCCCCGCGCGCCCAGCGCGTGAGCCTCGACCGCCACCGTGACGTGCGATACAACACGCGCATGACAGGCGTCCACACCGCGTCGGCCTGGTCGCCCTTCCGGCCGATCCGCACGAGCGCGTTCTTCTTCGGCGCAGCGAAATGGCTCGTCGCAGCGAGCCTCTGGGCGGGCGGCCCCTTGCTCGCGTTGTGGGTCGGATCGCAGACCCAGACCAGCGGCACTCCCTCGATGACGAGCGTCGTCCTCGTCGTGGTCGTCCTGGCCACGGTCAGCTACGCGCAGATCGCCCTGCTGCGAGTCGTGGACCGGCTGCAGAACCGGGTCGACGGCAGCGCAGTCGCCGACGGCACGCGCGTCCCGTGGCTGCACGGGCCGCGCGCCCGATCCCAGCCGAAAGCCGAGTCGTCGCGTGCCGACGCGGTCGCCACGGCGCTTCCCAAGCGGTCGACGCGGGAGCCCTTGGTGCTGATCGACGGCAGCGCCGGGACGTCGCGTCCTTGGGAGGCCGTGATTCCGCACCTCGAGTTCGGCTTCGAAGTCCTCGCCGGAGTCCTCCCGCGCAACGGGTCGATCGACGGAACCAAGCGGGCGATGGATCGCGGCGGCTGGCAGACCGCCCACGTCGTCGCCCGTCCGCGCGACGCCCTCGCGGCGGTCGAGCTTGCCCGACAGGGCCGGGCCCGCAGCCTGCTCATCCTCGACGACGACGACGCGACCGAGGACTGCGTCGCCGTCGCGACCGAGATCGCCGAGTTCGCGGCCTGCAGATCCCCGCGCTGATCGAGCGGCGCGGCTAGGCCGCCGAGCCGCAGCTGGGGTCCTCGTCCGCGATGCGGAACGACGAGCCGCAGCCGCAGGAGGCGACGACGTTCGGGTTGTTCACCTCGAAGCCGGCGCCCATCATGCTCTCGGTGTAGTCGACCTCGGACCCGTCGACATAGCGCAAGCTGGCCGAGTCGACGAGGATCGGGATGCCGCCGTGGTCGAAGACGTTGTCGTCCTCGCGCCGCTCGTCGAGCGCGAGCGCGTACTGGAAGCCGGAGCAGCCGCCGCCGCGCACGCCGATGCGCAGGCCGACGTCGCCTTCGGCCTCCTGCTGAGCGAGGAATCCACGCACCTTGTCGGCCGCGATGTCGGAGAGGGTGACCATGCTTCAGTAAATGTAGCAATGGCTCCCGAGGGCGTGAGCACACCGCCGGCCCTCGCTATGGTGCCAGGTCGAATGCCGACGAGCGACGAGCTGAAGCAACGGATCGAGGCAGCCCTGCCGGGCGCCAGCGTGACCGTCGAGGACCTCACCGGAGGTGGCGACCACTTCCGCGCCAAGGTCGTGTCCGACAGCTTCGAGGGACTCAACCGGATCCAGCAGCACAAGCTCGTCTACGACGTGTTCGGCGCCGAGGTCGGCGGCCCGATCCACGCCCTCTCGATCAAGACTTCCACTCCCGGAGGAACACCATGACGAACACCGAGATCCGCGAGTTCATCGAGAACGCGATCGCCGAGAACCCGGTGATGCTGTTCATGAAGGGCAGCCCGGAGCAGCCGGCGTGCGGCTTCTCCTCGCGCACCGCCGCCTGCCTGAACGCGCTCGGCGTGCGCTACGCCGCGCTCGACATCCTGCCCGACCCGCGCATACGCGAGGAGCTGTCCGGGCTCTCCGGCTGGCCGACGATCCCGCAGCTGTTCGTCAAGGGCGAGCTGGTCGGCGGCGCCGACATCGTCACGGAGATGTACGAGTCGGGCGAGCTGGCCGAGCTGCTCGAGGCCGACCAGCCGGAGGACGCCGAGGACGTCGCCGCGCAGTCCGAGGCGCCCGTCGGCAACGGGCCGCTGCCGCTCGAGAACCGTCTCGACTGAGGCGGGCGCACCTCCCGCGGGCGCGGGCTGGCGCCGCACCTGCAGGTAGAGTCCGCGCCGATGCCGGTCTC
Source organism: Thermoleophilaceae bacterium (assembly GCA_036259535.1). Classification (GTDB taxonomy): domain Bacteria; phylum Actinomycetota; class Thermoleophilia; order Solirubrobacterales; family Thermoleophilaceae; genus JAAYBF01. The sequence continues at coordinate 22,499 of DATABO010000041.1, forward strand.
CGTCGTCACGGACACCACCGGGTACCTGCCGCGGGAGCAGCTCGACCGCTACGGGATCACGGCGGTCCCGCTCTACGTCGTCTTCGCCGACCGCACGGTCAAGGAGACCGAGATCACCGACTATCCGGCGTTCTTCGAGGAGCTGCGCCGCGCCGACAGCGTGCCAAAGACCTCCCAGCCGTCGGTCGGCGACTTCGTCGCGGCGTTCGAGCCGCTGCTCGCACGCGGCGACGAGGTCGCCTCGATCCACATCTCGGGAGGCATCTCCGGCACGGTCGACTCCGCACGCCAGGCGGCCGAGCAGCTCGAACGCGACGGCCGCGGCGGCGAGCGCGTGCGGATCGTCGACTCGGCCACCGCAGCCGGCGGCCAGGGGATCGTCACGCTTGCCGCGGCCCGCTGCGCCCAGCTCGGCGGAACCCTCGACGAGGTCGTCGACGCCGCCGACCGCGCGCGCGCCGAGCTGAAGATGTGGTTCGCGATCAACACGCTGGAGTTCCTCAAGCGCGGCGGGCGGATCGGCGCGGCGAGCGCCTGGATCGGCTCGACGCTGAAGATCAAGCCGATCCTGACCGTGGAGCGCGAGCTGAGCCCCGTCGAGCGGGTGCGCACCAGCTCGCGGATGTTCGAGCGGCTGGTCGACTACGCCCAGCAGCGCCACGACTCCGGCGCCGACGCCTGGGTCGTCCAGCACATCGCGGCGCCGGAGACCGCTCAGCGGCTCGCCGAGCGCTGCCGCGAGGTCTTCGGTCGCGAGCCGCTCTTCATCAGCGAGGTCGGCCCCGTGCTCAGCGCCCACACCGGGCCAGGCATGCTCGGCGTCGGCTCAGTGCCAACGCACTTCTACGACTGAGCGTTCGCGCCACGCCTCTGTCCGGCGCTGTCGGCAGTCTTCGGCGCATGGATCGTCAGATGCCCGCTGCGCGGGCGGTCGTGCGCACCGTGCTGATCGTCGTGATGGTGCTG
>DATABO010000042.1:0-37198 GCA_036259535.1 Thermoleophilaceae bacterium
CGAGATGCCCTGCGGCAGCGTCATCGAGCGGCTGAAGCGGCCGAACGAGCGCTCGACGCGGAACCAGCCGCCCTGCTCGCGCTCGCGCTCGGCCGAGCGCTCGCCCGAGATCGTCAGCGTGCCGTCCTGGACCTCGATCGCCACGTCCTCCTCGGAGAGGCCGGGCAGGTCGGCCCGCAGGACGTAGTGGTCATCGGCCTCCATCAGGTCCATCGGCGGCATCCAGCGCTGAACCGCCGTCCCGCCGCGGGCGTCGCCCGACTCGAAGAGCCTGCTGAAGAGGCGATCGAACTCCTGCGTAAAGGGCTCCGGTCTGACTAGAAGGCTCATTGCCAACACCTCCTCGACAAACTGATCACATCTAATTTCTTATGCAACGAGCAGTATAAGACCTGAGTCCGTCCATGTCAAGTTTTTCCTCGCTCCACGAGGGTCTTCCCGGTCATCTCGACCGGCTGCTCGACGCCCAGCAGGTCGAGGACGGTCGGCGCGACGTCGGCGAGGATCCCGCCATCGCGCAGCGTCGCGGCGTCGGCGGTGACGACAAGCGGCACGGGGTTCAGCGAGTGCGCGGTGTTCGGGCTGCCATCGGGCTCGAGCATGTGGTCCGCGTTGCCGTGATCGGCGGTGACGATGCAGGCGCCACCGGAGGAGTGGACGGCGTCGACGACGCGCCCGAGCTGGGCGTCGACGGCTTCGATCGCGGCCACCGCCGCCGGGATCGAGCCGGTGTGGCCGACCATGTCCGGGTTGGCGAAGTTGATGATCCCGAAGCCGTAGCGGCCCTCCGCCCAGCGCTCGACGAAGGCACCGGCCGCCGCCGCCGCGCTCATCTCCGGCTTGTGGTCGTAGGTCGGCACGTCGCGCGGCGAGTCGACCAGGCAGCGCTCCTCGCCGTCGTAGGGCTGCTCCTCGCCGCCGTTGAAGAAGTACGTCACGTGCGGGTACTTCTCGGTCTCGGCGACGTGGAGCTGGCGCACCCCGCGCTGCGCGAGCACGCCGGCCAGCGTGGCGCGCGGACGCGCCGGCGGGAAGGCGACCGGGTAGCTCCAGTCCTCCTGGTACTCGGTCAGCGTCGTGAGGTGGACACGCGGCGCCGTGCCGCGGTCGAACTCGGCGAAGTCCGGCTCGGCGAGCGCGCGCGTCAGCTCGCGGGCGCGGTCGGGGCGGAAGTTGAAGAAGACGACCGCGTCGCCGTCGCGGACGCACCCCTCCTCCCCCACCAGCGTCGGGCGGACGAACTCGTCTGTCTCGCCGCGCTCGTAGGCGGCGCGGACGGCTTCGACGGCGCCGGCGGTGTGCGGCGTCTTCAAGACGACGTCGGCGAAGTCGTCGGGATCGGCGCCGAGCCCGGCCGGCCGGCCGTGGACGATCGCGTCGTAGGCGAGCTCGACGCGCGGCCAGCGGCGGTCGCGGTCCATCGCGTAGTAGCGGCCGCTGACGGTCGCGACGCGGCCGCCGCGCTCAGCGAGCCAGCCCTCGACGGTCGCCAGGTAGCCGGCGCCCGAGTCGGGCAGCGTGTCCCGGCCGTCGGTGAAGACGTGCAGCACCAGGTCGGGCACGCCGAGGTCGGCGGCGAGCTCGATCAGCGCCCGCAGGTGGTCCATGCTGGCGTGAACGCCGCCATCGGAGACCAGGCCGAGCAGGTGCAGCCGCCCCGACTCGCGCGCGACGGCGCAGGCGTCGCGCAGCGCCGGGTTCTCGGTGAGCTGGCCGTCGGCGACCGCGTCGTCGATCCGCGTCAGGTCCTGGCGCACGATCGATCCCGCGCCGAGGTTGAGGTGACCGACCTCAGAGTTGCCCATCTGGCCGTCCGGCAGCCCGACGGCGCGTCCGCAGGCGGTCAGCTGAGTGTGAGGGTGAGCGCTCCAGAGCCCGTCGAAGACGGGCGTCCGGGCGAGCGACACGGCGTTGCCCGGCCCGGGCGGCGCCAGCCCCCAGCCGTCGAGGACGACCAGGCAGACGGAGGGAACGCTCACCCTGCCGCCGCGACGATCCGCACGAAGGAGTCCGGGTCGAGGCTCGCGCCGCCGACCAGCGCCCCGTCGACGTCGGCCTGCTCGAGGATCTCCGCCGCGTTCTCCGGCTTGACGCTGCCGCCATAGAGAAGACGGACGCGCGCTGCTGCGTCGCTCGAGCGGTCGCCGACCAGCGCGCGCACGAAGGAGATCGCCTCCTGCGCCTGGTCCGGGGTCGCGACCTTCCCGGTGCCGATCGCCCAGATCGGCTCATAGGCGATCACGACGTCGGCGAGCCGGCCGTCGTCGATCTGCTCGAGCCCCTCCTGGACCTGATGGCGCAGCTTGCGCTCCATGTCGCCCGCCTCGCGCTCCTTCTCGGTCTCGCCGACGCAGAGGATCGGCTGGAGGCCCGCGTCCAGCGCCGCGGGGACCTTCTCGGACAGTGCGCGGTCGGTCTCGCCAAACAGCTCGCGGCGCTCGGAGTGGCCGAGAACGACAGCATCGGCGCCAAGCTCGAGCAGCATCGCGGCGGAGACCTCGCCGGTGAAGGCGCCGGTCTCGGCCTGATGCATGTTCTGGGCCGCCACGACCACGCCCGTCCCGTCGAGCGCGCGGACGACCGTCTCGAGCGCCGTGTAGGGAACGCAGAGGCCGACGTCGACCCGGTCCGCGCCGGAGATCGCGGGCAGCAGCCGCTCGCAGTACTCGGTCGCCTGGGCGCGCGTGCCCCAGAGCTTCCAGTTGCCGGCTATGTACGGCCGCCGGCCCGCGTCGGGGCTCTCGTCCGAAGCAGCCGGCTCTGCCGGCTGCGCCGGGATGGGATCCTCACTCATCGTCCAGGGCCTCCACTCCAGGAAGGGCCTTGCCCTCCAGCAGCTCGAGGGCGGCGCCGCCGCCCGTTGACATGTGCGTGACGCGGTCGGCAAGGCCGAACGAGGCGAGCGCGGCGGCGGAGTCGCCGCCGCCGACGACCGTCGTGCCGGGAGCCGCGGCAACCGCCTCGGCGACCGCGCGCGTGCCGCCGGCGAACGGCTCGAACTCGAAGGCGCCCATCGGGCCGTTCCAGAAGACCGTCCCGGCCGTCGCGACCTCGCGGGCGTAGGCGTCGGCGGTCTGGGGGCCGACGTCGAGGCCCATCCAACCGTCGGGCACGTCGACGCCGTCGAGCTCACGGCGGTCGGCGTCGGTCGCGAAGCGGTCGCCAAGCAGGAGGTCGACCGGCAGGAGCAGACGCGCCCCCCCGCCGGCGTCCGCCTTCTCGAGTGCCTTGCGCGCCAGCTCGACGCCGTCCTCCTCGACCAGCGAGTCGCCGGTCGGGCGGCCCTGGGCGCGGAAGAAGCTGAAGCACATCGCGCCGCCGATCAAGACGCTGTCGGCGGTGTCGAGGAAGCGGTCGATCAGCGCCACCTTGTCGGAGACCTTGGCCCCGCCGAGGACCACGCAGAGCGGCCGCTCGGGGTCCTCGACGATCCCGTCGAGCGTGTTCACCTCGCGCTCGAGCAGCAGCCCCGCGACCGCCGGCAGGTGCTCGGCCACGCCGGCCGTGGTGGCGTGCGCACGGTGAGCGGCGCCGAAGGCGTCGTTTACGTAGAGGTCGGCGTAGGAGGCCAGCTCGCTTGCCAGCTGCGGGTCGTTCGCCTTCTCCCCCGGCTCCCAGCGCGTGTTCTCGAGCACCAGGACCGAGCCGGGATCGAGCGCGTCCGCCGCCGCCCGGACGTCGTCGCCGACGACCGCCCCGGCCTGGCCGACGGGCACGTCGAGCAGCTCGCGCAGCCGGTCGGACGCCGGCTTCAGGGAGGTCTCCGGCTCGCGGTCCTTCGGCCTTCCGAGGTGCGAGCAGAGGATCGGCCGCGCCCCGGCGTCGAGCAGCAGCTCGATCGTCGGCAGTGCCGCCCTGATCCGTGCGTCGTCGGCGATCCGGCCGTCCTCGAGCGGGACGTTGAAGTCCACGCGCACGAGCACGCGCTCGCCGCCCTGGAGGTCCAGGTCCCGGACCGTGCGCTTGGTCAGCACTAGGCGGCGGCTGGAGCGCCGACCAGGACGCGCGCGGCGAGGTCGACCACGCGGTTCGAGTAGCCCCACTCGTTGTCGTACCAGGAGACGACCTTGACCATCCGGCTGTCGATGACCATCGTCAGCTTCGAGTCGAAGACCGACGAGAACGGCGAGCGAACGATGTCGGTCGAGACGATCGGGTCCTCGGTGTACTGGAGGATGCCCTCGAGCGAGCCGCTGTCGGCCTTCGCGGCGACCGCCGCGTTGACCTCCTCGACAGAGGTGTCGCGCGACGCCTGGAAGACGAGGTCGACGACCGAGCCGGTCGGGACGGGAGCGCGCACGGCGATGCCGTTGAGCTTGCCGTTGAGCTCGGGGATCACGAGACCGATCGCCTTCGCGGCGCCGGTCGAGGTCGGGATCAGGTTGACGGCGGCGGCGCGGGCGCGGCGCGGGTCCTTGTGCGGCGCGTCGAGCAGGCGCTGATCGCCGGTGTAGGCGTGGATCGTCGTCATGACGCCCGACTCGATCCCGATCGCGTCGTGTAGCACGCTCGCGAACGGCGCCAGGCAGTTGGTCGTGCACGAGGCGTTCGAGATCACGTCGTGCGACGCCGGGTCGTAGGCGTCGTCGTTGACGCCCAGGACGAGCGTCACGTCCGGCTCGGTGGCCGGGGCGGAGATGATGACCTTGCGGGCGCCGGCGGCGAGATGCTTGGCGGCGTCGTCGCGCTTGGTGAAGAAGCCGGTCGACTCGATCACGACCTCGGCGCCGACATCCCCCCACGGCAGGTCGGCCGGGTCGCGCTCGGCGAACACACGCAGCTGCTTGCCGTCGACGATCAGGCTGTCCTCGGTCGCCTCCACCGTGCCGGGAAACGGACCCAGGATCGAGTCGTACTTGAGCAGGTTCGCGAGCGTCGCGGTGTCGGTGATGTCGTTGACGCCGACCCAGTCGATGTCCGCGCCACGCTCGTGCGCCGCTCGGAAGACGTTGCGGCCGATGCGGCCGAAGCCGTTGATTCCGGCCTTCAAGGCCATTCCAGGGGTCCTTTCCTTCGGAAGACGGGACCTTTGAATCTACCGCTCAGGCGGGGCGAGGCGGCTTGCCGGCGTCACGGTGGACGACGTCCACGAGCAGGTCGTCGCGCTCGCCGTACTGGCGCGCCAGCCGCTCGGCGATCACGACCGACCGGTGGCGGCCGCCGGTGCAGCCGATCCCGATCGCCAGGTGCGCCTTGCCCTCCTGCTCATACTGCGGCAGCAGGTAGTCGAGCAGCGGCGTGAGGCGGGCGAAGAAGTCCTCGATCCCGTCCGAGGACTCGACGTACTCGCGCACCGGCTCGTCGAGCCCGGTCAGGTCGCGCAGCTCGGCCTCGTAGTGCGGGTTCGGCAGGAATCGGACGTCGAACAGCAGGTCGGCGTCGCGTGGCGTCCCGTGCTTGAAGCCGTAGGAGATGAAGGTCACGGCGAGCTTGCCGATCTTGCCGCGCGGCAGCATCTTGTCGGCGACCACCTTGCGCAGGCGGGCGGCGCTCAGCTCGCTGGTGTCGATCGAGACGTCGGCGCGGTCGCGCAGCGGCCGCAGCAGGTCCCACTCGGCCCCGATCGCGCTCGCCACCGAGCCGCCCGACGCCACTCCGTCGGCCAGCGGATGGCGCCGTCGCGTCTCCTTGTAGCGGTTGACCAGCACGTGCTCACTGGCCTCGAGGTAGAGCAGCCGGTGTGGGATCCCGCGCTCGGCCAGCTCGTCGAGCACCTGGACGAGCCCCTCGAAGTAGGCGCCGCCGCGAACGTCGGACACGACCGCCGCCCGCTCGACCTTCGACCCCTCGTGCTGGAACAGCTCGGCGAGGCCGGCGATCATCTCCGGCGGCAGGTTGTCGACGCAGAAGTAGCCCGCGTCCTCGAACGTCGCCATCGCCTGGCTCTTGCCAGCGCCCGACAGCCCGGTGACGATCACGAAGTCCTGCACGCACGGGTCTTTGTAGCGGTTGGCCTAGACCGACCCAGCTACTGTTCGGCCCGCGATGGTCGAGGGAGGGGACCCAGAGGAGCAGCCGAGCCTTGGCGAGCAGCCGCCGGCGACGGCCGCTCCGCGCGAGCGTCGCCTAGCCGGCTACCTCGCCGCGGGCGCGGCGATCCTGCTCTCCGTCGCGACGATCGTCGTCGCGCTCGCCAGCCTCGGCGACGGCAGCGAGAGCGCCGAGCCATCGCCCGGCGTCGTCGCCCGCGACAGCGATCGCGAGATCCACGACCTCCTTCCCGAGGGCGGCAGCTTCCCCAAGCCCGGGCGCGTGAGCGGCGTGCGCGAGGGAGCGAGGGCCGCCGGCTGCGAGCTCGAGAGCTTCGAGACGAAGAGCAACCTCCACATCGCGAGCCCCGATGAGACCGTGCGCTACAGGTCCGACCCGCCGACCTCGGGCAGGCACCACCCGCTCCCCGCCGAGGACGACGCCTACGCCGTCTCGCCGGACGTCCGGCGGATCGTCCACACCCTCGAGCACGGTCGCGTCGTGATCTGGTTCGACGAGGGGCTTCCGCGCGCTGCCCGCGCCAGCCTGAAGGCCTTCTACGAGGACGACTCCCACCACGTGCTGCTCGTCCCCGACACGACCGACATGCCGTACGCGGTCGCCGCGACCGCCTGGAACAAGGAGCCGGGCCGCTACGGCACCGGCCGCCTGCTCGGCTGCCGCGACTACGGCGACGACGTCTTCACCGCCCTCGCCGCCTTCCGCGACCGTCACCGCGACCGCGGGCCTGAGCTAGTGCCTTAGTCAACGCGGTGTAGATGCTGGTGGATCTCGCGGGCGACCTTGCCGGGTAGGCCGGGAACGCACTCGAGCTCCTCGCGGCTGGCGGCGAGGACGCGCTCCGGCGTGCCGAAGTGGTTGAGGATCGCGCGCTTGCGCGTGGGACCTACGCCTGGGATGTCATCGAGCACGGAGCGGGTCATCGCCTTGTCACGGCGCAGCCGGTGGTGCTCGATCGCGAAGCGGTGGGCCTCGTCGCGGACGCGCTGGAGCAGCTGCAGCGGGGCGCGGTCGTGGGGTAGCAGGACCGGAGCGGAGCGGCCCGGCATGAAGACCTCCTCGACGCGCTTGGCGAGGCTGACGACGGTCGTGCCGAGCTCGCGCAGCTCCTGGAGCTCGGGCAGCCCGGCCGACAGCTGACCCTTGCCGCCGTCGATCACGATCAGCCCGGGCAGGGCGGCGAAGCTCGAGTCGTGCTGCTTCTCGTGCGGCGAGATCTCGCGCTGAGCGCGGAACTGGGCGACGCGGCGGCGCAGCACCTCGGACATCGCGGCGAAGTCGTCCTGGGCGGCGCCGCGGACCCGAAAGCGGCGGTAGTCGGACTTCTTCGGCGCGCCGCCCTCGAAGACGACCATCGACGCGACGGTGTGCGTCTCGCCGAGGTTGGAGATGTCGAAGCACTCGATTCGCATCGGCAGCGCGGGCATGCCGAGCTCGCGTTGCAGCCCCTCGAGCGCGTCGATCCGGCGCGAGCGGCGGTGCTCGGAGCGCAGCCGGTCCTGGTCCAGCGCCAGGCGGGCGTTGCGCTGGGCGAGCTCGAAGATGCGGCGCTTGTCGCCGCGCTCCGCCGAGCGGACCTCTACCGGGGCGCCGCGGCGCTCTCCGAGCGCCTCCGCGAGCAGGGCGCAGTCGGCGCCGCCACGCGGGACGATCACCTGCGGCGGGATCGACAGCGAGCTGGCGTAGTACTGGAGGACGAACTCCTCGAGCACGTCCGCCTCGTCGCGCTCGCCGGCGTTCTCGAGGTAGAAGCTCTGGCGGTCGGCGAGCACGCCGTCGCGGACCTGGAAGACCTGAGCGTTGGCCTCGGCCTCCTCGACCGCGACGGCGATCGCGTCGAGCGTCCCGACCGACTCGTTGGCGATCCGCTGTCGCTCGAGCAGCGAGCGCACTGCGCGCAGGCGGTTGCGGAAGTGAGCCGCCGCCTCGAACTCCTGGTCGGCGGCGGCGAGCTTCATGCTCCGCTCGAGGTCTTGCTCGATCTCGCGGTAGCGGCCGGAGAGGAACGCGACGATCGTGTCGATGTTCTCGCGGTACTCCTCCTTCGAGACATAGCCGACACAGGGCGCCTGGCAGCGCTTGATAAAGTAGTCGAGGCAGGGGCTGCCGGACTGGCGGCCGGGCTCTCGTCCCTCGCAGGTTCGGTGCTGGAAGACCTTGCCGAGCAGGTCGAGCGTCTCGCGGACGCGCTTGGCGTTCGAGAACGGGCCGAAGTAGGCGCGCTGGCGACGGTGCTTCTCACGCGTGAAGTAGACGCGGGGGTAGTCCTCGTCGAGTGAGATCCCGATGTAGGGGTATGACTTGTCGTCGCGCAGCCGGACGTTGAAGCGCGGCCGGTGGCGCTTGATGAACTCCTGCTCGGCGAGCAGGGCCTCGGCCTCGGTCTCGGTCGCCATGAACTCGATCTCCGCGACCGACGAGGTCATCTCGAGCGCCGAGCGGCTGCCGGGCTTGGAGAAGTGCGAGCCGACCCGCTTGCGGATCGACTTCGCCTTGCCGACGTAGACGACCGTGCCGCGCTCGTCCTTGAAGAGGTACACGCCCGGCGCGTCGGGCAGCGCGCGGCGCTGCTCGGCGACGCGTTCGGCACGGCTCAGCTCGACGGCATCGGGCATCCCGTCGAGGATAGGGCCGGTCGGCTGCGGCTAAGCGGTCGCGAAGCGCTTGGCGGAGCGCTCGCGGTGCTTGGCGGCCTCGACCTCGCGGTCCTTCGGCGGCGCGCTGGTGACGAGCCCGTCGAGCAGCGTGCGCGTCGCGGCAGCGACCTCCTCGACGGCGCGATCGAAGACCTCCTGGTTGGCCTTCGACGGCTTCGTCGAGCCGCTGATCTTGCGCACGTACTGCAGCGCGGCGTCCTGGATCTCGTCCTCGCTGGCCGGGGGGTCGAAATTGTGCAGGGTTCGGATGTTTCGACACATGGGTCAAGCGTAGAGCAGCCTCTATCGTGAACCTCGTGCATGGGGACCACACGCGGCTCTGCGCCTTGGTGGTCGCCGCCCTGGCAGCGCTGCTGATCGCCGCTGCCCCCGCGCAGGGCGCCGCGCCGCGCGACGGCTGGGGCTTCGCGATCGCCGACGATGACTGGGAGTGGGACAACCCGGGCCATCTCCCGTCGCTCGGCGACGGCTTCGCCCGCCTCGGCCCGAAGGCCTTCCGCTTCCAGATGATCTGGAACGCCGTCGATTACTCCTGGCACATGGACCGCGCACGCGCGCTGATCGCCCGCGCGCGCCAACAGGGCGTCGAGCAGATCGTGGTCACGTTCAAGAAGAGCGTCGACCCGGACGTCGACCCCGTCTGCGGCCCGCAGCCGCCAGCCGACTGCTACGCCGCCCACGTCGGCGAGGCAGTGCGCCAGCTCGCCGGCGACGTTGACGTCTGGGGGCCGGCGAACGAGCCGAACCTCGGTGAGACGTGGCTGCCCGGAGTACCGGGCGCCCAGCTGCTGGCGCAGTATCAGGCGCGCCTCGAGCAGGCTGTCGCCGCCTGGGACCCGACCGCGCAGACCACCTCGCCGGACTTCGTCGACCGCCGGGATCTCGCGACGATCGGCCGCTACGTCAACGCCTACGAGGCGGCCGGCGGCGGCTGGGGCGACCGCGTCGCATTCCACCCCTACTGGGGCGCGCACGCCGAGACGACCCAGACGACTCTCGACCTGATCGCGCTCGCGCCGCCGGGGGCGAGCGTCTGGATCACCGAGGTCGGCGCCTTCGCCCGCGACCAGGGCTCGATCGAGGCGGACGAGGCGACCCAGAACGACAAGGTCTGGTGGCTCGCCGAGACGCTCGCAGCACTTCCACAGGTCGAGCGGATCCACTACTACCACATGCGCGGCAGCCCGACGGCCTCCTGGGACACCGGCCTGATGGAGCTCGACGGGGACCCGCGGATCGCCTGGCACGCCTGGTGCGCGATGTCGCGCGGCTTCACCCATCCCGACTGCCAGCCCGTGAGGCCCCGGACCGCGGCGCCGCCCCCGCCTCCCCCACCGCCTTCGCCCGATCCGCCACCGAGCACGCCAGCACCTTCGCCGGGCGCGTCGCAAACGCCGCCTTCCGCGCCCGCGCCGGTCCTTCCACAGGGGACGAGCCCACCTCCGGCAGCGCCGACGGCGACGGCGCCTCTCCGGGTGCCAGCGGTCGACCGGACGCCGCCGGCGTTGACGATCGAGCGTCTCGCCCGCAGGCTGACCTACGCCGAGTTCCTCGACGGCATCGCGGTGAAGGTGCGGTCGAACGAGCCGACGACCTTGCACGTCACAGCCACCGTGCAGGGCCCACGGCGACGCGACGGGCGGCGACGGCACGTCGTCTTGGCGAGCATGAGGCTCGCGACAACCGACGACGTGCGCGTCGTCAGGCTCGAGCCTAGGACGAAGCGCCTGCGCAGGCGACGCGCCTTCGTCGCACGGATCGAGGTCCGAGCGACCGATCTCGCGGGCAACTTCAATACGGCCGTCGGCCGGGTCCGCGTGCACCGCGCCGGTTAGGCGATATCGGGCGCGATACCGGCCGGCTTCGATGTCGCCCACAGCTCGTAAAGGGCTGGCGAACCGGTGTCGATGGAGGTCGCATGGAAGTCGTCGCATCTCGGCAGAGCGCCCGCCTTCGCCAGCTGCGTGCCGGCTTCGCCGTCCTCGCTGCGGGGTGGCTGCTCTACCTGGTCCTGGTCGTCACTGACGCTGCGGTCGAGCGCGAGCTGCTGGGGCTGCCGCTCGGCGACCCGATCTACGCGGCCCTGCTTCTGGGCGCCGGGTTGCTGTGCGTGGCGCGTGCGGCGGTGGACTCCGAGGAGCGGGGAGTCTGGCTGGCCTTCGGCGCCGGGCTCACGCTCTGGTCGTTCGGCGACCTGTGGTGGATGGCATTCCTCGCGACCAGCAGCGCGCCGCCCTACCCGTCGATTGCCGACGCCCTCTGGCTCTCCTCATACGGACCGATGGCCTACGGGATCTGGCGGCTCATCTCGCAGCGCGTGAGCTGGCGCGCCCTGGGGGCCGCCGCCTGGCTCGACGGCGCAATCGCCGCGTTGGCAGGCAGCGCCCTCTTCGCGGCCACCCTGCTCGCCGGACCGCTCGCCGCCGCGGTCCAGGGCGAGCCGATGACCTTCGCCACGAACCTCGCGTACCCGATCGGCGATCTCGTCCTGCTCGGCTGCGTGCTCGCAGCTCTGTCCGCGACCGGCTGGCGGCCCGGGCACGCGATCGCCTTGATCGCCGCGGGCCTGCTTCTGCGGGCGCTCGCCGACTTCGTCTACCTGGATCAGGTAACGCGCGGGACCTATGCCGGCGGGCTGCTCGACACCAGCTGGCCGGCCGCCTCCCTGCTCGTCGCGGCGGCTGCCTGCGTCTCGGCGCGCAGCACCCGGCGCGAGCCCGACTGGCGCGCGTTCGTCGCCCCGGCCGCGTTCGTGACGATCGCGCTCGGGCTGCTGCTGTTCGACCACTTCGATCGGCTGCCGTCGTCGGCGGTGATCCTCGCGGCCGTCGCGGTCGCCGTCGCCGCCGTGCGGATGGTGACGATGGTGCGCGCGACGCTCGCCTCGACCCAGCGGCAAGCCCTCACCGACCCGCTCACCGGCATGAAGAACCGCCGCAGCCTCGAGCGCGACCTGTCGCGCGCGCTCGAAGACCTCCGTCCGGGGCAGCGCCTCGTGTTCGCGATGTTCGACCTCAACGGATTCAAGCGCTACAACGACAACTTCGGCCATCCTGCCGGCGACTCGCTTCTGACGCGGCTCGGCGCGCGCCTCACCGAGGCGGCCCGGCCGGGCGACGCATACCGCCTCGGCGGCGACGAGTTCTGCGTGCTCGTTCCCGACCACGGCGACGCGGAGGAGACGCTGGCTCGCGCCGACGCCGCTCTGGTGGACCTTGGCGACGGCTTCGACGTGTCTGCCGCTCGGGGGACCGCCTCGATCCCCGCCGAAGCCAGCGACCCCGATGAGGTGATGCACCTGGCCGACCGCCGGATGTACGCCGCCAAGCTCGGCGGACGCGCCGACGACCACACCGTCGAGGCGCTGCTGCGCGCCCTCCACGAGGCCAAGCCCCGACTGGAGACTCACCTCGGCAGCGTCGCGATGCTGGCACGCGGCGTCGCACATCGGCTCGGCCTGAGCCCCGAGGAGATCGACGAGGTCGTGCGGGCCGCGAAGCTTCACGACGTCGGGAAGATGGCGATCCCCGACGCGATCCTCACCAAGCCCGGCCCGCTCGATCCCGACGAGTGGGAGTACATGCGCAAGCACCCGGTGATCGGCGAGCGGATCGTCGCGGCCGCCACTCCACTTCTGCCGGTGGCGCGGCTTGTGCGGTCGAGCCACGAGCGCTGGGACGGCAAGGGCTACCCAGACGGGCTCGCCGGCGACGCGATACCGCGCGGAGCCCGGATCGTGTTCGCCTGCGACAGCTTCGACGCCATGACCAGCGGACGGCCCTACAGGGCAGCCCGGCCTACTCAGGACGCGATCGCCGAGCTGCGCCGCTGCAGCGGCACGCAGTTCGACCCCGAGGTGGTCGACGCGCTGGAGGCGGTCGTCGCCGAGCGCGCGAGCGCTACTCGACCAGCCGCACCTCGAACGCCGAGCCGGTGAGGTCGCCGGCGCCGTCGAGCAGGCCGAGGATCTTGGCGACGTAGGCCTGGGTCTCGGGGTAGGGCGGGATGCAGCCGCAGGCCTGGACTGGGGCGGGACCGGCGTTGTAGGCGGCGAGGGCGAGCGGGACAGAGGCGAACTGGCGCAGTAGGTCGTGCATCAGGTGGGCCTGAGCGTCGATCGCCGCGGCCGGGTCGAAGGGATTGGAGAGGCCGTAGCTTGCGGCAGTCCCGGGCATGAACTGGGCGATGCCCTGGGCGCCGGCCGGCGAGGTTGCGAACGGGTTGAAGTTGGACTCGGCATAGAGCTGGGCGGCCAGGACGGCGGCGCCGACGTTCCAGCGCTGGGAAGCGCGCGAGATCTCGTCGACGAGCTCACGTGGAACAAACGCCGGGATCGCCGAGCGACCGTCGCGGATCGCGGTGCCGTAGCCGACCGAGGCCGAGCCCGCCGAGCGGGTGTAGCCGTAATGCCAGGGCTCCCAGGCGTACCGCTTCACGAAGCCGAAGCGCGGCGCGTTGGCGGCCAACCAGCCGTAGGCCGCGTCCGGGCCGAGGTCGAGCTCGGTGCCGAGGCGGTGGAGGCTCTTGCCGGGCGGAGCGACCCACTTCGGGTCGGGATGCGCCGCGAACAGCGCTGCCTGCTCGGCGTCGGAGCGGAAGCCGCTGACGACGATCAGCGCGATGCCGTCGACGCGGGCGGCGGCGGCCATGCGGTCGAAGGCGATCGCCACGTCGGGCCTCATCGGCTTGCCGCCTCTGTAGGCCAGCGGGCCGGAGTAGCCGCCGCCAGAGGCCATCGTCGGCATTCCGGGCTCGCCGGCTAGCACGGCAAGCTCGGCGGTGGCCGTCGCCTCGACCTCGACGCGGCGGCGTGCCGGTCGGTCGCCGACGCGGACCTCGATCGCGCCCCGTGCACTTACGCGGATTCGCGTCGGGGCAAAGCCGCCGCCCGGGAAGCCGACGTCGGCTGAGGCGATCCGCACGCCGTTGCGCGTCCCCACCCGAACCGCCACCGAGCGGGCCCTGGCGAGGTACTCGTCGGTCGGGAGATGGCTCGGGTTCGGCAGCCCGTTGGGCAGGGCGACCGGCTCGAAGAGCCGGAAGTAGTCGTCGCTCATCCTATGCGCGGCGGAGACGGCGGCCAGGTCGGCGGCCCGCTGGTGGCGCGACTTCCCGCCGAGCGCCTGCCCGAGGCCGACGAGCACCAGCGCGCCCACGACGACGGCCCCGATCACGCCCAGCATCAGGACTAGCGCCTGACCGTCCTCCTGCCTCACCGGGTCACCGCCACCAGGTCGGCGAGCTTCGCCACCGCGCGCCCGAGCTCGCCACGCGCCTCGCGACCGGCGAGCGCGAGCTGCCCGCCCATCCGGCCCTCGGGAAGACGCAGGGCGCAGCGACCGTCCCAGGGGCCCTCGTCGCCACGGTCGCGGTTGAGGACGACCAGCGGCTCGGGGCCCACCCGGCCGAGGGACTCGGCGAGGACCGCCGCGAGCGCGGGCTCGACCGACGGCGCACCGACGAGCACGACCGCGTCGACCAGCGACGCGGCGGCCGCCGCCTGCTGGGAGTCGGTCACGTCGAGCACGAGCGGCGCCAGGTCGCGCGCAACCTCGACGAGCGACACGTCGTCGGAGTCCGCCGCTGCCAGGCAGATTCGCCCGACGGCGCGGGTTTGGGACGGGATCGCTCGCTGCACGGCACGACCAAGCCGGCCCGCGGCCGGAGCTCCGAGCGGGATCCCCCCGCCGGCGATCGCCTCGGCGCTGACGATCGCCGCACCACCGGCGTCACGCAGGGCGAGCTCGGCGGCAAGTGCCCGTGCCACCGTCGTGGTGCCGCAACGGGCCGCGAGCCCGGCCACGGCCACAGCGGGCCGAGCGATGCCGCTCCACCCGCGGTCGACGAGCCCTCCGGCCCCAGCGGGTGGATCGATCGGCTCGACGAGGAAGTCGGCGACCGCGCTCAGCGGTCCGCGCCGGCGCGCGTGGAGCAGATCGCGCTCGCCCCGTGCCGCTGCCCTCACGGCAGCTCCACCGAGGCGTCCGCCTGGACTTCCAGCTCGCGCGCGACGAGCGCGAGTGGCGCCGGCGGTCGCAGCCGCACGCGTACCGTCCCGCCGCTCACGTCCGCCCGCGCCCGCGCGACCGACCAGCCGGGAAGGGCTCGCTCGACCGCCGCCCCGGCGTCCCGGCCGCTCGCCAGCGCCAGGGCCCCCGCCTCGGCCGCGCTTCCCGCCAGGACGGCCGAGTAGCCGACGGCGAGCAGCTGCAGCAGCGCCAGCCCGACCGCGAGCATCGCCGGCAGGCCGGCGACGACCTCGACCAGGGCCTGCCCGCGCTCTCCCGCCGGCGCGTCGGTCATCGAGACTCCCCCAGCGACGCCGTCGCGCCCACGGCGACCGGCAGCCGCCACCGGTGCAACAACAGCGGCAGCTCGACGCTCACCCTGACCACGCCGTCGTCGCGCTCGACACCGAGCCCGTGCTCGAGCCCGTCCGGCAGCGCCGAGCGGACGGCGCCGCGCACGTCGCCGTCGACTAGCTCGGCCCGCGCCCCAGCCCGCGCGGCGTGTGCCGCCAGCCAGGCCGTGTGACCGGTGAGCGCGCACTGCCAGACGACGGCGCCGACCAGCAGGACGAACGGCAGCGCCGCGACCAGCTCGACGCTCGCCTGTCCCTGTTGTGACCGCTGCAGCCGGCTCGCAAGACCCATGCCCGCCACCGTCGCCGCGCTAGCGGCACGGGACAACGGCCCTTGGTTACGGCAGCGCTACGCCCGCGTCACCGTGGCGCTACGGCAATGGCGCTACGGCAACCGGCCAAGCAACAGCGGTGGTCCGGTGGCGCGAGCCCCCGGTTGTACTCATATGCGCGGTACCGGGTCCAGACCCAGTACACCCCGTACGAGCAGGCGGCAAGCAGCGCAAGCCAGACCACCACACCGCCACCGCCGACGTCGAATAGTCGGCTGGTCGCGCAGAACGTGAGGAACGCCAGTCCGATCGACCCGTAGAGGACCGCCCGATCGCGCTCGGGCAGGCCCTCCAAATCCGTCCTGAACTGGTGGAACAGCCGGTAGCCGAGTAGCGCGATCGCAGTGAAGAAGGCGAGCGACAGCGCCATCAGCACGAGGTTGAGGGCGTCCCCGCCGCCCGGCGCCGCGGTCAGCACGAGCGCGATCAGCGCGATCAGGCCGAACTTCCAGAGCAGGCTCACCGGCTCGATCCTAGCCCGGCGACTCGATCGCGCCGGCCCCCGTCAACGCCAGCACCAGCGCGCCGAGGCCGATCCGGTAGCCCACGAACAGGCTGACCGAGTGGGTCGTCAGGTAGCGCAGCAGCCAGGCGATCGCGGCGTAGCCGACGAAGAACGAGATCACCGTCGCCAGGGCGATGTACCCGAGCGGGTCGCCGTTCCCCTCCTCTCCGGACAGGACGCCGGCGAGCTGGTAGAGCCCGCTCAGGATCACCGCGGGGACCGCCAGGAGAAAGGAGAACCGGGCGGCCGCCGCGCGCTCGAGGCCGAGCAGCAGCCCGGCGCTCATCGTCGCGCCGGAGCGCGAGACGCCCGGGATCAGCGCGAGCGACTGCGCGAGGCCGATCGCGATCCCGTCGCGGGTCGAGATCCGGCCCAGCTCACGCTCGTGCGTGCCCACGCGGTCGGCATAGCCGAGCACCAGCCCGAAGACGATCAGCACCGTCCCGACCAGCCAGAGGTCGCGAGCGCCGTTCTCGATCTGGTCTTCGAAGGCCAGCCCGAGGATCGCGATCGGGATCGTCGCGACGATCAGGTACCAGCCCATCCGCGCATGCGCGGTCGAGCGCAGCACCGGCCGAAACAGCGATCGGGTCCACACCGACGCGATCGACCAGATGTCCCTGCGGAAGTAGATGAGCACCGCCGTCTCGGTGCCGAGCTGGGTCACGGCGGTGAAGGCGGCGCCGGGGTCGTCCCAGCCGAGCATCGCCGGCACGACCAGCTGGTGCGCGCTCGAGGAGATCGGCAGGAACTCCGTCAGCCCCTGCAGGATGCCCAAGACGATGGCCTCGATCAGCGACACGGCCGCCGAACCCTAGTGAGAAGGGGCAGCGTCGCCCCAGCCGGTAAACTGCGGCGCCGGATGAAGGCCCGGATCGCCCTGCTCGCCAGCCTCGCCCTCACGGGATGGCTGCTCTACGCCGTCCCGGCGCTCGCGCACGACAACGGCGAGGGCCTCGTCGGCGAGACCGACGACAAGATCATCACCTTCTTCTCGCTCGGCGTCGTCGTCTTCTTCGCCGTGCTCGTCTCCGTGCTCTCCTGGCTCCAGGCCGTCCTGGACCGGCGCAAGGAGCAGCGCAAGGCGACCGCGGTGCGCGACATCGTCGGCTGGTAGTCACTTCCCCGGCGATGGGTCTCCACGCCGATCAGGTGACCTACGAGCGCAGCGGCGCGGCCGCCTTGGTGACGATCGACCGCCAGGAGCGTCGCAACGCCGTCGACGGGCCGACCGCCGACCTGCTCGCCGAAGCTCACGATCGCTTCGAGCAGGACGATCGCGCACGGGTGATGGTCCTCACCGGGGCCGGCGACGAGGCGTTCTGCGCCGGCGCCGACCTCAAGGCGATCGAGACGCTGGGACCGCGGCTGGAGTCGCCGGACGGTCCGCTCGGCTTCACCCGCCGAACGCCGTCCAAGCCCACGATCGCCGCGATCTCGGGCTGGTGCCTGGCCGGCGGGCTGGAGCTGGCGTTGTGGTGCGACCTGCGGATCGCCGTGGAGGACGCGAAGCTGGGATTCACCGAGCGTCGCTTCGGCGTGCCGCTGATCGACGGTGGGACACAGCGCCTACCGAGGGTCGTCGGCCTCGGCCGAGCGCTCGACATGATCCTCACGGGCCGGATCGTCGACGCCGACGAGGCGCTTCGGATGGGCCTGCTGACCGAGGTCGTCCCGCCGGGAGCCCACGTCGACCGGGCGCTGCAAATGGCGGAGGCGCTCGCCGCCTTCCCGCAGCTGACGATGCTCGCCGATCGCCGGGCGGCGATCGAGGGCCTCGCCATCCCGCTCGAGGACGGCCTACGGCTGGAGGCGAAGTCCGGACAGGCCACCTTCGCTGACGCGGTCGCCGGCGCGAACCGCTTCGCGGGCGGCGAGGGCCGCGGCGGCGCGGGCGCCGGCGCCTGACCTCCGTCTGCCTTGGGACGCCGGTTGAACGATCGGCGGGGCTAGAGGCCGCACGATTCGTTCAACCGCCGTCGGCTTGGGTACCGAAGTCGTCCGCGCGAAGCAGCACGACGGCGATCGCCGCGCCGGCAAGAGCGAGCACGCCCGCGACCAAGAAGATCCGATCGAGGCCGGCGACGAAGCCGTCGCTGGCGAGGCGGTGCTGGAAGATCGCTCCGAGGCCGGCGATGCCTGCAGCGATGCCGACCTGACGGAAGGTGTTGTTGATCCCGGACGCCAGGCCGCTGCGCTCCACTGGCAGCACGCCGACCATCGCCGCCGCGAGTGCCGGACTGATCGTGCCTATCCCGGCGCCGCCGACCAGCAGTCCGGGCAGCAGCGCCGTCCAGTCGCCGCCGTCGTCCAGGCCCCGCATCAACAGCAGTCCGGCACCGATCAGGACGAGGCCGACGGTGAGCAGCGTGCGCAACGAGACCCGTCCCGTCAGTCGCCCGGAGATCGGCGCGAAGACGAACAGCGTCACCGTGACCGGCAGCAGTCTCACCCCCGTCTCGAGCGGCGTGTAGCCGAGCTCGTCCTGGAAGTAGATCGCCAGGAACAGGAACATCGGGTAGAGCGCGACCGACTGGACGAAGGCGACGAGCGCAGTGCCGCTGAAGGCACGGCGACCGAAGAGACGGACGTCGAGCATCGGGTGCGCGACGCGCAGCTCGATCGCGACGAACGCCGCGAGCGCGAGCGGGCCGCCGACCAGGCAGGCGACCACCAGCGGGTTGTCCCAGCCATCGGCGTTGCCGCGCATCAGAGCGAGGACGACTAGGAAGATCCCGGCGCTGAAGGCGGCGGCGCCCGGGAGGTCCAGATGGCCGGCGGCAGGGTCACGAGACTCGCGCAGGGCGCGCGCAGCGACCAGGGCGAGCGCGATGCCGATCGGCAAGTTGAGCCAGAAGATCCAGCGCCAGCCGAAGCCGTCGACCAACGCCCCTCCGACGAGTGGGCCGATCGCCAGGGCGGCGCCGCTGACCGCCCCCCAGATCCCGAACGCGCGGCCGCGGTCGGCGCCGCTGTACTCCTCCGCGAGCAGCGCCAACGAGGTCGCGAACATCGCCGCGGCGCCGATGCCCTGCAAGCCGCGGGCGAGATCGAGCGCGACGGCCGACCAGGCGAGCGCACAGAGCGTGGAGGCGGCAGTGAAGACAACGACGCCGGCCACGAACACCCGCCGCCTCCCGACCCGGTCGGCGAGCGAGCCGGCGCTGAGCAGGGTGACGGCGAGCATCAGCGCGTAGGCGTCGATCACCCACTGCAGCTCGGAGAAGCTCGCGTCGACGTCGGCCCGAATCGCTGGCAGGGCGACGTTGACGACGGTCACGTCGAGCAGCAGCAGCGCGGTGGCCGCGCAGACGACCGCGAGCGTCCACCCCCTGTCGGCCCGACTCACGCCGCGATCGTCCCAGACGGCGAGGCGGAGCCGGGCTGCGTGCCGCGAGCGGCGGCGGCCCGGCTCCGCTGAGGCGCCGCGCTAGCAGCAGCCGCCCTCATCGCAGCATCCCTCCCCGTCGGTGCGGGCAATCAGCCGGTCAACCATGCGCTCACCTCCTCCAAAGCCTCGGTGTTGACGTAGTAGTAGGCCCAGAGCCCCTGGCGCTCCGAGGCGACGATGCCGGCCTTGCGCAGGACGCCCAGGTGGTGGGAGACCGTCGGCTGGGAGAGGTCGAAGAGCGGGACGAGCTCGCAGACGCAGACCCTGCCGGCGTGCTTGCGCAGGACGTCGACGAGCTGGAGCCGGACGGGATCGGCGAGCGCCTTGGCGACCGAGGCCATCCGCTCGGCCTCCGCTCGGTCGACGTCGGGATAGACGACCGGCTGGCAGCAGGGCTCGCCGGCTGGGCGCTTCTGCTTCGGCGAAAGGGCGAGATCGACGCTCATCGATTTAAATCTATCGATTGAACTGATGACTGTCAATGTAGTCGCCGGTCGTGGCGCGACCGGGCGGCCCGCAC
Organism: Thermoleophilaceae bacterium; assembly: GCA_036259535.1. GTDB lineage: Bacteria > Actinomycetota > Thermoleophilia > Solirubrobacterales > Thermoleophilaceae > JAAYBF01. The sequence goes on from DATABO010000042.1 coordinate 19,758, forward strand.
CGCCGACTAGAGTGCGCGGCCGTGAGCGCACCGGCGATCGAGGTCTCCGACCTCCGCAAGAGCTATGGCGACGTCGACGCCGTCCGCGGCCTCTCCTTCGAGGTCGCGCGCGGCGAGGTGTTCGGAATCCTCGGCCCCAACGGCGCCGGCAAGACCACCACCGTCGAGATCCTCGAGGGCTACCGCCGGCGCTCCGGCGGGAGCGTCAGCGTGCTCGGCCACGACCCCGAGCGGCGCGAGCGCGAGCTGCGCCAGCGAGTCGGCATCGTCCTGCAGAGCTGCGGCTTCTACCCGCGACTGACCGTGCGCGAGGCGGTCGGGCACATGGCGAGGGCCTACCCCGCGCCGCTCGACACCGACGAGACGATCGGGCTCGTGGGACTCGGCGGGAAGGCCGACACCTACGCCGGCAAGCTCTCCGGGGGCCAACAGCGGCGGCTCGATCTCGCGCTCGCGCTGGTCGGCGACCCCGAGCTGGTCTTCCTCGACGAGCCGACTACCGGCTTCGACCCCGCGGCCCGGCGCGACGCCTGGGAGGTCGTGCGGCGGCTGCGCGAGCTCGACAAGACGGTGCTGCTGACGACCCACTACCTCGACGAGGCACAGGAGCTCGCCGACCGCGTGGCGATCGTCAAGGATGGCGCAGTCGTAGCCGAGGGCCCGCCTTCCGACCTCAAGCCGGACTCGGGCGGCTACCGCGTCTCCTACCTCTCCGGCGGTCGGCGCGTCGAGCACCAGACCGAGGACCCGACCGACCTGCTGCACCGCCTGACCGGCGACGCGCTCGGGCGCGGCGAGCGACTCGAGGGGCTCGAGGTTGCGCGACCGACGCTCGAGGACGTCTACCTCGAGCTGACCGCCGAGGCCGAGGAGGAGCGGTCGTGAGCGGGGTGGCGCTGGCCTGGGCGCAGTTCCGCATCGAGCGCAAGCTCTTCTGGCGCAACCCGAGCGCAGCCTTCTTCAGCTTCATCCTGCCGCTGACGCTGCTGCTGCTGGTCGCATCGGTGTTCGCCGACGACCCCAGCGAGCTCGACGTCCTGATTCCCGGCGTCGCCGGCATGAGCGTGATGGCCACGACCTTCAACGCGATGGCCTACAACCTGACCTTCCTGCGCGAGCAGGGAATCCTCAAGCGGATGCGCGGCACGCCGATGCCGACCGCCTCCTACTTCGCCGGCTTCCTCGGCAACGCGGTCGCCAACGCGTTCGTCCAGGTCGGCCTGGTGATCGTGATCGGCCACCTGCTCTACGACGTCGCCTGGCCCAAGGACTGGTTCGAGCTCGCGGTCTTCACCGCGGTCGGCGTCGTCACGTTCGGGTCGCTGGGGATCGCGCTGTCGCACCTGATCCCGAACTTCGACTCGGCCTCGGCCTACGTCAACGCGCTGTTCCTGCCGGCGATCATGATCTCCGGTGTCTTCTACTCGAGCGACTCGCTGCCGGCCGGGCTGGCGGCGGTCGCCGAGGCGCTGCCGCTGAAGCACGTGATCGACGGCTTCTCCGACGCGATCGTCACGGGCCAGGGGCTGACGCACGAGCTGGGCGCGCTCGCGGTGCTGGCGCTCTGGGGCGTAGCCGGACTGCTGCTGGCCGTCCGCGGCTTCCGTTGGGAGAGGTGAGCCCTAGCTGCGGTGCTCGCCGCAGCTCGCTCAGGGCCGGCGCCTCCCGTCCCAGCGGTGTTCCAGCGCCCAGCGGGCGCCGACGGTCCAGGCTTGCAACGGGTTGGCGATCGCGACCGATTCCGGGCCATTCCTTCCGGCGGCGTACAGCTCGGGCGCGCCGCCGAGGCGGTCGAGGGCTTCGAGCACGCCGGTCCTGACGCGCTCGGCCTCCTCCTCGCGGCCTGCGGCGCGCAGGCCGCCCCAGCCGCGCCAGGAGTCGAACGGCCAGACGCCGCCCCGGTGGTAGGCGTGGGCGTCGAACCGGGGATGCTCGGCCGACAGCGTGCGCAACCCCCAACGGGTCAGGACGTCGGGCTGCACGAGCCGCTCGGCGGCGCCGGGCGGCGCCGCATCCGCCCACAGCAGCCAGCCGAGCTGCGACCCCGCGCCGACGACCGGCCGGCCGTCGCCCTCGAGGGCGAGCGTGTCGGGATCGAAGGACCGCGTGACCTCGGCGCGCAGCGAGCTGGCCAGCTCGCTGTGCCGCTGCTCGCCGGAGAGGCTCGCCAGGCCGTGGGCGGCGGCCACCGCGACCGCCTGGGTGTCGGCGTCGGCGAGCGGCGGCTCGGGCGCTGAGCCGTCGGGGCGCAGGATCCCGCCGCCGCGCGTGTCGGGGTCGAGCGGGTCGGTCGTGTCGCGCCAGCCCTGCTGGGCGAGGCCGCCGGGCGCTCGGCGCGGGCCGTGGCGGACGAGCCCGCCACCGCGCTCGACCGCTCGCAGCAGCCACTCCCCCGCGGCGCGCCAGTTGGGCTCGAGTTCCGCGGTCAGCCGGTCGTCGTCGAGCGCCGCCAGGACGACCAGGAACCATGCGGTGGAATCGGCTGAGCCGTAGTAGAGCAAGCCGCCGTCGCGCACCGGCCAGCCCATGTCGACCAGCCTCTGGGGCGCATGCCGCCAGTGCTCGTGGAGGATCTTGCCGGGCTCCTCGTCGGTCTCGGGATCGTCGCGGCGGCCCTGCAGCGCGGCGAGCGCGCGCAGCGTCGCCTCCGCGACGTCGGGCCGCGCCGGCAGCACCTGCAGGGCGACGATCAGCGAGTCGCGCCCGAAGAGCGTGTTGAAGCGACCGGGATCGCCGTCCCTCGCCGTCGCCGCGCTGGCGTGCGCCCAGCCCTCGCGAGCGAGCACGCTGTCCAGCGGATCGACCACCCGGCTTCGGGTCAGCCCTTGACCGCGCCGGCGGTCATGCCGGCGACGATCCGCTTCTGGAAGATGATCACCAGCGCGACGAGCGGGATCGTGATGATCACCGACGCGGCGCTGATCGTTCCGAGCGGCACCTCGAACTCGGTGCTGCCGGTGAAGTTCGCGACGGCCACCGGAACGGTGTAGGCAGACGGCGAGCTCGTCAGCGTGACCGCGAGCAGGAACTCGTTCCAGACGAAGAAAGCGGTCAGCAGGCCGGCGGTCACCAGGCCGGGCGCCGCGAGCGGCAGGACGACCTTGCGGAACGCCTGGAAGTTCGTCGCTCCGTCGACCAGCGCCGCCTCCTCGAGCTCCTTCGGGATCTCCTTGAAGAAGGAGGCGAGGATGTAGATCGCGAGCGGCAACGCGAAGGTCAGGTACGGCACGATCAGCCCCGTGTAGGTGTTGTAGAGGCCGGCGTCGGTCCAGAGCTTGAAGATCGGCGCCGCGATCGCGATCGGCGGGAAGGTCGAGATCGACAGCACGATCGCCAGGATCAGGAACTTGAAGCGGAACCGCAGCCGTGCCAGCGCGTAGGCGGCGAACGAGCCGAAGACCAGCGCCAGCACGGTCGTGATCGTCGTGATGATCACGCTGTTGCGCAGGGCCGCCGTGAAGTCGGCGTTCTCGAAGACCGACTGGTAGTTGTCGAGCGAGGGGTTCGGGGGAAGCAGGTCCGCGCCGGAGAGGTCGGTGCCGGTCTTCAGCGAGACGTTGATCAGCCAGTAGAAGGGCAACAGGCAGAAGACGCAGATCAGCACTACGGCGATCCAGAGCAGCGCCGGGCGCAGCCGGCTGCGCCGCGGGCCGCGAGCCTCCGCCACGCGGCCGCGGGTACCCGCGACGGCGGTGCCCGGGCGCGCGACCGTCTGCGGCGACGCCTCCATCAGCGGTCCTCCACCAGCGAGCGGATGTTGCCGCCGACCGTCCGGATGTAGAGGAACGACACCGCCATCACGATCGCGAAGGTCAGCACCGACAGCGCCGAGCCGTAGCCGATCAGCCGGTTGCTGGTCAGCTCCTGGTGGGCGAGCAGCGACAGCGTCGTAGTGTTGTTCGCGCCGCGCGTCAGGACGTAGGGCAGGTCGAAGATCCGCAGCGCGTCGAGCGTGCGGAAGATCAGCGCAACGAGGATCGCCGGGGCGAGCAGCGGCAGCGTGATCCGGCGAAAGCGCTGGAGCGTGGTGGCGCCGTCGACCTTCGCGGCGTCGTAGACGTCATTGGGGATCACCTGCAGCCCGGCGAGCAGCAACAGCGCCATGAACGGCGCGGTCTTCCAGACGTCGGCGAGAACCATCACGGCGAGCGAGTAGCCCTCCTCGCCCAGCCACACCACACCCGCGCCCGGCAGCGCGAGCGCGTCGATGATCTGCGGCGCGAGGCCCAGGTTCGGCTCGAAGATCGTCCGCCAGGTGATCGCGCTGACGACGGTCAAGACGGCCCAGGGGACCAGGACCACGGTGCGCAGGATGCCGCGCCCGCGGAACGCCTCGTGCATCGCGAGGGCCATTCCGAGACCGACGACCAGCTCGAGCGCGACCGATATCGCCGTGAAGAGGAACGTCACGATCACCGCCTGCCAGAACTCCGACGAGGCGAAGGCCTCGGTGTAGTTGTCGAAGCCGGCGAAGCGCGAGAGCCCCGGCACGCGCACGCTGTACTCGTTCAGCGACAGCCAGATCGCGTAGCCGATCGGGTACGCCGCGACCAGCGCGATGACGATCATCGACGGCGACAGCATCGCGAGCGCCAGCTTGCGCTCGCCGCTGCCGTATCGGTCGCGACCGCGAGACCGGCGCCTTCCCAGTCTCGCGGTCGATGCCTCCATCTAGTCCTCCACGGTCCGAGCGCTGGCTAGAAGGTCTCCAACGCCTCCTGGATGTCCCCGTTCATGTCCTGCGCCGCCTGGTCGGGCGACTTGTCGCCCTGCAGCGCGGCGTAGACGTTGGTGTAGATCGCCTCGCTGATCTGCGGGTAGACCGGCGACACCGGCCGCGGCTGCGCCTGCTCGACTGCGTCGCGCAGCTCGGTCGCGAACGGCGCCGCCCGCTTGACCCGCGGGTCGTCGTAGACCTCGCTGACGACGGCCGGCAGCGACGCCTCGGTCGCCTGGATCACCTGCTGGTCGGGCTGGGTGGCGAACTCGATGAATGCGAGCGAGCCCTCCGGGTTCTCCGAGAACGCCGAGATCGCGAGGTTGTAGCCGCCGAGCACGCCCGCCCCGGGGTTGCCCTGGTAGGACGGGAAGGTGGTGACCTGGAAGTCGTCGGCGATCCGCGACTCCTTTGCGAGCGCGTACGCGTAGGGCCAGTTGCGCATGAAGGTCGCGCGGCCGGCCTCGAAGGCGCGCCGCGACTCCTCCTCCATGTAGGTCGTTACGGCCTTCGGGATCGCCCCGTCGTCGACCCCCTTGCGCATGAACGCGAGCACGTCGCGAACCTCCTGGCTGTCGGCGGTCGCCTCGCTGCCGTCCTCGTTGACGACGGAGCCGCCGGCGCTGTAGAGCAACTCGAGGAAGTTCACCGTCAGGCCCTCGTAGCGCGCGCCCTGGAAGATGAAGCCGTTGTCCTGCTGGGCCATCTCATATATGTCCTCCCAGCTCTGCGGCGGCTCGTTGCCGGCCTCGTCGGTGCGCCAGTAGATGAAGCCGGCGTTCGTGTTGAACGGGAAGGCCCAGTACTTGTCCTGGTACTTCGCCGTCTCGAGCGTCGACGGGATGAACGCGTCGCCCTGCCGCTCGACCGCCTCGGTCATGTCGAGCAGCCAGTTCTGCGCGGCGTACTCCGCGGTCCAGATCACGTCCATGCCGAGGACGTCGCACTGCGGCGACTCGGCGCGCAGCCGCTGGATCTGCAGCCGGCGCTGGTCGTCAGCGGACTCCGGCAGCTCGAGGAGCTCGACGCTCGCGTTGGGATTGGCCTTGTTGAAGTTGTCGACGACCGTCGTGAACGCGCCGCTGGTGTCCTTGCCGATGCACCAGGTCACGTCGCCCTCGGCGCGCGCCTGCCCCACCTGCTCGGCGTCCGGAGCGTCACCGCCGCCGGCGCCACCGCCGCCCTCGTCGTCGTCACCGCAGCCCGCGAATGCGAGCAGGACCACGGCGACCAGAGTCGCCAGAACGCGCAGCGGGTTCATTGCACAGCTCCTCTTCTCGTAGCGCTTGCTGGTCGGCTTTTACCCCCGCAGCGGGGGGCCAAACGAAAGCGGCGCTACAAGAGCAGCGTCTGCCCGTGGGAGCGCAGCCAGCGCTCGTGCTCGCGACAGTCGGGCGACCGCTCCGCGAGCAGGGCCCAGAACCGCGGCGAGTGGTCGTGCACGTCGAGGTGCGCGACCTCGTGCTCGACGACGTAGTCGAGGATTTCGGGCGGCGCGAGCAGCAGCCGCCAGTTGAAGCTCATCGCGCCGCCCGCCGAGCAGCTCGCCCAGCGGGTGCGCTGGCCGCGGATCTGGAGGCCCGAGTACGACCGGCCGACGCGCGCGACCGCCGCGTCGAGCCGGCGCGCCACCTCGGCCCGGGCCTGGGCGCGGTACCAGCGCTCGAGCGCGGCGCGGATCGCGTCGGGTCCGTCCTCAGCGATCGCCACGGTCAGCTCGTCGCCGCGACGGGCGACATGGGCTCGCCGGCGGGTGGGCTCCACGCGCACGCTCAGACGCAGCGCCTCGCCGAGGAACGGCACCTCTCCGCCGTCCTCGAGCAGCGGACGCGGGCGCTCCGCAGCGGCGGTCCGCATTCGCAGCAGCGTGCGCTCGATCCAGGCCCTCTTCGAGGCGACGAACGGCTCGACCTCGCGCAGCGGCACGCGACGTGGGACGACCACCTCGACGCCCTCGGCGGTCACCTGGATCCGCGCGCGGCGGGCGCGGTCGGAGCGGCGGACGGTGTAGGGAGTCGCTGACACGGCGACGAGGCTAGGCCACCGTCCGGCGGGCAGCCTCAGAGGATCGTCGGGACCGTGCCGCCGTCGACGCTCCAGGCGGCGCCGGCGACGTTCGATGCGCGCTCGGAGCAGAGGAAGGCGATGACTGAGGCGATCTCGTCCTCTGTGCCGATCCGGCCGAGCGGGATCTTGTCGCCGAGGCCGCCGATCACCTCGTCTCGATCGACGCCCTGTTGCGCCGCGACCTGATCGGCGAGCCCGCCCTCGTCGAGCCAGAGCCCGGTCCCTACGACGCCCGGGGCGACCGCGTTGACGAGCACGCCGCGGGGAGCGAAGGCGTCGGCGTAGGTCCGCGACAGCGACAGCTGCGCCGCCTTGGTCACCGAGTAGGCGGCATTACGCTGCGAGGGCCGCTTGCCGGACGAGGAGCAGACGTTGACGATCCGCCCCCAGCCGGCCGCGGCCATGCGCGGCGCCGCCGCCCGCATCAGGCGCATCGGCGCCATCACGTGCAGCTCCCACTGCTCCTGCCAGTCGGCGTCGGTGAGCGCGTCGAGCGCGACCATCTTCGTCATCCCGGCGTTGTTGACGAGCGCGTCCACACGCCCAAGGCGCCGCTCGCAGGCCTCGATGACTCCGGCCGCGGCGTCTGGGGCGGTGATGTCGGCGACGAGCACCTCGGCGCGGCCGGCGCACTGCTCGGCGGCCTCGGTCAAATCTCGCTCGGAACGCGCGACCAGCAGCAGCCGGGCACCCTCGGCGGCGAGCAGCCTCGCGGTCGCGAGCCCGATCCCGCGGCTGCCGCCCGTGATCACGCAGGCTCTGTCTCGCAGTCCGAGGTCCATCGCGCGCAAGCTAGCCGTTCGCCTGGTGCCGCAGCGGCTCGCCACGCAGCCCCGCGAGCAGGTTGTCGACGGCGATGTCGGCCATCTCGGCGCGCGTCTCGTGCGAGGCAGAGCCCAGGTGGGGCGCGACCACGAGGTTCGGGACCCGCAGCAGCGGGTGGTCCGCGGGCAGCGGCTCGGGGTCGGTGACGTCGAGCGCGGCGCCAGCGATCCAGCCCTCCTCGAGCGCTCGCCGCAGCGCGTCGGTGTCGACGATCGGACCGCGCGCCGTGTTGACGAGGTAGGCGTCGTCGCGCATCCGCCGCAGCGCCGCCTCGCCGATCAAGCCGCGCGTCTGGTCGGTGAGCGGACAGTGCAACGTGACGACCGTCGACTGCTCGAGCAGCTGCTCGAGCGGCAGGCCGTCGCTACGGCCGCTGTGGACGACGCGTGCCCCGAAGCCCTCTACGCGCCGCTTGACCGCCTTGCCGATCCGCCCTAGGCCGACGACTCCGACCGTGGCGCGGTGCAGGTCGTGACCGAGCAGCCGCGCCGGCTCCCAGGTCAGCCACTTCCCCGCGCGCACCTCGGCGTCGCCCTCAGCGATCCTCCGCATCACGGCGAGCATCAGCGCGAGGGTGAGGTCGGCGCTGGTCTCGGTCAGCACGTCCGGCGTGTGCCCGACCGGGATGCCGCGCTCGCTGGCCGCGGCGAGGTCGATGTTGTCGGTGCCGACCGCATACGTCGAGATAGCTCGCAACGCCGGCGCCGCGGCGATCGAGTCACGGTCGACGGGGTCGGTCAGCATGCAGAGCAGCCCCTCGGTCTCGGCGAGCCGCTCGCGCAGCTGCTCACGCGTCGGTGGCAGCCGCTCCGGCCAGACGTCGACCTCATGCTCGGCGGCGAGCCGCTTCAAGGCCGCTCCCGGCATCTCTCGCGTCACGAAGCAGCGCGCCATCGAACGAACCCTTCCACGAAAGACGCGCGCGAAGCATCCTTGGGGTCATCGCCCCGTGAATCCTTCGCCGGGTCGGGTAGAGGCGGTGAAAGTGCCCAAGGACACCGGCTTCCCCCAGACAGACGCGCAGTTCGACTTCTCGCGCGCCAGGCGACGGCGGGCGCTCGCCCGGCTCGCCAACCGGCTGAAGGGCAGGCCGGGCGCGAAGGTCGCGATCCTGCCGTTCGAGGAGGTCGTCGAGGCGCTCGGCCGGCGCGGCGAGCGTCGGCTGGGCCTCGAGTCGATCCCGCTCGACGCGATCGTCGGCAGCGTCGACCGCGGCCGTGAGTTCGACCGCGGCTTCCGCCCTACCTCGCCGCGTCCGCGTGGCCGCTTCGAGCGAATCGCGACCGCCAAGCGCCGCGGCGAGTCGATGCCACCGATTCGCGTCTACCGAATCGCCAACGCCTACTTCGTCGAGGACGGCCACCACCGCGTCGCCGTCGCGCGCGCCCAGGGTCAGCCCGACATCGACGCGTACGTCACCGAGGTCGTTCCCGAGGTCGGCCACGATCTCGACCTGCGCAGCGCCACGCCCGCCGAGCTGAGGGCACTGCGCTAGCAGGCCGCCCTAGCCGGCGGTCAGCGACGAGCCGTCCTGCGGATCGAAGAGCTGGATGTGCGAGGCGTCGATGAACAGCTCCGCCTCCTCGCCCCTGCTGACCTGGCTCTCGGCGGACAGGCGGGCGACGATCTCGCCCTCCTCGCCCGCGCCTGGGACCTCGCCGACGCCGGAGTCCTCGGCGAGCTCGCGCAGCTCCTCCGACTCGATCCGCTGGTCGGACGTCACGCGAAAGTGGGCGTAGAGCTCCGATCCCATCGCCTCGATCATGTCGATCTTCGTCCTGAACGTGGCGCCGCGGCCCTTGGCGTCCCCGCCGAGCAGCGCAGCGTCCTCGAAGTTCTCGGGCCGGATGCCGGCGATCAGCTCGCGGCCTCCGCCGTCGGCCTGGCCGATCCGCTGGCGCAGGTCGTCGGGCAGGTGCACGTCGACCATCGGCAGCTTGACGGTGTCGCCCTCGATCGTCGCCGGCATGAAGTTCATCGCGGGTGAGCCGATGAAGCCGGCGACGAAGAGGTTCTTCGGCCGGTTGTAGAGCTCCATCGGCGTGTCGACCTGCTGCAGCCTGCCGGCGCGCATCACGGCGACGCGGTCGCCGAGCGTCATCGCCTCGGTCTGGTCGTGAGTGACGTAGATCGTCGTCGTGTCGGTGCGGTTCTGGATCCGCGAGACCTCTGTCCGCATCTGAACGCGCAGCTTGGCGTCGAGGTTCGAGAGCGGCTCGTCCATCAGATAGGCCGACGGGTCGCGGACGATCGCCCGCCCCATCGCGACCCGCTGGCGCTGACCGCCCGACAGGTTCGCCGGCTTGCGGTCGAGGTGCTCGGAGAGGTCGAGGATCTTCGCCGCCTCGTCGACGCGCTTGTCGATCTCCGCCTTGTCGACCCCGTGCAGCTTGAGCGCGAAGCCCATGTTGTCGCGCACCGTCATGTGCGGATAGAGCGCGTAGTTCTGGAAGACCATCGCGATGTCGCGGTCGCGCGGCGCCTTCTGGTTGACGACCTCGTCGCCGATCACCAGCTCGCCCTCGCTGATGTCCTCGAGCCCCGCGACCATTCGCAGCGCGGTCGACTTGCCACAGCCCGACGGTCCGACGAGGATCATGAACTCGCCGTCCTCGACCTCGAGGCTCATGTCCTTGACCGCCTCATAGCCGTCGGGGTAGCGCTTGGTGATTGCGTCGAAGACGATCTTGGCCATTCGCCTGGTCCTTTACCCGGAGTCGCGCCGTTTATCCCCCGCCGGGGCCGTCGGCGTCCTCAGAGCGCCGCCAGGACCTCGGTGGCCGCCGTCTGTCCGGAACGCACGGCCCCGTCCATGTAGCCCGACCAGACCTCCGCCACCTCGGCACCGGCCCAGTGCAGCGGCCCGATCGGCGCCCGCAGCGCCTCGCCGTACCCGGTCCAAAGCGCCGGTCGGCATGTGAGCGCCGTAGCAGCCGCGCGAGTACTCCTCCTCCGCCCAGAGCCGCTCGACATAGCGCTCGGGACGAGCGGCGCGCTGCCCGAAGAGGCGCGAGAAGCAGTCGATCACGGCCGCGCGGCGGTCGGCGACCGTCATGCGACCGAGCTCGCGCGCCTGCCGACCCTCGAGGAAGCCGAGCAGGACCCCTGGACGGCCGTCGGGCGGTGAGTTGTCGTAGGTCAGCTTGATCGGGCCGGTGTCGCTGAGACCCTGTCCCGAGAGCCCGTCGGCGCGCCAGAACGGCTCGTCATAGACGGCCATGCACTTCGCGACCGTACCGAGCGGCATCCGCTGGGTGAGCTGGTCGCGATGGCCGGGAAGCGGCGGGTCGTAGACGATCCGTCCGGCGAGCGTCGGCGCGATCGCGACGACCGCGCGCCGTGCGCGCACGGCCAGGCGGTCCTCGCCAGAGCCCCGGGCGTCGCCTACCCGGTCGGCGTGCAAGGTCACTCCGTGGCGGCCGTGCTCGATCCGGCGAACCGCTGCGCCGAGCGCTACGACGCCGTCGCCGAGCCGCTCCGCAAGCGCGATCGGCACGCGCTGCGAGCCGCCGACGAAGCGATCTTGCTGGGCCCCGCCCGCGGTGTCGAGCAGGCGCTCGAGCGAGCCGGCCGAATGGATGTAGAAGAGCATGTGGAGCAGCGACACGTCCTCCGGCTGCGCCGCCCAGACCGCCTCCGTGCCGAGTTGCAGCAGGTCGCGGCCGCCGCGTGTCAGGACGTTGCGCCGGAGCCAGCTCTGCGCCGTCTGGCCGTCCCACCTCGCCGCCTTAGGCGCGAGCCAGGGCCGGTCGAGCGGCACCTCGCTGGCCATCCGGTTGAGCTTGCGCTGCGCGCGCAGGACGTCGAGCAAGACGGGGACGCCGATGCGCGGGATCGTCCCGCGGTAGCGGCGCAGGGCGCCGCGCCACTCGATCACGTTGTCGCCCACATCGTGGGTGGCGAACGTCTCCACGCCCATCTCGCGCGCCAGCGCGGCGATGCGGTCCTGCGTCGGACCGACCCACTGGCCGCCGACCTCGACCACGACGCCGTCGCCGAGCTGCTCGTTGAGCAGCCGACCGCCGACCCGGTCGCGCGCCTCGAGCACGACGGCCGAGGCTCCGGCGGCGATCAGGTCCCGCGCCGCCACCAGTCCCGCCAAACCCGCCCCGACGATCGCGACGTCGACCTCGCGCTGCTCGGTCATCGTCGCGGGCGCGGGAGGCTGGAGGTGTCGACGATCTCGAAGTCGCGGCCCCGAACACGGTGCAGCGAGTGCAGGTCGTCGTTGTCCCAGCGTGGCGACGGCGCGCCGGAGACGTACCAGGCCGAGCCGTTGTCGGCAACCAGCGCTCCATAGCGCTTCAGCGCGCGCAGCACCACGCGCGCCTGCGGCGGGAAGCGCGACACGTCGAACCCGCGCCTCAGGCGCACGCGCTGACCCATCGCCGGCAGGTCGGGATCGGTCCGGTCCGACGCGAAGTGGCGCGCCGGGTAGACGAACGCGCGCCGTGTGCGCGGCACCGTGATCCGCAGCGCGTGGTCGATCCGGCCGTGACGGACCTCGTCGTAGCGCGCGAGGCCCGGCAGGATCGGGAGCCCGGCAGCGTCGGCCGACGTCCAGCCACGCGGCCGCAGGCGGTTGGAGCGCAGATCCCAGCGCGCGCCCGAGCCAGCGCGCCAGCGACGTCCGCCATCGATTGGATGGGCGGCGAACAGCTCGTGCAGGACGCAGCGAGCGCGGTCGACGACGATCACGTGGCGGTCGCCGTCGGCCCGCCGCCCGCCCTCGACCGCAGCGTCGCGCGGGACCGGATAGCGCCCGCGGTCGGACTCCGAGGCGTACTCGAAGCTGACCGGCACGCGCGGCTGGCGGCGGCCGACGACGACGTACGGGATCCCGATCGGGCCGCCTTCCCAGCGGCCCGAGCCGAAGTCGGCGTGCGCGCGGGCGTCGGCGCCGATGGCCTGGATCATCGCGTCGGAACGCTGATGGACGGGCAGCCCGTCGACCGGCTGGTTCCAGTGGCTCGAGGGCGGGAAGACGGGACAACCGGAGGCGCCCGGCAGCGGGCGGCCGTCGCTTCCCCCGGCCAGCACGACGCCGACGACGATCGCGCCGAAGACGGCGATCGCCAGCCGGATGCGGACGCCCACGCTCACCGCGGGCAGCTCAGGCCCTTAGCCCGGTAGCTGTCGCACTCGCGCCAGGCCGTTGCCGTCGGGGGCCTGGCCGTCGCGCCCGACGTAGCCGCCCTTGGCCCCGATGACCACGTAGACGGCGTCGCCGCCGCTGACGTTGCGCGTCTTGCGGTGCGTGGCCGCCGCGACGCGCGCCATCCCGCCCGGCCCGAGGCGGTGCACGGTCCCGTCGCCGAACTCGATCTCGAGCTCGCCGCTGTGGACGAAGTACAGCTCCTCCTGCTCGTCGTGGTAATGGAAGTCGGACTCGATTCCCGACGGCATCACGATCGCGTTGATGCCGAACTCCTCCACTCCCAGCTCGCGCCTGATCTTGCGAAAGCCGGGGCCCTCGCCGATGTCGTCGAGGTTGGCGACCGAATAGCCCTCACCCTGCGTGACGTTGCTCATGCGGGGACCATACCGATTGTATGTATCTGAATCCAGGGTAGGTCCCGGGGATGATCCGGATCGGCTGCTCCGGCTGGAACTACGACTCCTGGCGCGGGAATGACATTCCGAGCGCACCCGGCAGAGCCGGGCGCTTCCGGCATCTCTACCCCGAGGGAATGGGGCCGGCGCGCTGGCTGCGCGAGTACTCGCGCCACTTCGACACGGTCGAGGTCAACTCGACCTTCTACCGGCTCGCCTCGCGCAACGGCGTCGAGCGCTGGGTGTCCGAGACGCCCGACGACTTCTGCTTCGCGGTCAAGGGCAGCCGCTACCTGACGCACGTCAAGCGGCTCAGCGACGACGCCGACAAGGGCTTTTCGCTCGGCAAGGGCATCGCACGCTTCTACGAGCGGATCACGCCGCTGATCCCGGCCGGCAAGCTCGGGCCGGTCCTCTGGCAGCTGCCGCCGACCTTCAAGCGCGACGACGAGCGGCTGGTGAACCTGCTCGAGCTGGTGCCGCCGGGCCGTCATTGCGTCGAGTTCCGCCACCCGAGCTGGTTCGCCGACGGCGTCTACGAGCTGCTGCGTCAGCACGGCGCCGCGCTGGTGATCGCCGACCGGCCCGAGCTGACCTTCCAGACCCACGAGCTGACCGCCGACTGGACGTTCGTGCGCTTCCACCACGGGCACCGCGGCCGGCGCGGCAACTACTCGCGCAGCGAGCTCGAGGAATGGGCGCCGCGAATCGCCGGCTGGCACGAGAGCGGCACCGACGTCTACGCCTACTTCAACAACGACTGGGAGGTCTTCGCCCCCCGCAACGCGGCGACGCTGAAGCGCCTGCTCGACGCCTGAGCGTCGGTCGCTAGCCGCCGGCCGCCTCGGCCTTGGCGAGCCCGCGGAGTGCCCAGATCCCGAAGAAGACGAGCATGCCGGCCGCGGCGCCGTAGGCGAGCGCGACGTCCGCTGAAGCGCCGGAGACGAAGTCGCGCGCGGCCTCGATCACGGCGGTGATCGGGTTGACGCTCGCCGCCGTCTTGACCCAGCCGGTGAGCAGGTCGAACGGGACGTAGACCGGGGCGATGAAGACGATCAGGAAGACCGGCGTCTGCATCAGCGGCCCCGCCTGCAGGGAGCGGAAGCGCAGTGCGATCCCAGCCGCCCACATCAACGCCGTCAGGTTCATCAGCAGCGCGAGCGTGTACATCCCGGCGAGGTCGGCGACGCCGCCGCCGACCTCCATCCCGACGGCGAGCGCCAGGGCCGTGAGCATGACCCAGATGAACAGCGCGCGACCGGCCGCGACGAGCGCATAGCCGGCGAGCAGCGCCCGCCGGTTCGGCGCCGCCAGCATCATCCGCCGCCCCACCCCGCCCTCGAAGTCGCGCGCGATCGCGAAGCCGGTGAACACCCCGCCGAACGCGCTCGCCTGGATCAGCACGAAGACGAACTGGAACGTCGTGTAGTTCTCGGGGAAGTCGAACCCCGGCACGTCGCTGACCGCCGAGAGCCCGCCGGCGAAGGCGCCGAAGAAGAAGAGCGGGAACAGCATCGACGGGACGACCATCGTCGGATCGCGGAAGAAGCGGTGCAGGCCGCGCCAGCCGACGGCGAGCGCGACCGAGCGACTGCGTGCGCTCATGTGCGCACCACCCGCGCGTTGAGCGCTCGCACGGCGAGCGGCAGGAAGACCGCCGAGATCGCCGCCGCGACGCCGAAGGCGCCGGCCAGGGCGCCGGGATCCCAGCCGCCGTAGAAGAGGCTGCGGATGCCGTCGAAGATGAAGCTGACCGGGTTGTGCTCGGCGATCGCGCGGAACCAGTCCTGCTCGATCAGGTCGGCCGGCATCGCCATCGTCGACAGGAAGAGGAAGACGAAGAGCAGCGGGAACAGGCCCTGGACCGCCTCGCCGTTGCCGAAGCGGAACGCTGCCGCGATCCCGATCAGGCCGAAGGCGAAGACGATCGCCACCTCGAGCACCAGCAGCACCGCGACGCCGGGCAGCCCCGTCTCGAACGTCGCTCCAGCGGCGAGGCCGATGACGAGGAAGATCAGTCCCTGGACGAGCCCCAGCGCGATCGTCCCGGCCATCTGCCCGGAGACCAGCCCCGTGCGGCTCAGCGGCGTCAGCGCGAGCCGGTCGAGGAAGCCGCTCTCGATGTCGCGCGCCAGGTCGGCGCCCAGACCGGCGACGGCGAACAGGCCCGCCTGCAGGAACGGCACGGCGACGATCCAGGTCAGGTAGTCGGGGGCCGGGAAGTCGGGCAGGTCGGCCGCGGCGCCGAGGCCGGCGGCGTTGATCGCGAAGAGGAGAAGCGGGAAGGTGATCGCGGGGACGACCTGGGCCGGCTGACGCGCCGTGCGCACCAGCGACCGCCGCGCCAACTCGGGGATCTGCGTGCGAGCGCGGGCGCTCAAGCGACGGCCCCCTCCGGGCGCTGCTCGGCGACGTAGGCGCCGTCCTCCTCCTGGTCGTCCCCCGATCCCTCGAGCGAGCGGCCGGTCTTCGCGAGGAAGACGTCGTCGAGGGTCGGGGCGTGCAGCTGCAGGCTGGCGACGGCGATGTCCTCGGCGTCGAGCGCGCGCACGACGCCAGCCATCGCGGTGTCGCCGCCCCTCAGGCGCACGCCGACGCTGCCATGCTCGTGGTGGACGCACTCCCCACCGCCGGAGAACCGCTCGAGCACAGCCGCCATCGCGTCGCGGCGGTCGGGGTCGGCCGGAACCACCTCGAGGCTCGGGTCGCCGATCTCGGCCTTGAGCGCTCCCGGCGTCCCCTCGGCGACGATCTTGCCGTGGTCGATGATCCCGACGCGTGCGGCGAGCGAGTCCGCCTCCTCGAGGTACTGGGTGGTCAGGAAGACGGTGACGCCGTCCTCCCTCGACAGCCGCTCGACCTCCTCCCAGAGCGACGCGCGGCTCTGCGGGTCGAGACCGGTCGTCGGCTCGTCGAGTAAGAGGATCCGCGGCCGGTGGACGAGCGAGAGCGCGAGGTCGAGGCGCCGCCTCATGCCGCCCGAGTAGCCACCGACCTTGCGGTCGGCCGCGTCGGAGAGGCCGACGCGCTCGATCAGGTCGTCGCCGCGGCGGACGCGCTCGGCCTTCGGGATCCCGTGCAGCGAGGTCTGCAATCGCATGTGCTCGCGCGCCGTCAGGAACGGGTCGAGCGCCGCCTCCTGGAGCGCGGCGCCGATGCTCTCGCGCACCCGGGCGCCATCGGTCGCGACCTCCCAGCCCGCGACGCGGGCCGTGCCGGCGGTCGGCGGCAGCAGGGTGGTCAGCATCAGGACGGTCGTCGACTTGCCGGCGCCGTTCGGGCCGAGGAAGCCGTAGATCTCACCTGGCGCGACCTGCAGGTCGATGCCGTCGACGGCCCGCGGCCCCTTCTTGAACTGCTTGACGAGGCCCTCGACCTCGATGCTGGCGGCGCGGCTGCTGGAGCTCATGGAGCGGCAGGGTATCACGATGCTTGATTGCGTCAACTATTTATTTGAATGACTTTTGCCGGCTTGGATAATCGCGCTGGTTCGAGTAACATTCGCCTGGGATGAGCACACGGGCACGGGTCGACCCCGCCACCGAGGCATGGAGCCTGGCGCTCGAGATCGTGTTCTCCGAGAAGCCTCCGCGCGTCCCGGCCGTCGCCGCCGAGTTCGACCTCTCGCCGATGGCGCTGAAGCTGCTCTACAAGCTCGAGCCCGGCGCCGCCGAGCCGATGAGCGCGCTCGCCGGAACGCTCTTCTGCGACGCCTCGAACGTCACGGGAATCGTCGACCGGCTCGAGGCGCGCGAGCTGATCGAGCGCCGCGACGACCCCCGCGACCGGCGCGTCAAGCTGATCGCGTTGACCGACGACGGCGTCGTGGTCCGCGAGCGGATCCGCGAGCGACTCCACGAGCCGCCCGAGCAGATCGCCGCGTTGTCGAGCGATGACAAGCGGACGCTGCGCGACGTCCTGCGGCGAGCCGTCGACTGCTGCTGAGCGGCTCAGGGCGCGTCACGCGCTGCCGGTGGAAGCGACGCCCATGGACGTCGGTCCATTCCTCCGGGCCGCGACCGCTCCCACCGGCAGACTGCCGCCCGTCCCCCTCCCCGCAAGGCCCGCGAAGACTCTGGAATCGAGGCGCGTCTGGTTCGTACTTGCGTCTCGGCACGATCCTGTGACATGGGGGCCGATTCAGTCGTCGCCGCCGCCCGAGTCGCCGGAGCCGGAATCGGAGTCGTCCGACCCCGAGTCGTCCGATCCGGAGTCGTCGGAGCCGCCTGAGCCGGAGTCGTCGGAGCCCGAGTCCCCATCGCTGCGGCCGCGACCGCGG
>DATABO010000043.1:0-11238 GCA_036259535.1 Thermoleophilaceae bacterium
GGCGCCCTCCGCGGCCGCGGCGAGCGCGGCGGCGAGCGCCTCGACCTCCCGCTCGCGCTCGATCAGGCCGCTGAGCCGTCCCCCCACCACCGCGGCATGCTAGACCGGCGCCGGGGGCGGTGCGGTCAGGCCTCGGAGTACTCGCCGAACTCGTCGCGCATGACGTTGCAGACCTCGCCGATCGAGGCGCGCGCCTCGAGGGCGGCCCGGATCGGCGGGAGCAGGTTGCCGGTCCCCTGAGCGGTGGCGCGCAGGTCGGCGAGCGCCGCGTCGACGGCGGCCTGGTCCCGGTTGGCCTTGAACTCCTTCAGGCGCGCGACCTGCTCGTGCTCGGACTGTGGGTCGACGCGCAGCGTCTCGACCTCGTCGACGTCGTCGGTGACGTACTCGTTGACGCCGACGACGATGTCCTGCTTGATCCGGTAGCGCTCCTCGTAGCCCCAGGCCGACTCCTCGACCTCGGCGCGGATGAACGGTATGCACTGGACCGAGCCGCCCATGTCGTCGACCTTGTCGATCAGCGCCTGGGCACCGGCCTCGATCTCGTCTGTGAGCGCCTCGACGAAGTAGGAGCCGGCGAACGGGTCGACGGTGTCGGTCGCCCCGGACTCTGCGGCGATGATCTGCTGCGTGCGCAGCGCGATCCGGGCAGCCTTCTCGGTCGGCAGCGCGAGCGCCTCGTCGTAGCCGTTGGTGTGCAGCGACTGGGTGCCGCCACAGACGGCGGCGAAGCCCTGCAGCGCGACGCGGACGATGTTGTTCTCCGGCTGTTGCGCGGCCAAGGTGACGCCGCCGGTCTGTGTGTGGAAGCGGATCGTCTGCGACTTCGGGTTGGTCGCGCCGAAGCGCTCGCGCATGATCTGCGCCCACATCCGCCGGGCGGCGCGGAACTTCGCGACCTCCTGGAAGACGTTGTTGTGGCCGTTGAAGAAGAACGCCAGCCGCGGCCCGAACTCGTCGACGTCGAGCCCGGCGTCGATCGCCGCCTGGACGTAGGCGATCGCGTTGGCGAGCGTGAAGCCGACCTCCTGAACCGCCGAGCAGCCCTTCTCGCGCATGTGGTAGCCGGAGATCGAGATCGTGTTCCACTTCGGCACGCGCTCGCGGCAGTAGGCGAACAGGTCGGTCGTCAGGCGCATCGCGGGCCGCGGGGGGTAGATGAAGTTCCCGCGCGCGATGTACTCCTTGAGGATGTCGTTCTGGGTCGTGCCGCGCAGGACGTGCGACTCCACGCCCTGCTCCTCGCCGACGAGCTCGTAGAGCAGCAGCAGGCAGGCGGCCGGCGCGTTGATCGTCATCGACGTCGAGACCTTGTCTAGTGGGATCCCGTCGAAGACGCGGCGCATGTCGTCGATCGTGTCGATCGCGACCCCGGTGCGGCCGACCTCGCCGAGGCAGAGCGGGTCGTCGGAGTCGCGGCCGAGCTGGGTCGGCAGGTCGAAGGCCATCGACAGGCCGGTCGAGCCATGGTCGATCAGGTAGTGGAAGCGCTGGTTGGTCTCCTGCGCCGTGGCGTAGCCGGCGTACTGGCGCATCGTCCACTGGCGGTCGCGATACATGCGCTCGTGGACACCGCGCGTGAAGGGGTACTCGCCCGGCTTGCCGAGCTTCTCCGGGAGGTCCGCGGGGAGGTCGTCCTCGGTGTAGAGCGGCTTGACCTCGATGCCGGAGTCGGTGAAGCGGCGGGGGTCGTCGGGGCCGACGATGGGGGCGATAGAGGGGCGGGCGTCGGGGGTGGTGGCCATGTGGGGAGGATACGGCTAGGCCGCCGCCCTGAGCTGTCGTAGGCGTGCGCGGCAGCCGAGGCAGGTGGCGAGGTGCCGGCGAATCGGGACGAGCTGGTCGGCCGTCCTGATGCCGTTGGCGAGCACCGCCAAGTCCTGCTCCAGGCGCCGGCACTCCGCGCCGGACTCGATGCCCTCCATCGCCTGCCGGAAGGCATGGCGACCCTCGGCGAGGCAGCGGTTGACCTTCGTCGCGCTCCAGCCGGTGATCTCGGCGATCTCCTTGTAGCTGTAGCCCTCGGCGTGGAGCTGGAGCGCGCGGATCTCCTGGGGCTTCAGCTGCTGCAGCGCCTGGCTGCCGAGGCGCAGACGCTCGAGCTGCTCGGCGCGGACGTCGGTGTCCGGCGTCCCGTGTGCGGAGAACATGTGCGTGCCCGCGAGCGAATCCGCCGTGCCGCCGGTGACGATTCGGCGCCGCTGACGAGCAATCGCGAGCGCCTCGTTCTTCACCGTGGTACGCAGCCAAGCGCGAACCTCGTCCGGCCCTCCGCTCGGGCGCTTGCGCAGCACACGCTCGATGGCGCGCTGGAAGGCATCCTCGGCGTCCTCGTCGGTCGCCGACCAGCGCCGCGCGGTCGCCAGCATCGAGGCGCCGTGGTCCTCGATCAACCGCTCCGTGTCAGTGCCGTGCATGTCCCGTGCCTTCCGCCTCGCCGTCCGGTCCGGCTTAGAGGGCCGTTTCGGCGGTTGTCCGCCCCCCTTCGCGCACATCCCCAGCTACGGTGCTCGCCGGAGCTCGCCCCAGCTAGGGACCGGCGTACCAAGAGGACCGCTCCGGCTGCGCCCTCCGCTACATTCCGTTGGTTGACCTGTTTGCTCTTGTGGTGCGCAGGGCGCGAACGAGAGCTATCGGAGGCGAGCTGCAGCTGATGGGCGATGGCCTGGCGAGAGAGCTGAGAGAGCTGGAGCCGCGGGCGGCGCCGGCCAAGCTTCCCGCGCGTGATGTCCGCGCCGGCAGCGTCCCGCTGCTGAAGGGCGTGCTTCGCTTCGAGGCGCTGCGGCGCGGCAGCCGCGTGCTGACGCTCGCGGCCCTCGACGTCAGCGGGATGTTCCTGGCGATCTGGACCGCGCTTGCGATCAAAGCGGCCGTGCGGGCGCCGGGCATCCTCGGCAGCACCTTCGAGCAGGCACAGGAGTACGCGCCGCTCGCCTGCCTGGTGATGCTTTTGCTGTTCGCGCGCTCGGGCCTATACCGCGACCGCGGTCAGCGTCCGGGCTTCACGAACGTGATCTCGGGCCTCTTCCAAGTGACGCTGATCGTTCTCGCCTACGCGGTGATCGAGGGCCACGAGTTCTCCTCCTACTACATCTTCTACGGCACGCTGTTCTTCGCGATCGTCTACGTGTCGGCGTTCCGCTGGGCATTCGAGCGGATCAGCGGGGCGGTGCTGCGCGCTGCCGGCTACCGGCGCCGCGCCGTGCTCGTCGGCTCGGGCAGCCACATCGACGCGGTCGCGCACGCGCTCAACGACAGCTCCGAGGTCGAGCCGTTCGGCTACGTCTCGCTGACGCCGCGCAAGGGCGACGGCCGGCTGCGCGACTTCGGCTCGCTCGACGGCCTCGAGCGCAACTTCGACGCCGTCGACGAGGTGCTGATCGCCGACCCGGCCTTCCCACAGGACCAAGCCGTCGAGCTGGTCGACCGTTGTCACGAGCACGGCAAGCGAATTCGCGTCGCGCCTTCGACGATGGAGATCCTGATGGACCGCGTCGAGTTCATCCCGGGCCAGTCCCTGCCGCTGTTCGAGCTCAAGCCGCCGGTCTTCGAGGGCGCCGACTTCGTCCTCAAGCGCACGTTCGACCTCGTCGGAGCGGTGCTGCTGCTCGCCCTGCTGTCGCCGGCGGTGGCGCTGATCGCCATCGCGATCAAGCTCGACTCCCCTGGGCCGGTCCTGTTCCGCTCGCGCCGGCCGGGGATCGGCGGCGGCGCCTTCGACTGCCTGAAGTTCCGGACGATGGAGGAAGGGGCCGAACACCGCCAAGACGACCTCGAGCACCGCAACGAGGCCGGCGGAGCGATCTTCAAGATCCGCGAGGACCCGCGCATCACGCGCGTCGGCGCGCTGCTGCGGCGTTGGTCGCTCGACGAGCTGCCTCAGCTCTTCAACGTCCTGCGCGGCGAGATGTCGCTCGTCGGCCCGCGGCCGTTGCCTCAGCGCGACTACGACCTGCTCGACGAGTGGCACCGCAAGCGCTACCTCGTACTGCCCGGCATGACCGGCCTCTGGCAGGTCTCGGGCCGCTCCGAGCTCGACTTCGACGAGCTGGTCCGGCTCGACTTCCTCTACCTCGAGCGTTGGTCGGTCTTCCTCGACCTGACGATCCTGCTCAAGACGATCCCGGCAGTCTTCCGCCGCCACGGCGCCTGGTGAGCGCCGCGGCGTGAGCGAGCAGTACACGCCGGACAACCTGCTCGACCGGCTATCCGACCCCGCCACGCTCGACGTCCACTACCACCGCCTGCGCGAACGCGAGCGCGCCCTGCTCGCCGCCCGCCTCGATCTCGCAGCCGGCGGCGAAGCTCTCGCCGTAGGCTGCGGCCGCGACCCCGGCCGGCACCTGTTCCCGGCGCCGGCGTGGCGGATGACCGGCGTCGAGCTCGAGCCGGAGTGGCCACGACGGCTCGTCGACAGCGGCGAGCTCGACGCGGGCTTCGCCGGCCGCGCCGGTGAGCTCGACCAGCTCGACGACGCCTCCTTCGACGTCGTCCTCTACCGCTACGTCCTCCACCACATCGCCTTCCAGGGCCCGCTCGCCCCCGTGTTCGTCGAGGCGGCCCGCCTGCTCCGCCCGGGCGGCCTGCTCGTCGCGATGGAGCCGGGCGCGCTCCATCCGGTCGGCGCCGGGCTAACGCTCGCCAACCGACTCGGCCTCGGGGTCGCGATCCACGGGACTCCCGACGACATCCCGCTGACGGGAGGCCGTCTCGAGCGCGAGTCCGCCGCCGTCGGCCTCCAGCCCGAAATCCTGGCTGTCACCTACGGCTGGCGTCGCCTGCCGCCCGCCCTCCAACGCGCCCTCTGGCGGCTCGACGACCGCGTCGGCGAGCATCCGCGCGCCGCCCGCTTCGGCCACACCCTGATGCTCGTGGCGCGCCGCTAGCGTCCCCGCCGTGTCCAGCGCGTACGACGACGACCTCTGGCGACTGGTCCCCGAGGACCCCGGCCCCCCGCCCGCCCACCTCGCCACGTTCGTCCGAGGGCTCGGCCCTGCCGGCGTCGCTCTCGACCTCGGCTGCGGCGACGGCCGCCTCTCCGCGCTGCTCGACACCGGTGATCTGACGCTCGCCGAGGTATCGCAGGTGGCACTCGACCGCGCGGCGCGCCGGCTGCCCGCCGCGCGCGCCGTCCTGCTCGACCCCGACGCCGCGCTGCCGCTTCCCGACAATGCCTTCGACCTCGTGCTCTGCGCCGAGACGATCGAGCACGTCCGCGACGTCCAGCAGCTTCTGTCCCAGGCCCGCCGCGTGTTGCGGCCCGGCGGGCGGCTGGCGATCGCCACGCCGGCCCACTCGCGCCTCACCGGCCTCGACGTCCTGGTGCGTGGCTTCGAGCGGCGCTTCCCGCCGCTCTCGCCGCATCTGCGCTTCCTCACCCGGCGGTCGCTGCGACAGCTGCTGGCAGAGCTGGGCTTCGACGCCCGCCAGCTGCGGCGTGCCGGCGGTTCGCTGCTGGTGGTCGCGACCCGCTAGGCCGCCGGTCGCCAGCCCTGGTTGGCGAGCGCGCACGCCTCGTCGACGCCGACGAAGGGCGCGAGCGCGAGGAAGCTGGCGATCCCTGCGACCTCGTAGACGCTCTCGGCCCCGCGGCGGCGGATCTGCTGGTAGAGCAGCGCCGCGACCGCGCCGCTGATCGCCTCGGCCACGACGGGGGCGGTCTCGGGGTACTCGCGGCAGCCGGCGCGCAGCACCGCGCCGAAGCGCCCGGTGGCGTTCTCGTGGCGATCCCACCCCTGTGCTCCGCCCGAGAAGATGCGTTGCCCGCCCAGCCGCGCCATCGCCGGATGAGTCGCGTTGAAGGCGAAGAAGGCGTGGATCACGTCGCGGGTCGCCTGCGGCCAGTCGGCCGCCTGCTCGTAGGCCGGCAGGGCAATCTCCACGAGCTGGCGCTCGCCGTCGTCGATCGCCGCCATGAATGCCTCGCGCTTGCTGGCGAAGTGGTTGTAGAAGGTGGTCAGCGAGATGCCCGCCCGCTGGCCGATCTCACTGATCGTCACCGCCTGGTAGCCGCGGTCCGCGGTCAGCTCGGTCACGGCCGCGAGGATCTTGCGCCGCTGCTCGTCGGGATCGGGACTGGTGGCGGGCAGTCGCGGCGGCTTGCGCGGCTTGCGCAGCCGGGTCGGGGGCGTGCGGTAGCTGAGTGCCCAGTCGAGCAGCACCGGGACGAGCGCCGGCAGCTCCTCCGCCCGATCGTGTCGGAGCCGCGTGTAGATGATCTGACGCAGGCCACCGAGCACGGCTCGAACCCACTCGACCGGCATGTCGGAGCGCTCGGGTGTGGCGCCGATCGCTTTGGTGGCAAGCAGCTCGAGCTGGTCGGCGACCTCCTCCATCCGGTCGACGGCCTCCGGTCCGGCGGCGTAGACCTCGACCATCCACAGGCGGGCGGCCGCGGGCTGCATGAGGACTGTCGCGACCACTCCTTCGAAGACGGCCCGCAGGCGCGCGTGCCAGGACTCGCCGGCATCGCGGTAGGACTCGATCACCTGCGCGCGAGTCATCTCGGCGAGCGCGTCGAAGGTCGCGAGGAAGCAGTCGAGCTTGTTGTCGAAGTAGTGATAGAAGGCGCTGCGCGAGACGCCGGCGATCTCGAGGATGTCCGCCACGCGAGTCGCCTCGTAGCCCTGCGTGGCGACGGTGGCGACGGTGGCGCCGTAGAGCCGCTCGCGCTGATTGCGCTCGACGTCGGCGGGAGGGTTGCCGGGCCCCGGTCGCAGCTGCCTGGAGCGCAGCGCCTCGGCCGGCCCCCAGGGAGTCATGACCGCCGTCGGGCTGAGAATGTCGATCGGCGGGATGACCATAATTGGTCAGACCACTTTAGGGTGCAGAGGGGTGTGCCAGCAAGCGCCGCCTGGCCTGCGCAAAGTGGCCTATGAGGCGCAGCGGCCGCGCAGGGCGGGCAGCCAGAGCTGGCGCAGCTGCCCCGCGAGGCTTGGCATGCCCGCGAAGTCGCCGGCGCGTGCCGCGCGCTGCACGACCTCGTAGATCCCGCCAACGACCATCTCGGCGACCAGCGGCGTGGGCGGACCGCCCTGATCGGTCGCCAGCTCGCGATCGAGCAGGTCGACGAACCGCTGCAGGCCGGCCTCCTTGCGCTCGACCGCCAATGCGCCGAGGCCGGGCGCCTCGACGAGGCAGAGCCGCGTCAGGTCGGGCTCCGCCGCGGCGGCCTCGAGCACGGCGAGCAGGGCAGCCTCGAAGCGGCGCGCGAAGTCGTCCTCGGGACCGGTGGCGTGCAGAGCCTCCTCCGCCCGTCGGGCTGCGCCTTCGAACGCCGCGTCGACCTTGACGAGCAGCCGTGAGTCGAGGCTCGCGGCTGCCTCCGGCAGCTTCGCGAGCTTCTCGGCATCGGAGCCCATGGCCATAAACCGTACAGTTTATAAAACGCCGTGTCTAGTCTTTCCGGTGAAGGGCCGGCTTTCTGGGGTACGGCCCCGGCTCCGGTGAACAGGCCCGTGTCTCACGGCGACCTATCCCCCCCAGGCGGGGGGTTGCTGCCGTAAAACGCTCGACTTACGGTGGCCTGAGTGTTGGGCCGCCAGGTTCGAAGACGAACCGCCTTCGCGCCGGCGGACGAGGAAGGAGCTCCGCGATGAGCGCAGGTGGATTGGTCGAATCGGCACAGACAGGGCGCGCCCCGTCGTTGCTCACGGAGTCGGCGTCGGCGCTGTCGGCCGGAGCGGCTACTGCCCCCGCCATCCACACCGAGGACGCGGTCCTGGCGCGCACCGCCCGCGCGGGCGCCGACGTCGTGGGGGACGCCTGCGTCGTCTGGCGCGTTCTCGAGGGCGGCGACCTCGAGCCCGCCGCCACCTTCCACCGCGACCGTCGCCTGCGCTACGCGCTTGGCGCCTTCATGCAGCAGCCAGCGCTGCGCGCCGGCAGCCATTGGCCCGGCCAGGTCGTCACCAGCGGCGCGCCGGTGCGCGTCCGCCGAGTCCGGCTCGGCGAGCTGGCCGTCGACACGGGAATCGGGATGCGGCGTGCCCATGCCCTGCTGGCGCCGGTGCTGGTCGGGGGGCGGGTCCTCGCGGTGATCGCCACGCTGCGCGACTCCGGCGAGCCGGAGTACTCGCTGCGCGAGGAGGTCGTGCTGCGTCGCGTTGCCGTCAAGGCGGCGGCTCGCGCCGGCGCACGGCACGGCGACTGGCGCAGCGGAGGCGGCGACGGCGACCAGGGAGGGGACGCGAATGGCGGTAGCGGCGGTGGGGCCGGTCGCGACGGCGGCCCGCCCTCCGGCGATGGCTGGACGCCGCCGGCCGGCTGGCTGATGGACCACGTCGGCGTCGGCGTCTGGGTCGCCGACCGCGAGGGCGTGACCACCTACGTCAACAGCGCGATGACCGAGCTGCTGGGCCTTCCCGCCGCGGACGTGGTCGGCCGGCCGATGCGCGACTTCCTCGAGGACGTGCCGCAGATGGTGCGCGGGGAGTACTGCATGGACGCAGAGCGGTGCGATCGTCGGCTGACCCAGGCCGATGGGCGTCACATCTGGCTCGAGATGACCTCGCTCCCGCTCATCGACGACGACGGGGCGCGTCGCGGGACGGTCAACACGACCGTCGACGTCACGGCGCGCAAGCAGATCGAGCTGGCGGCCCGCCAGCGCGTGCCCCGGGCGCACCGCCGCGTCTGAGCTAGCTCTGCGAGCCCTGGTGACGACGCCGGCCGCGCTCGAGCTCCCGGGCGGCGGCATCGGCGCCGACGAACGGCAGCACGCTCATGTACATGAGCTCGGGGATCAGCTGGGGCAGCTCAGCGGTGGCCCCGGCGGTGATCTCGCGGTAGAGGATCTCGCTGAGGCCGCCGACCATGCTGATGCCGGTGAACCCCGGCAGGTCGCCGTCGGACTCCAGCCGGCCGCTGTCGTAGATGTAGGCGAAGCCGCGCATCGCCTCGTTGCGCGTGGCGACGGCGTTCGGGCCGGCGGCGAGCACCTCGACGAAGCAGACCCGCGCGACGGTGGGCTCGTAGGCGAGCGCGTTGAGCAGCGCCGTCAGGCCCGCGCGCAGCTGGTCGACCCACTCGTCCTGGGCCTCGAAGGCCTCGAGCGTCACCGACAGCAGGCGGGCTAGCGCCTGCTGGTAGGCGGCGATGAAGCAGTGCTCCTTGTCCTCGAAGTGCTCGTAGAAGGTCTTGCGCGACACGCCTGCGTGGGCGATCACGTCGGCCACGCGGGCGGTCTGGTAGCCGTCGCGGCCGACGGCGTCGGTCATCGCCGCGAGGATGCGGCTGCGCTGCGACTCGGCGACCTCCTCGGGTGCGAGCCCGTGGCGGCCACCCGGGATCTGATCCGGCCGGCGCCGGGCGGGGCGCCGCGGCGGAGTGCCCCCGCTCCCCGAGCGGCCGCTCTTCCTAGAGGCCACGGCGATCCTTCGAGGCGGCGGTCGGCACGTTGACAGTCTACCGCCGCCGGACACCCTGTGGGTACCCGAATGGTACGCGAGTGTGTCGGGCTTGTCGCTCTACAGAGCGGAACCGCTGGTTCTATGTCTAGACCAGCACCAGCGGCGCGATTTGGCTCGAGACGATCTGCTCGGCGAGCTCCGGCAGGTGCTCGGTCTCGCCGCGGTCGATCGGCGTGTAGATCAGCTCGTGTACTCCTCCAATCAGTCCGCGCGCGGAGAGCTTCGAGAGCCGCTCGTCGCCGCGCAGCTCGTTGAGCGCACCCTCCATCAGACCGGCGAGCCGCTCCATCGTCGCGGCACGGCGGGCACGGGCGGAGGGCCCCGCGGCGAGCACCTCGACGATGCACATCCGCGCGATGTCCGGTTCGTCTGCGCAGAATTGCAGGAAGGCGCGCAGTCCGCGCTCGATCTTCTCCTCGGGGGTCTCTCCCTGGGCGTAGGCCTTGATCGTCAGGCCGAGGACGTGCTCGACCGCCTCGTCGTAGGCGGCGAGGAAGCAGTCCTCCTTGTCCTCGAACAGCTCGTAGTAGGTCCGTCGCGACAGCCCGGCGCGTCCGAGCAGGCGGCGGACCGTGGTCTCCTGGTAGCCATACTCGGCCACCGTTCTCGCCATCGCGCGCATCAGCCGGTCGCGCTGGATCTTGGTCACCACGGGGCGGGGGATCCCATGTGGGCCACCGGTCAGCTTGATGTTCGCCTGATCCCACATGCCCACCACCATAGACGCCCAGTTCTCTCGATGCAACCATAAATTTCGAGTTTCTAGGAACGCAGATGTTCTCCAATTTCTGTCGCCTCTCCTTCGAAAGGGCACCCAAAGCCCTCTCTAGAGCGGGGGTTCCTAGCATCTGGAAGGCTCTGACCGAGTCTGCCAGCGGCTTCAACGCCAGACACCGCTAGGTATCTGTATTGCGGCGCGGAGGTCCTCAGGCGACGAGGGGCTCGGGCAGCTCGACCTGCTGCTCGACCGTGACGAGCCACAGCTGGCGCAGCTCCGGCAACAGGGTCGGCAGCTGCTCCGCTTCGTCGCGCGCGACGCGGGTGTGAATCAGCTCGCTCGTGCCCAACACGATCAGCTCGGCGGCGAGCGGAGGCATCGGCTCCCCGTGGGTCAGGCGCAGTCCCTCGACGTAGCTGGTGAAGCGGCCGAGCGCATCGTCGCGGCGCGCGCGGGCCGCGGGACCCGCTGAGAGGCCCTCGACGAGGCAGGTGCGGGCGAGTGCCGGCTCGAGCGAGAAGAACGTCAGCACGCAGCTGAAGATCGCGTCGAGCTGCTCCTGCCAGGCATCGGCTCCCAACGCCAGCGTGCGCGAGGCGACCGCCCGGCGGGCGCAGCGCGTCATGCGGGCGAGCATCCGGTCGAAGACCGCGAGGTAGCACTGCTCGAGGCTGCGGAAGTGGTCGTAGAAGCCGTGCGGCGCGACGCCCGCCTCGCGAGCGACGCGGCTTGGCGTCGCGCCGACCCAGCCGTGCTCGGACACCAGGCGCGTGAGCGCGTGGCACAGTGCTTCCCGCTCTGGTGCTGCGATCCCGCTCTCCATCCGTGACGCTCCGCTCGTCATCGGCGTTTCCCCTGCCCGGCAAAGCGAGCATACCGCCGCGCGACGGTCGCGGCTACGGGCCAGCTGGTGCGGAAGTGGCCGCGGCCTGGCGGGCGGCGAGCAGCTGAGCCGCGCGGTCGCGCAGCGCGAGGATCCGCGCCGAATGCGGGTCGCGGCGCAACGCTTGCTCGGCCGCGGCGAGCGCCGGCGCGGGAGCGTCGCGACGGTCGAGCTGGATCGTGGCGATCCGCAGCCACGGGTCAGGGTCGCGGGGGGGGGGGGGGGGG
>DATABO010000044.1:0-39696 GCA_036259535.1 Thermoleophilaceae bacterium
CGGCACGCCGGCCTCGCCGGCGACGGCGCGTGCGAGCAGCGTCTTGCCGGTGCCGGGCGGCCCGTAGAGCAGCACGCCCTTGGGGATCCGCGCGCCGAGCGCCTGGAACTTCTTCGGGTTCTCGAGGAACTCCTTGATCTCGTGCAGCTCCTCGACCGCCTCGTCGACGCCGGCGACGTCGCGGAAGGTGATCTTCGGCGAGTCGACCGACATCCGCTTGGCGCGCGACTTGCCGAAGGACATCACCTTCGAGCCGCCGCCCTGCATCTGGTTGATGATGAACAGCCAGAAGAGCAGGAAGATCACGAACGGCAAGATGTAGGTCAGCGCGGTGATCCAGCCGCTGCCGGACTTCGCCTTGACGTCGACGTCGACGTTGGCCGCCTGGAGCTTGTTGACGAGGCTCGGCTCGGTGTTGTCCGGATAGGCGGTCTCGTACTTGTCGCCGTTGCGCTGCTCGACGTCGATCCGGTTGTTCTTCGTGTTGAGCGTCGCCTTCTTGACCTGGTCGTTCTCGACCTGGGTGACGAACTGGCTGTAGCTGGTGTCCTTCTTCTGCTCGCCCGGGCTGATCAGCTTCTGCGCGAAGAACGCCAGCACGACGACGATCAGGATCGGGAACAGGGCGCTCTTGAAGAATCGGCTCACAGGAGGTCTCTCTATCGGCCGCGACCCGCGCGGACTGAATGCGACGGGTAGATGCCGAAGGTTCGCCTTAGCGGGTGAAACGACAGGGTAGCAAGGGTGTAGCGCCCCTCCCGCCGCTCGGCGCCTGCGTTTGGGGCGCTCAGGAGGTGGGCCCGTCGAGGACTGCCACGTAGGGCAGGTTGCGGAACCGCTCGGCGTGATCGAGGCCGTAGCCGATCACGAAGCGGTTCGGGATCTCGAAGCCGACATAGCGGATCGGCAGGTCCACCTTGCGCCGCTCCGGCTTGGTCAGCAGCGCGCAGACCTCGACCGAGGCGGGGTCGCGTGCCCGCAGCGTGCGCAGCAGGTAGCTGAGCGTCAGGCCCGAGTCGACGATGTCCTCGACGATCAGCACGTCGCGTCCCTCGATCGGGCCGTCGAGGTCCTTGAGGATCCGCACGACCCCGCTGGAGCTCGTCGAGGAGCCGTAGGAGGAGACGGCCATGAAGTCGACCTCGCAGTCGACCTCGAGCTGGCGCATCAGGTCGCTGAGGAAGAACATCGCGCCCTTGAGAACCCCGATCAGGAGGAGCGAGCGCCCGGCGTAGTCGCGCGAGATCTGCTCGGCGAGCGCCTGCACACGGTGCGCGAGGTCGTCGCGCTGGACGAGGATCTCGCCGATCTCGGGGGCGACCACGGGCCGCGAGTCTAGGTGGCGGCCGCACGCCGCGCGGACAGCCCGATCGTGGGCCCCGGCGCAGCCGCGGCCGCGAACCGCTCGCCGACCGCCACGCCCGCGACCCAGGCGATCTCGCCACGAGCCTCCACGACCGGCAGCGATCGCCGCAGCTCGCGGGGGATCTTGCGGTCGGTGAAGAGGTCCTGGAGCGACTTGGTCCCACCGAGGCCGAGCGGCCGCATGCGGTCGCCGTCGCGCCAGCCGCGCACCGTTACGGCGTCGCCGAGCGCGGCGGCGCTCAGGTCGACCTCGCCGCCGCCGCCGGCGCGGGCCTCGACCTCCCAGGCACCGAAGCGGACACTGCCCGGGATCGGCAGCGTGGCGGGATCGGGGGTCGGGGACTCGGGCCCGGCGCGGAAGCGGAGGGTGCCGTACTCGGCGATGGCGCGGAGGCCGTTGCCGAGGTCGAGGGTGCGGGTGCCCCCCTGAGGCTCCTCGGGCGTGGTAGGTACGCCCCGGGGAATGGACATCCAATCCGCTTGGGAACCGCTGCTTGGATGTCCATTCCCCGGGGCTACGTCGGCGGAGTGGTGGGACGTCCTTGCTCCGGCGAGGGCGAGGATGGCCGCGACGTCGGTGCGCGAGAGGGGGTGTGGGGCGCCGGCTGCGCGCTCGGCGAGGCGGCGGAGGATCAGACGGGCCAGGCCAGGGCCGAGATCGGCGAGGGCGGCGGCCTCGACGGCGGGGCCGCCGCCGAGGCGCTCGAGCGCGTCGGCGACCGCGGCGTCGAGGACGTCGGCCTCCTCGCGGAGCTGGGCGGCGGTCTCGGCGATGGTGCGCTCGGCGCTCGGCGAGACCTCGCGCAGCGTCTGTAGGAGGCCGTGGCGGACGCGGGCGCGGGCGAAGCGGGGGTCGCTGTTGGAGGCGTCCTCGCGCCAGGCTAGGTCGTGGGCACGGCAGTGGGCGCGGGTCTCCTCGGCGGTCGCCTCGAGCAGCGGCCGGACCAGCATTCCGCGACGCGGCTCCATGCCAAGCAGCGCCCTCCGGCCGGGCGAGACGGCGAGCCGGTAGAGCACAGTCTCGGCCTGGTCCGAGAGCGTGTGGGCCGCGGCGTAGTCGCCGCTGGCGTGACGCTCGGCGAGGCGGTAGCGCGCGTCGCGCGCGAGCGCCTGGACGTTTCCCTCGGGCGGCAGGGAGATCGTCTCGACGATCAGCTCGACACCCGATGCGGCGCACAAGTCCCGGCAGTGGCGCTCGTCGGCGTCGGACGCCTCGCGCAGGCCGTAGTTGACGTGCAGGGCCGTCACGTCGGCGCCGAGCCGCTGGGCGACGTCGAGCAGGCAGACGGAGTCGGCACCACCGGAGAGCATCACGAGCAGCGGCTCGCCGGGGCGGACGAGACCGCTGGAGCGGGCCGCGGCGAGCGCAGCGCCGGGATCGGCGGTCTCAGTCACCGTGCGAGGCCGGTCGCGCGGCAGAGCTGGCGCGGCTCGTCGAAGCCCTTGAGCTTGACCTGACCGATCCCCTCGAATGCGAGGCGGCCGGAGGTCACGTGCTCGACGACGGCGTCGGTCGCCAGCACCTCGCCGCCGCGCGCGCGGGCGACGACGCGCGAGGCGAGGTTGACCTCGCGGCCGAAGTAGTCGCCGTCGCGGTAGAGCGCAGCGCCGTAGTGGATGCCGATGCGGGGCTCGGGGCGTGCGGTGAACTCGGCCTGGAAGCGGACCGCCCACTCGGTAAGCGCCTGGATGTCCTGCCCGACGATCATCACCTCGTCGCCGATCGTCTTGACGACCCGGGCGTCGTCGGGCAGCGTCTCGGTGACGCTGTCGACGAAGCGCTCGACGAAGGAGAGCGCCTGCTCGTCACCCTCCTCCTCGGTGAAGCGCGTGTAGCCGGCGAGGTCGCAGAAGCAGATCCCGACGCGCAGCCGTCCGAGGTCGACCTCGCCGTCGAGCTCGACCTCCATGTGACCGACGACGTCCTGGGCGACGAAGTGGGCCAGGTAGCGGCGGTGCAAATACTCCATCAGCGTCGAGGAGC
Organism: Thermoleophilaceae bacterium; assembly: GCA_036259535.1. Lineage (GTDB taxonomy): Bacteria > Actinomycetota > Thermoleophilia > Solirubrobacterales > Thermoleophilaceae > JAAYBF01. The sequence goes on from DATABO010000044.1 coordinate 3,350, forward strand.
GGGGCAGCAGGTCGCGCGCGAGGACCTCCATCTGCTCGGCCATCTCCAGGCCCGGGACGCCCTCGCGCATCAGCGGCTCGTGGACGTAGAGGTGGATCAACCGCACCTCGGCGTCGGCGATCTGCGACAGCGCCTGGCCGTAGACGCGCGCGAGCTGCAGCGAGGCGACCAAGGGGAGGCCGGCGGACAGCACGCCGGCTGCCTCGCGCATCGCCTCGACGTCCTCGTCGGACATCGCGTCGAGGTCCTGGCCCGGCAGGCCGAAGCTGCTCCACAGCCGCTCGATCAGCGCCGGGGCGAGGCCGGCCGCCTTCGCGACCTCCTGCAGGGACGCGTCGCCGTCCTCGCTCGGCAGCAGCTCCTCGACGAAGCCGAAGGCGAGCCGGCCGTCGTCGGTCGCCTGGCGGATCTGCGCGATCGTGTGGCCGCGATCGCGCAGCCGCGCCACCACCCGTGCCTGCGCGGCGGCCGCCGGGCTCCAAGCCCTTCCGTCGCTGCGGTCGAGCTGCGGGATCAAGCCCTCCTTGACCCAGCGCCGCAGCGTCGCGGGCGACACGCCCGCCCGCTCCGCGACCTCGTTGAGAGTGAGCTGCTCGTCGTTCACAGACGTGCTGAAGCTACAGCGGTAGCGGGCCGGGATACACTCGCCCGGCGTGAACTACTTCGTCACCGGCGCGACGGGATTCATCGGGAGGCACCTCGTCGAGGAGCTGCTGAAGCGCGACGGGACGATCTACGTGCTAGCTCGCGAGGGCTCGCGCGGCAAGGTCGATGCCCTGACGCAGCGCTTGAACGCGGCCGAGGGACGGATCGTCGCCGTGCCCGGCGACCTCTCGCAGCCGGCGCTCGGCGTCGACGAGTCGGCCCTTCCAGCCGAGCTGGCGATCGACCACTTCTTCCACCTTGCCGCGGTCTACGACATCGAGGCGGACGAGCAGACCGCGCAGCGCGCGAACGTCGAGGGCACCCGTCACGCGGTCGACTTCGCGAACTCCCGGCGGGTCGGGCGGTTCCACCACGTCAGCTCGATCGCCGTCGCGGGCGACTACCGGGGCGTCTTCCAAGAGGACATGCTCGACGAGGGGCAGCGACTGCCCCACCACTACCACCGGACGAAGTACGAGTCAGAGCAGATGGTGCGCCGCGACGCGGAGGCCAAGACGCTCGTCTACCGGCCGGGGATCGTCGTCGGCCACTCCCGGACCGGGGAGATCGACAAGATCGACGGGCCGTACTACCTCTTCACGCTGCTGAAGAAGCTACGCGGCGCACTGCCGGCTTGGATGCCGCTCGCGGGTCCCGAGGGCGGCAAGATCACGATCGTCCCGGTCGACTTCGTCGCGCGTGCGATCGACCACATCGGCCACATGGCGGACGAGGACCTGCCCGGCGACACCTATCACCTCGTCGACCCCGAGCCGATGACCGTCGGCGCCGCGATCAACACCTTCGCCAAGGCGGCACACGCGCCGCAGCTGGCGATGCGCGTCGACGAGAACCTGACCAAGGCCGTCCCGGCCCCGGTCCGCGCCGGCGTGATGGCGCTGCCGACGGTCAAGAAGATCCGCAACCAGGTCTATCGCGACCTCGGCATCCCACCCGAGGCGATGGAGGTGCGCGACTTCAAGTGCACCTTCGACGCACGCGACGCTCAGCGCGCGCTGAGCGGGACGGGCATCGCAGTCCCGCCGCTGGACAGCTACGCCGGCCGACTCTGGGACTACTGGGAGCGCAACCTCGACCCCGCGCTGTTTCGCGATCGCTCGCTGACGACGGCGGTCCGCGACAAGCGCATCGTGATCACGGGCGCCTCGTCGGGGATTGGGCTCGAGACGGCGGTCCGCATCGGCGAGGCGGGCGCGATCGTGATCCTCGTCGCGCGCACGCGCGCGAAGCTCGAGGAGGTCGCCGAGCAGATCCGCGCCGCGGGCGGGACCGCACACGTCCACCCCGCCGACCTCTCCGACCTCGACGACGTGGAGCGCGTGGGGCAGGAGATCGTCGACGAGCACGGCGGCGTCGACGTCCTGGTCAACAACGCCGGACGGTCGATCAGGCGCTCGGTGGCGCGCTCCTACGACCGCTTCCACGACTACGAGCGCACGATGCAGCTGAACTACTTCGGGGCGCTGAAGCTGATCATGACCTTCCTGCCGGGCATGCGCGAGCGCAAGTCGGGCCACGTCGTCAACGTCTCTTCGATCGGCGTCCAGACCAACACGCCGCGCTTCTCCGCCTACGTCGCCTCGAAGTCTGCGCTCGACGCCTTCTCGCGTTGCGCGGCGCCGGAGTGCGTCGCCGACAACGTGAAGTTCACGACCGTCTACATGCCGCTCGTGCGGACGCCGATGATCGCGCCGACCGACATCTACAAGGCGTTCCCGACGCTCACGCCCGAGGAGGCGGCGCAGATGCTCTGCGACGCGATGATCGACAAGCCGAAGCGCAAGGCGTCGCGGCTTGGGACCTTCGGCGAGATTCTCTACTCGCTCTCGCCCTCGACCGTCGACATCATCCTCAACACCGCCTACAACCTCTTTCCAGACTCGACCGCCGCGAAGAAGGGCGACGGCGCCGCGGCCGAGCTAGCGGATGGCAGGCCGGACGACGAGATGTCGACCGAGGCCGTCGCGATGGCCTACCTGCTCAAGGGCGTTCACTTCTAGCCGACCTTCGCGAGCCGGCGCTCGATCTCGGCGAGGCGCTTGTCGATCCGGCGCAGCTCCGAGCGCAGCGCGCGCATGTCGTCCTGGCTGGCGGGCAGGCGATCCTCGACTGCCGCCAGGACGCCGCGGCGGCCGCGTGTGATGTTGCGCTCGGCCCCCTTGACGAGGTCGTCGACCGCCTCGGCGACGCCGCCCGCCGCGCCCTGGGCGCGCTCGCGCGTGTCGACGGTCGCGCGCACGGTGCGGTCGACCGCGTCGCGCAGGGCGTCCTGGATGTCTGGCCGGTCGGGCACACGGCGAGGATAGCCGCGCCGCCGCGGTCGCCGAGTGCGATGCGTAGGGTGGCGCTCCGTGACCGACCCGGCGACCCTCCACCTGAGGCCCGCCGCGCCGCTCGCCGAGCGCGTGCTGCTGCCCGGCGATCCCCACCGTGCCCTGGTGGTTGCCCAGGCCCTGCTCGATCGGCCGAGGATGTTCAACCACAACCGCGGCCTCTGGGGGTACACGGGGACCGCACAGGACGGCGAGCCGCTTACCGTGCAGGCGACCGGGATGGGCGGTCCGAGCGCGGCGATCGTCGTCGAGGAGCTGATCGACCTCGGCGCTACGACGCTCGTGCGGATCGGGACCTGCGGCGCCCTTCGCGATGGGCTCGAGCTGGGCGAGCTGGTGGCCGCCGAGCGCGTGATCGGCGCCGACGGCACGAGCGCCGCGCTGGGGGCGACGTCGCCGCTCGAGCCCGAACAGTCGCTCACCGCCGCCTTGACCGCCGGAGGCATCCAAGCGGTGACGGCTGTCAGCACCGACCTCTTCTACGACCCGCGCTCGGATCTGCCGGCGAGCTGGCTGGCCAGCGGAGCGGACGTCGTCGAGATGGAGGCCGCGACGCTGCTCGCCGTCGCGGGTCGGCGCCGCGTCGCCGCAGCCGTGGTGCTCGGGGTGACAGACCTCCTAGCCGACGGCGGGCGCCGGCGCATCCCGCACGGCGAGGTGGAGCCGCTCGGCGTGAGGCTCGGCGAGGCGGGCTGGACCGCGTTGAGGCGGGCGGTCGACTAGCGCTTCTTGGCCTTCGCCGTGGCCTTGCCCTTGGGCTTCGGCGGCGGGGTGGCGAGACGCTCCTCGAGCCGGTCGAGGGCGTCCTCGATCGACTCGAGACGCTGCGAGACCGAGCGCAACCGTCGGGTGACGCGCTCGATGTCGGCGGCGGATGGGATGTTCAAGGCGCCCAGCGCAGCCTCCTGGGCCTGGACGGCCTTCTCACGGGCCTCGAAGGCGCGCGAGACCGCGCCGGTCACGATCGGATTGCCGACCAGCTGCTCGGCGAGCCGGCCGAGCGCCTCCTCGCCCTGCTGGGAGACTCGGTCTACGAAGGGGAGGTCGCGGTCGGCAGGCATGTGTCGGGGAGCGTACAGGGAAGAGGCCGCCTTTCGAATCCGAGAGCCTGGCCTAAAGCTCCAGTCGACGGTTAGCATCACGTGGGGATGCGGCGGCGGCGTTCGACAGGACGTCCTGCGGCCCGCAATCGCCCGTCCAGCATTTGCGTTATCGGCTGTGTGTGCCGATACTCGGGGACGCACGCCCGCACGACGCGGGGCTTCTCTCGACTTACCGATCCCCCTTGTACCTCTCCGATGCGATAGCTAGCGTTCTGCCTGCGCCCAGCCGATCTATAAGCTTGCGCGCGCCTAAGAGCGTCCCCGCCGGGGGCGTGCAAGGAGGAGACCAATTTCCGGGATGAAGAAGCGGCTGTGGCACACCCTGCTTTGCGCAGGCGTTGCGCTGACCGCGGCGCTCACCGGCTTCACGGTGGCGGCCTCGGCCGAGACGCGCGTGCTCACAGTCACCCTGGTCAGCGGCGAGGTCGTCACGATCACGGTCGACGTGCCTCCGGGCACGCCCGTGTCGGCGATTCAGCTGCCCGCGGACATCGGCCCGGTCCAGTCGGTGACCCAGCAGGAGGTGGCGCCGGCGGCAACCACGACCGAGACGACGCCTCCGCCGCCGCCTCCCACGGCGACCACGCCGCCGCCCCCGCCCGCTCCGACCACGCCGGCTCCCGAGACGACGCCCGCGCCGCCGACCACCCCGCCCCCGCCGGCGCCCGGCCCGCTCGAGACCGATCCCGCAGACTCCGCGCCCACGCCGAGCGCCGGGCGCAAGCAGAAGTCGGGTGGCGACGATCGGCGCCAGGTCAAGCGTCCTACCAGCAAGAAGGCTCAACCTTCACCTGAGGGTGAGGGCAACGGCGGTGGCGCCCAGGCCGAGCCTCCTGCGCTGCGCAACCCCGACGGCTCGCCCTCGGTTTCGAATCCGGCCTTCTTCGACGCGCTGCCCGGCCCGTCGGTCGCCCAAGGCGTGCCCAACTTCGTGATCCGCAAGTTCCGAGTCCCGCTCTTCCTGCTGCCGATCTACCAGGCGGCCGGGATCGAGTACGGGATCCGCTGGGAGATCTTGGCGGCGATCAACGAGATCGAGACCGACTACGGCCGCAACCTCAACGTCTCCAGCGCCGGCGCCCTCGGCTGGATGCAGTTCATGCCCCCGTCCTGGCGGGCGTACGGCGTCGACGCCAACAAGGACGGCCGCAAAGACCCGTACAACCCGGTCGACGCGATCTTCGCGGCCGCCCGCTACCTCAAGGCGGCCAACTACGAGAACGACGTCCGCGGCGCGATCTTCGCCTACAACCACGCCGACTGGTACGTCGACTCGGTGCTGCTGCGCGCCCGGCTGATCTCCGGCGTCCCCGCTGACCTCGTCGGCTCGCTGACCGGTCTGACCGAGGGCCGCTTCCCGGTCGCCGCGCGGGCGCGCTACGCCGACGACATAGCCGAGCGCGAGGCGGTCAAGCGCGTGCAGGCCGGCGAGAACGCCGCCAACGTCGTCGAGTCCCAAGACGACCGCCGCTCGCTCGAGATCTTCGCCCAGAAGGGCTCCCCCGTCGTAGCTACCAACGACGGCGTGATCAAGAAGGTCGGCGAGTCTCCGCGACTCGGCAACTACGTGGTGCTCCAGGACGTGTACGGGAATCGCTACACCTACGCCGGCCTCGGCGAGATCGCCGAGCACTACCCGGTGCTGAAGGAGGACGCGACCGACGTCCGCGCGATCAAGGCCAACGGAGACGCCGTCGACCCGGAGCCGACCAAGGCTGCGTCGGCGGGCCGACAGGCCGCCAGCGACGACGCTACGGACGACGAGGTCGCGGCGAGCGCCGTGGAGCCGACTGCCTCGCTGCCCTTCAAGGAGCGCCTCTTCGCCCACCCGAACGCCGAGGGCGCCCGCGAGTCCGGCGGCCTCGAGCAGCTGCTGGCCGCCAAGGCACGCCTGAACGGGAAGTTCGAGACCTACAGCAACTACTTCTCGCGCCCGTTCGGCGCCGACGCCAAGGACGTTCGCCTACGCCGCCTGAAGGTCGGCTCGCGGGTCATCGGCGGGACGATCCTCGGCCGAATCGGCAAGGTCGACCCGGCGAAGGCCGCGCACCTGGACTTCGGGATTCGCCCGGCGGGCAGGGGCGCCCCGTCGATCGATCCGAAGCCGATCCTCGACGGCTGGAAGCTGCTCGAGGCGACGGCGATCTACCGCGCGGCGGGCAAGAACGTGCTCTACGGCCGTGACGCTCGTGCCGGGAGCCTCTCGATCGGCCAGATCCTGCTGCTGCCCAAGCCGCTGCTCGAGAAGCGCGTGCTGGCCGACGAGCGAATCGAGATCTACGAGGGTGGCCGCTCCGACATCCAGTCCGGCCAGGTCGACCGCCGGGTCCTCGCCACCCTGGCCTATCTCGCCGAGTCGGGGCTACGCCCGACCGTCACGAGCCTGAAGTCCGGCCACAGCTTCCTGACGGCGTCGGGCAACGTCTCGCACCACTCGTCCGGCAACGCCGTCGACGTCGCGGAGATCAACGGCGTGCCGATCCTCGGTCACCAGGAGCCGGGCGGCGTCACCGACCAGGCCGTTCGCCGGCTGATGCGCCTGCAAGGCACGATGCGGCCCGACCAGATCATCAGCCTGCTCGACTACGGCCAGAACACGATCGCGATGGGCGACCATCACGACCACATCCACGTCGGCTTCCAGCCGCTGTTCGGCCAGAACCGCAGGCTCGGCCAGCAGGCGCTCGCCGTTCTCGAGCCCGGCCAGTGGTCGGACCTGATCGCCCGCCTGCGCGAGATCGACAACCCTGTCGTCCCGACCGAGCCGTCGAAGTACTCGCTGCCGGCCGACAAGCCGGCCTCGCACGCCCACGGCGGCGAGTAGCGGCGTCGCGAAACGGACGGCGCCAGCCGGCGTCTGCGACGGTTCCTCGTGATGGCATCCTCCCTGTTCGGCTTCGTCCAGCTCGAGTTCGGCTTCCTGCTCGGCCCCGGCGACGGCCGCTACATGGTCCGTGCCGACCCGGGCGAGCGGCCCGAGACGGTGCTCGTGCTGTCGACGCTCGCAGCCCCGCAACGACGACGCCTTCGCGGCCGGCGCGCCAAGCCGGTGACCGATGCCTCGCCGGAGGCCGTGCCCACCAGCAGGGCCACCGTCGTCCACACCGACCCCTTCCCCACCCGCGATCACGCGGAGGTCTGGCTGTCGGCCGTCCGCGACGACGGCGAGCGCCGCGAGCGCGAGCTCGAGCGAGCGCTTGCCACGCTCAACAGCGCGCTGCACGCCTACCGCGTCGCGCGCGCCGACCCACACGTCCGTGACGTCGCCTACGCCCAAGCGCTGATCACGCGGATCGGCTTCGGCTCCGGCGAGGACGCGGTCGCGGGACTCTTCGAGCAGGCCCTCGAGCTCCCGTCCGCCGGCGTCGCGCGCGCCAAGCGATCGATGGAGGCGCCCGAGGAGCGCTTCGCGGCGCTGCTCAGCGGTCGTGAGCGCGTCCTGGCATGCGAGGAGCTGGTGTTGCGCGCGCGGCTGGACCTGGGGGCCGGACGCGGCCGCGAGGCCGCCCTGCAGGCACGCGTGGCGCTCGAGGCGCTGCTCGCCGAGCTGTCGCAGCTGCCCGACGGTCTCCGCGGCGAGCTCGAGAGCGACCGCAGGACGATCGGCGACGCCGCCAATGCCGCGCTGCGCGGCGACCTCCCCGAGGGCCTCACGGACGAGCTGGCGGCGAGCGTCGGGCGAATGGAGTCGGCCTTGCGCGCGCGCCGGCTCGACAGCTCCAGCTGATCCTGCTGCCGAGCCTCGTTCCGCTAGCTGCGCCCGCGCCCTCCGCTAGGCGAGCGCGAGCGCGACCGCCTCGAGGCCCTCGACGACGTCGCCGGCCAGCTTGACGGTCGCGCGGTCGTCGAGCGGGGTGGCGCCCTCGGTGACGATCGCGAGCCGGCCGCCCGAGCCGAGCGTCAACTGCGGCAGTCCGGCTGCCGGGTGCACGGTCAGCGAGCTGCCGATGCAGACCATCAGATCGGCCTCGAGCGCGAGCTGCTCGGCCTCGGCCATCACGTCGACGGGCAGCAGCTCGCCGAAGAGCACCACGTCGGGCTTCAGCGGCGCGATGCAGGCGGGGCACTCCGGCGCGCCGTCGCCGGCGGCGAGCTGCGCGACGACCTGCTCGATACCGGTCCGGCCGCTGCACTGCGGGCAGACGCTCGACTCGATCGAGCCATGGATCTCGAGCAGCCGCCGGCTCCCGGCAGCGCGGTGCAAGCGGTCGATGTTCTGAGTGATCACCGCGCGGACCCGACCGCTGCGCTCCCACTCGGCGACGATCTCGTGGGCTCGGTTGGGGCGCTTGTCCACGAGTCCCGTGAAGCGAGAGCCGTAGAAGCTCCAGAAGCGGTCGGGGTCGCGCCGCCAGGCGTCGACGTGGGCTACCTCCATCGGGTCGACGCCCTCCCAGATCCCCGTGCCGGGGCTGCGGAAGTCGGGGATCCCGGACGGCACCGAGATCCCCGCCCCCGTCAGCACTACCGCTCGCTCAGCCGCAGTCAGAAGCTCAGCTAGAGAGGCCGCCCCAGCGGCCGATTCCCGGCTGTTTCCGCGAGTGGCGAGCATCTTCTGTCTTTCGCGTCCCTAACGCCCCGACCACTTGGGATCGCGCTTGCCCAGGAAGGCCCCGATGCCCTCCTTGGCGTCCTCGGTCGCGAAGACGGCCGCGAAGCCGGCCTTCTCGGCCTCGATGCCCTCGTCGAGGTCGCCGGCGGCCGACACCTTCTTGATCTGCTCGACCGCGACCGGCGCCTGGCCGGCGAGCTTACGCGCCCACGACAGGGCGGTGTCGAACAGCTCGTGGTCCGGCACGACGCGGTTGACGAGGCCGTGCTCGTAGGCGTCGCCGGCGGTGATCGCGTCGCCGGTCAGGTTCATCTCGAGCGCCTTGTTCTCGCCGACCAGGCGCGGCAGCCGCTGAGTGCCCCCGAACCCGGGGATGATCCCGAGCTTGATCTCCGGCTGGCCGAAGATCGCCGACTCGGCGGCGATCCGCACGTCGCAGGCCATCGCCAGCTCACAGCCACCCCCGTAGGCGATCGCATTGACGGCGGCGATCGTCGAGACGCGGTTCTGGCCGAGGTCGCGCAGGAGCGCGTGGCCGGAGTGGATCAGCTCGGCGCCCTTCTGCTCGTCCATCTGGGTGAACGCCTTGATGTCGGCGCCCGCCGAGTAGACGACCGGCATCGACGACGCGATCACCATCGCCCCCACCTTGCCCTCGCCGGTCACCTTCTCCCAGACGGCGCCGAGGTCCTCGATCACCTGCGGCGAGATCGCGTTCATCGGGGCGTTGGACAGCCAGGCGATCGCCACGTCTCCGCGTGTCTCGAGCTTTACCGTCTCGCGCTGGTCGCCCTCGTCGGGGCGCGCCCAGGCGTAGAAGCCCTGACCGGCCGCGATCCCGAGCCGCCCCTGAGCGACTAGGCGGCGCAGGGTGACCGGGACGCCGAAGCGCTCCTCGCCGTAGCGCTCCTCGAGCCTCTCCATCTTCTCGAGCGCGACGTCGAGGCCCTCGATGTCGGCCTTCCAGAACGGCGGCATCAGGCCGCGGCGCGGGTCGAGGCCGGCGCCCGCCATCAGGCCGAGGTCGATCTCGCGCACCGTCGAGACGCCCTCCTCGAGCACCAGCAGCGACTCGCGCAGCGCCTTCATGGACCAGAGCTCGGCGAGCTCCTCGGCGTCGGCGTCGGCGTCGCCCTCGACGTTCGGCTCGCCGTCGCTGTAGAAGCCGTGGCCGCCGGTCTTGGCGCCGAGCTTGCCCTCGCCGACCAGCCGCTCCATCGCCGACGAGACGAAGAAGCGGTCGCCGTAGCTCTCGCGCAGATGCTGGGCCACGTGCAGGACGGTGTCGAGGCCGAGCAGGTCGACGAGCACGAACGGGCCCATCGGCGCAACGTTCGCAGCGGCGACGCCCTCGTCGATCTTCTTGATCGACAGGCCCTGCTCCTCCTGGGCGCGCCAGATCTCGCAGACCGCGGAGTTGAGGATGCGGTTGACGACGAAGCCCGGGACCTCGGCGCAGGTGATCGGCTGCTTCTTGATCGCCTGGGCGAAGTTGAGCGCGCTCTCGACCGTCTCGGGCGACGTCTCGTCGCCGACGACGATCTCGATCAGCGGCATGATCGAGGCCGGGTAGAAGTAGTGGAAGCCGACGACCTTGTCCGGCCGCAGCGTCTGCTCGCCGATCTCCGAGATCGACAGCGACGAGGTGTTCGACGCGAGGATCGCGTGACCAGGAGTCACGGCGTCGAGCTCGGCGAAGACCTGCTGCTTGAGCCCGATGATCTCGGGCACCGCCTCGATCACGAAGTCGACGTCGCCGAAGCCCTCATAGGCGGTCGTGCCGGTGATCCGGTCGAGGACCTCCTGGACCGCGGCCTCGCCCTGCTCCTCGGTCAGCTTGCCCTTGTGGACCAGCTTGCCGACCTGGCCCTGGGTGACGTTGCGGGCCTCGGCTAGGCCGGCATCGACCAGCTCCTGCTTGATGTCCTTGAGGACGACGGGGATACCTGAGGCGGCGATCGTCTGGGCGATCTGGCCGCCCATCGTCCCCGCGCCGACGACCGCGGCTTTGAATACGTGCATGCTTCCCTTCCGATTCGGTTGGCCGCGGCAGGGTATCGGCCGCTGGCCTCGCCCCGCCTAGCCGCCGCCGGAGAGCTGCTTGGGCTCCTCGCCGGGCTCGAGGCCGGGCTCGGACCGCGCCGCGCGCAGCTCATAGTCCTTGCGCGCGCCCAGATCCGCCGCCGCGAGCACCTTGTCGACCTTGAGGCCGCGGGCAACCGCCTCGCGGGCGCTGCGCGGGAGCGCGCTCATCACCGTCGAGACCGCGCCGACCGAGCGCGGGACGAAGACGTCGAAGCGCGGCCGCTCGAGCACCGCCACGATCTCGTCGGCCACCTCCTCGGGACTGACCTTCTTGAATCCGCGCGCCTGCTGCAGGCCAGTGGCGAGCTCGGTGTCGACGGGGACCGGCATCACACACGACACCTCGATGGCGCTGCCGCGCAGCTCGCCCCTCAGGGCCTCGCTGACCCCGACGACGAAGTGCTTGGTGCCGGAGTACGTCGCTCCGCCCGGGACGCCGGCCTTGCCGGCTGTAGAGGCGATGTTCACGATGTGCCCGCCGCCTCGCGCCTGGAATCGCGGCAGTGCCAGCTTCATCCCATGCAGCACGCCATGGACGTTGATGTCGATCAGCCGGACCGCGGTCGCGTCGTCCTCGTCGACGAAGGGGCCGATCGGCATGATCCCCGCGTTGTTGACGAGCACGTCGAGCGGGCCGAGCTGAGCCTCGGCCGCGTCGAGGAAGGCCGCGAACGAGGCCTTCTCGGTCACGTCGAGCGCGAGCGCCACCGCGCCGGGGACCGACTCGGCGGCCCGCTTGGCCTCTGCGAGGTCGAGGTCGCCGATCGCGACCTTCATCCCCCGCGCCGCGCAGGCACGCGCCGTCGAGAGCCCGATTCCGCGCGCCGCGCCGGTGATCGCAACGACCCTGCCGCTCAACGGACGAGCCTCACCTCGTGCCACCTGCTTCCTCCTCGATCGACTGGCTGGCCGGCCAACCGTACCGCAGCCCGAGCCACCACTAGCGGAGGGCGCAGCCGGATCGGTCCCACGAGGCGCTCAAAGCTCGGAGGAGCGAGATCCGGCGAGTACCGCAGCTACCCATACACCTCGCCGACGATGTCGTCGATCGAGCGAGCGACGGCGTCGAGGAAGGGGCGCACTTCGTCTACCAGCCGTCCGTACTCCTCGCGGCCGGCGTCGGTGATCGAGTAGAAGCGCCGCGTCCGCCGCTCCGGGTGCTCCCAGTTGCCCTCGATCAGCCCGGCCGCCTCGAGCTTGCGCAGCAACGGGTACATCGTGTTCGGGTTCACCGTCAGGACGCCCTCGGTCATCCCGGCGATCCGCTCCATCAGCTGGTTCCCATAAGAGGGCCCGGCGGCGATCAGGTGCAGCACCAGCAGCGGCAGCACCTCGCGCCGCCGCAGCTCTCCCGACAGCGGGTCCTGACCGCGGCCCGCCGTCTGTCCGCCGCCGGTCGCCTCGCCGAGCCCGCCGGCGTGGGCGACCGTCTCACGGACCGCCGCGCGGCTGCGCTCCCCACTCGACCTCGTCGACCCCGATCTCGCCATCGCGCCATCCTGACACCGAGCGCGCCAGGAAATGCGAAGAGGCCGCCCGGGGGCGGCCTCTTCGAGAGCTGCGATGTTGCTGCGGCCTACGCAGCGGCGGGCGTCGGGGCCTCGGCGCGGCGCGGCAGCAGGACCTCGCGGGCGATCACCAGGCGCTGGATCTGGGAGGTGCCCTCGTAGAGCTGCATGATCTTGGCGTCGCGCATCAGCTTCTCGACGGGGTACTCCTTGATGAAGCCATAGCCGCCGTAGACCTGGACGGCGTCGGTGGTGACCTCCATCGCGGAGTCGGCCGCGAAGCGCTTCGCGTGGGAGCTGACCAGCGTGTTGCGCTCGCCGTTGTCGAGCAGAGCTGCCGACTTCCAAGTCAGCAGGCGCGCGGCCTCGACCTTGGTCGCCATGTCGGCGATCATGAACTGGATCGCCTGGTGCATGGCGATCGGCACGCCGAACTGGACGCGCTCCTTCGAGTACTCGGTCGCGAACTCGAACGCCGAGCGGGCGATGCCGACGGCCATCGCCGCGACGCCGGGGCGCGTGCGGTCGAGCGTCATCATCGCGAGCTTGAAGCCCTTGTTCTCCTCGCCGATCAGGTTCTCGGCCGGGACCTCGACGTCGTTGAAGGAGATCGTCGTGGTGTTGGAGGCACGCTGTCCGAGCTTGTCCTCCTTCTTGTCGACGGTCACGCCGTCCCAGTTGCGCTCGACCACGAAGGCAGACATGCCGCGGTGGCCGGCCTCCTTGTCGGTCTTCGCGTAGACCGTGTAGTAGTCGGCGTGCGAGCCGTTGGTGATGAAGCACTTCGAGCCGTTGATGACGTACTTGTCGCCCTGCTTGATGGCGGTGGTCTTCATGCCGGAGACGTCGGAGCCGGCGTCCGGCTCGGTCAGGCAGAAGGAGGCCAGCTTCGGCGCCTCGGTCAGCATCCCGAGGTACTTCTTCTTCGTCTCCTCGGAGCCGCCGAGCACGATCGGGGCGGTCGCGAGGCCGTTGCACATCAGCGAGGTGCCGATGCCCGAGCAGCCCCACCCGATCTCCTCCTCGATCACGCAGCCGGTCAGGAAGTCGAGGCCCGGGCCGCCGTACTCGGTCGGGATGTGGGTGTTCATCAGGCCGACGTCCCAGGCCTTCTCGATGATCTCCCCGGGCCAGGTGCCCTCCTTGTCCAGCTCCCAGGCGACGGTGCGCATCTCCTTCTCGGCAAAGTCGTGCGCCATCGACTGGATGTCCTTCTGCTCATCGGTAAGCGTGAAATCGACCACTGTCGCTCCTTGGAGTCTTGAAAGTTCGGGGGCGGCGGGGACAGGCGGAACGGAGCGCTGGCGCCCGTCCCGATTGATTCGTCAATCAACCCTCGGGCGAAGGGTACCGGACCGGTCGCCGGAAAGCCACTGGCCTAGCGGGCCCGTGGCTGTCACCCTGACCCGGATGGCAGAGACCTTCGGCATCGTCGTGATCGCGATCGCAGTCGTCGCGGCGCTCGCAGCATGCGCCAGCTACGCGGGCAGCGGTCGCCTCTACCGCGGGATCGGTCGCAGCGGGCTCTCGCTCGACGAGCCGGAGCTGCGACCGACGCCCCAGCCGGGCAGCGCGGCCTGGCTGGCGGAGGCCGAGGCGGAGCTGCGCCAGCTGCTCGACGCCAAGTCGGCGCGTAGCGAGGCCCGTGGCGACGGCGCGATCGACGTCGAGGCGGAGCTGGGCCGACTCTCCCGCCCCGCGCGAAGCGCCGATCCCGCGCTGCGCGCGGAGGTGCGCGACCTCGTCGTCGCGACCAACGAGCGGCGTGCGCGACGCGGCCAGCCGCCGCTCGACGTCGAGGCCGAGGTCGACCGCCGGCTCGCCGATCTCGGCGCGTAGCCGCCGCCGGGTCGGGTATACGTAGGCCATGGCAGACGGGCGGCGCTTCGAGATCGACGAGCTTCTGGTGCGCCCCGGGACGTACTTCAACCCTCAGACCGAGGTCGTAGTGGTGGTCGACGACTCGTCCTCGATGGACAACGAGATCTTCGCGCTGGAGGAGTTCGAGGGCGCCGACTGGGTCCTGATCGCCGACGACCTGCCGGTCGACGAGCCGCGACGCGACGAGCTGCTCGAGACCTTCCAGGCGACCTATCACGGCGGTGACGGCCGTCAGCCGAGGGTGCTCGAAGACCCCGAGAGCGACGACGAGGGCGACCCGCTCGGGCAGGAGGACCTCGAGCGGCACGGGTCCAGCATCGAGCACGTCGACGACGAGTAGGCGCTACGGCGCATAGAGTCGCGCCCGCGAATGCGCCCCGTTCACTACCTCGCGGTCTTCATCCCGACGGCGGTCGCGCTCGAGCTCGCCCATGCCTCTCCCGTCCTGATCTTTGGCGCCGCCGCGCTCGGGGTGATCCCGACCGCGGCGGTGATGGGCGAGGCGACCGAGCAGATCGCCGCCAAGACGGGCCCCGGGATCGGTGGCTTCCTCAACGTCACCTTCGGCAACGCACCCGAGCTGATCATCGCCTTCTTCGCACTCAAGGAGGGTCTGCAGGAGGTCGTCAAGGCCTCGATCGTCGGCTCGATCGTGGGCAACATCCTGCTCGTCCTCGGAGCCGCGATGCTCGTCGGCGGGCTGAAGCGGGAGAAGCAGACCTTCAACCGCACTGCCGCCACCGCGCAATCCGCGATGCTGCTGCTGGCGCTGACGGCGCTGATCATGCCGGCGCTGCTCCAGCTGATCCACGGCGGCGGCCTGCCCGGCGTCGGCGACGAGCGCGTCGACTTCGGGTCCGATCTCGAGACGCTGTCGCTCGGCGTCGCGATCGTCTTGATGGCCACCTACGCGCTCGGCCTGCTCTTTTCGCTGAAGACCCACCGGCGGCTGTTCAACCCCTTCGACGAGGGCGGGGACCACCACGGCGGCTGGTCGATCCGCAAGGCGCTGATCGCCCTCGGCGTCTCGGCGGTGCTCGTCGGCCTGATGTCGGAGATCCTCGTGGG
Organism: Thermoleophilaceae bacterium; assembly: GCA_036259535.1. Taxonomy (GTDB): domain Bacteria; phylum Actinomycetota; class Thermoleophilia; order Solirubrobacterales; family Thermoleophilaceae; genus JAAYBF01. The sequence continues at coordinate 18,546 of DATABO010000044.1, forward strand.
CTCGATCGGCGAGGCGTCGCACGAGATCGGGCTGTCTGAGTTCTTCGTCGGCGTGTTCGTGGTCGCGATCGTCGGCAACGCCGCCGAGCACTGGGTCGCGGTCCTGGTCGCCGCCAAGGACAAGATGGACCTCGCGGTCGGCATCGCGGTCGGCTCGAGCGCCCAGATCGCGCTCTTCGTCGCGCCGGTGCTGGTGCTGCTGTCGTTCGTCGTCGGCCCGGAGCCGATGGCGCTCGTCTTCAACGGCTATGAGATCGGCGGCCTCGTCTTCGCTGTCCTGATCGCGAACTTCCTGACCCAGGATGGCGAGTCGAACTGGTTCGAGGGGGTCCAGCTACTGGCGCTGTACGCGGTCCTCGGCATCGTCTTCTTCCTCGCCTAGCTCCAACGCTGGAGGTACCTGCTCGGTGCGGTGGCCACGCTCCTCGCGCTTGGCCTCGGAGTCGGGATCGCGGCGGTCGGCGACGATCGAGGCCACGATCCCGACCGCGAACAGGACGGCGATGATCGCGAGGCTGGCGAGCGGGCCGATGTGGACGAAGTCCTCTACGAGCAGCTTGACCCCGACCACGCCCAGTACGACCGCGATCGTCTGGTCGAGGTAGCGGAAGCGGCGGATCAGCCCCTCGACGAGGACGAACAGCGCGCGCAGGCCGAGCAGCGCGAACACATTGCCCATCCAGATCAGGAAGGGATCGCGAGTGATCGCGAAGGCGGCCGGGATCGAGTCGATCGCGAAGGCGATGTCGGCGAAGACGACGGCCGCCAGGCAGAGGAACAGCGGCGTCGCGTAGCGACGCCCCTCCCTGCGGACGAACCAGTGCTTGCCGGCGAACTCGGAGCTGACCGGGTAGACGCGCCGGACCAGGCGGACGAGCAGGTTGCGATCCGGGTCGACGTTGTCGTCGACGCCGCGGAAGATCCGGTAGGCGAGCACCAGCAGCGCCACGCCTAGCAGGTAGATGACGAAGTGGAACTGCTCGATCAGCGCGATCCCGACGAGGATGAACAGGCCGCGCAGCACCAGCGCCGCGACGATGCCCCAGAAGAGCAGCCGCCCGCGCTGCTCGTAGGGGACGCCGAAGTAGGCGAACAGCAGCAGGAACACGAACAGGTTGTCGAGCGAGAGCGAGCGCTCGATCAGGTAGACCGTCGTGTAGAGGACGGCGTCCTCGCCGCCCTCCAGCACCCAGACGACCAGCGCCGCCGCCAGGCTCAGGACGAGCCAGCCGACCGACCACCAGACGGCCTCCTTGAAGTTCGGCTCGCGACCGCGCGCGAAGAAGTGGAGGTCGAGCCAGAGGAAGACCAGCAGCGCGACGGCGAGCGCCAGCCAGGGGGCTATCTCCTCGAGCACCATCGGGGCGGCACGCTACAGCGGACCGACTAGGGAAGCAGCGCGCGGCAGCGCGCGATGGCGGCCGAGTCGTCGGGATCGGCCGCGTCGAGGCAGTCGGAGTAGCGCTCGAAGTCGTCGAGGCCGCCGGGGTCGCCGCCGGCTGCATCGCCGGGCGCTGGAGTCGTCGTCGTGCCGCCGTCCTCAGGGTCGTCGCCAGAGCCCGTCAGGGCGCTGAGGCTCCCGATCTGGCTCATCAGCTCCGAGAGCGGGCGAGCGCTGGGCGGCGCCTCGACGACCTGATCGCCGCCGACGTCCTCGAGCTGCAGCGCCAGGCGGATCGAGGCGCCGGTGATCCCACCCACGTCGGAGCGGTCCCGCTCAGGCACATCGACGTCGATGCGTAGCGAGATCCGTCGCACCACGTCGTCCTCGCCCACGTAGACGTCGAAGGTCGGGCTCTCGACCGACCTCGCGAGCCGCTCGATCTCCGGCGCGCCGAGTGGCCGGGCGGCGCTGGCGGCGTCGCCGAGAGCGCCGGACGAGCGTCGCACGAGCCGGTTGAGGTCGCGCAGCGCCGCCTCGACGTCGAGCGTGCCCGTCACGCGCTTGGTGCTCACACCGCCGACCTCGTCCTCGCCGTCGATTCGCGCGTCTCCTATCCACCGACGCGCATCGAGCCCCAGATCGGAGAAGGAGCCACTGCCCTCGCCGGCTCCGGCCAGCCGGCGGTTGGCGCGCGCCACCTGGTCGGCGGGCTGCTCGTAGAAGCCACCGCCGAACTTCAGGAAGACGCGGTCACCGGTCGACAGCACGCCCGACTCGATCGCCTGGCCGGCTCCCTGCGCCTCGAACGCGATGTCCAAGTCCAGCTTGGGCAGCGAGTCGCGAACCCTGACGTAGGGGCCCGTCGCGGTGATCCGCAAGGGATCCTCGAACCCCGCTAGCCCCTCGAGATCGAGCTGGAGGTCCACGTCGACGTTCGCACTCGGCACCGGCACGCGGAACGCGCGGTCCAGCAGCGCCTGTGCCTCCTCGTCAGCGCCTCCGGCGGCGCCCTCGCCGTCCGAGCAGCCCGCCAGCGCCAAGGCCGACAGCAGCAAAGCCAGGAGGATGGCGGTCCACGGCTGTCGAAGTGCTGTCCGGATGGTCACGAGCTGCGAACGGGATGCGCGCTGGAGGGAATGGCGGAGCCTAGCGGGGGATTCGTCGCGTCACGCAACTTCACAGCCGCCTGGCGGTTGGGTTCTGAGATGACCCTTCGAGACAGCACGCTCGGGGCGGCCGCGGCGGCCTGCCTCGCACTGGTCCTCGCCGCGCCCGCGCAGGCCGGCGAGGTACTCGTCGTGGGTGGTGGGGATCCCGCCGAACGGGTGGACGACCCGTTCGTTCCGATCCGCGCCGGCGCCGATCTCGGTCGGGAGCCGTGGCGGCGAGCCGTAAGCCCCCGTGCCTCAACCTCCTCGTCGCGCCGAGCGCGCAGAGCGACCAGCCGCGCACTCACGCTCGCGCACAGGCGCGGGGCGATCTCGCCCGGCATGTACCGCGAGTACCGCCGCATCGTGACGCGCGCCCGAACGGTCGAGCGCCGCCTCAGCGGCGCCCGCGGCGCCGAGCTCGGGAACGCGATCGCGCTCGTCGACGGCATCGCCCTGCAGCGCAAGCTGACGGCTGGGCGGCTGCCGGCCCTGATGCTGATCCTGCGGCGCAACACGCAGTACTGGCCGCGTCAGCCCTTCCCGAGCGACCGTGATCACGTGATGTTCCGTGGCAGCCCCCTGATTTTCGAGTACTACGCGGGCGAGGGCCTGCAGCTGCAGCCGCTGGTCAACTTCAAGCAGGCGAACCTGATGCACGGCGCGTGCGTCAAGGACACCGCGGAGCCATGCGACCGCGCCGGGTTGAAGCGGCTGCTCCGGGAGCTGATCCGAACCTCCACGCGGCGCGGCGGGTTCAAGACCTGGGAGTACTACTTCGAGTTCGGCGGCGGCCGCCCGCCGTGGATCAGCGGCATGGCGCAGGCAACGGCGATTCAGGCCTTCGCTCGCGCGTCCCAGCTGCTGAACGCGCCCGGCTACCTCAAGCACGCCCGCGCGGCCTTCGGCGCCTTCCGCAAGGCGCCGCCGGTCGGCGTGCGGACAACCGGCCCATTTGGCGGCACCCACTACCTCCAGTACTCGTTCGCGCCGCGCCTGTACATCATCAACGCGTTCCTGCAGGCCCTGATCGGCCTCTACGACTACTCCGAGATCACCGGCGACCAGACCGCACGGCAGCTATTCGAGGATGGCGAGCCGGAGGCGCGCGAGGAGCTGGTCGCCAACGACACCGGCGACTGGTCGACCTATTCCTACCGCGGTGCAGAGTCGACGCGCGAGTACCACGAGCTGGTGCGCGAGTTCGCGGCGAGCATGTGCAGTCGGCTGCGCCGCGAGGTCTACTGCGACACCGCGCGCAACTTCCTGCGCTACACGACCGATCCCGCCGAGCTCGAGCTGCTCGGACCGGCGACCGCCACGAAGGGCGTGCCGGCAACAATCCGCTTCTGGGTGTCGAAGCTGTCGGCGGTCCAGGTCACCGTGACGCGCAACGGCCGGGTCGCGCTCGACGAGCTCGACACCTTCCGTCGCGGCAACGGCGCTTTCGAGTGGACGCCGAAGGCCACCGGCACCTACCGGATCCGCGTCGCCGCCAAGGAGCTGCGCACAGGCCGCGGGCTGCGCAGCAGCATCACCGGCGTCATTGACTCTACGCTGCCGTAGTGGCGCCGAGAACCATTCTCTACACCGGCAAGGGCGGTGTCGGCAAGACCAGCGTCGCGGCCGCCAGCGCCCGGCGCTGCGCGGCGGCCGGCCTGCGCACGGTCGTGATGTCGACCGACCCGGCGCACAGCCTGGCCGACTCGCTGGAGACCGAGCTCGGCGGCGAGCCGAGCGAGGTCTCCCCCGGCCTGTTCGCCCAGGAGGTGCAGGCGCAAGACGAGATGGAGCGCCACTGGGATGCCGTCTCGGACTGGCTCGGCGAGCTGCTAGCGGACCGCGGCGTCGACGAGATCTCAGCCCAGGAGCTGACCGTGCCGCCGGGGATGGACGAGCTGTTCTCGCTGCTGCAGATCAAGCGCCACCACGAAGCCGACGAGTTCGACGTAGTGATCGTCGATTGCGCGCCGACCGGCGAGACGCTGCGGTTGCTGTCGTTCCCCGACGTCTGCACCTGGTGGTTGGAGAAGGTCTTCCCATTCCGCAGCCGCCTGATGGCCGCCGCCCGGCCACTGGCGCGCACCGTGCTCGACGTGCCGATGCCGGGCGAGGCGGTCTTCGACGAGGTCGAGCGGCTTGCGACCAACCTCGTCGCCATGAACGCCATCCTGCGCGACCGCTCTCGAACCTCGGTGCGGCTGGTGATCAACCCCGACCGAATGGTCGTCAAGGAGGCGATGCGGACCTTCACCTACCTCAACCTCTATGGCTACCTGACCGACGCCGTCGTGGTCAACCGCGTGCTGCCCGCGGAGGCGGCCGACGGGTACTTCGCCGGCTGGCGTGCGTCCCAGCAGGAGCACATGGAGCTCGTGCGGTCCGGCTTCGCGCCCGTCCCAGTGCTGACCGCTCCGCATCTGCCGCGTGAGGTGATCGGCGACGAGACGCTCGACCTGCTGGGCGACGAGCTCTTCGGCGATCGCGACGTCGCCGCGCTGCTGCATGAGGACCTGTCGCGCGAGCTGACCAGCGACGGCGAGGGCACGGCGACCCTGCGGCTGCCGCTGCCGTTCGCCGACCGCGGCGACATCGACTTGAAGAAGGTCGGTCTCGAGGTGATCGTGCGGGTCGGCGCGCAGAAGCGGACGATCATGCTCCCGCCGGCCCTGGCAGGCTATGAGACCGGCGGCGCGCGGTTCCGGGACGGCGCGCTGGAAGTCGTCTTCGAAAGGGCTTCCGATGAGCGATCCGCGTCAAGCGGCTGACAACGACGATCTCCACGGCGAGGGACCCGCCGGCAACGGCGCCGGCCGGCAGCCACCCCAGCAGCCGCCCGACCCCGCCGCCCTCTTCATCCTGCTCGACGCGCTGCGGCTGGCGGCCCCGGCCGACCTCCAGGACCGCCTCGCGGCGCTGATTCGCGAGGCTCTCTTGACCCTGCGCGCGCTGATCGACCACTATCTCGAGCGTCTCGACGCACCTCATGCCGAGCGCAAGGTCGAGAGCATCCCGATCGATTGACATGGCTTCCAAGCGCAAGACCTGGGTCCTCACCGGATCGCCCGACAACTTCGCAGCGACGCGCGAGCACGGGTTCGAGCTGATCGGGATGAAGGAGCGGCGACGGCGCCAGGCCGAGCAGTTCGAGCGGGGCGACGAGATCGTCTTCTACCTCACGGTCGTGCAGGCCTTCGGCGGCATCGTGCGAGTCACCTCGGAGCTGTTCGAGGACCGCACCAAGGTCTGGCCGGGCAAGCCCGGCAACCCGGACCCGTATCCGTGGCGCTTCGAGACCGAGCCGCTGGTCGTGCTCGACGAGCCGCAGTGGGTGCCGGCGGTCGAGCTCGTGGGCGAGCTCGAGCACGTCGGAAAGTGGCCGCTCGAGCACTGGCACCTCGCGTTCCAGGGACAGCTGCGCATCGTGTCCGAGGCGGACGCCGCGCTGCTGAACCGGCGCATCCGAGCCGCCGCGGCGGCGTCGACCGCAGCGTGAGCGGAGCGCCCGGCCGGCCCGCGCGAGCAGCGGCGGCCGCGACCGAGACCTGGCGCTGGCTGAACTTCGAGCAGCGCATGGCGGCGGTCGCGGCGATCCTGGTGATCGTCAGCACGCTCGGGCCGTTCTCGTTCGTCGAGGCGGCCGAGATCCTGGCCGCCGCCGCCGTCTTGCTCCTGCTGCGGATGCGCGCCGACCGGCGCGAGTTCCACCTGCCGCTGGGCGACGGCACGGCGATCGCCGGCGCGGGGCTCTGGTGCGCCGTGCTGATCGCGACGCGAATGTTCGACCGCCCGCCCGGTCAGACGGCTCTGGCGCTGCTCTGCGCGTTGCTGCTCGCGGCGGCCGGTGTACGCGAGCGCGCCCGCCGCGCGCCCGACGACCTACCGGATCAGAGGGCGGAGACCGGCCGCGACGCTGGGCCCGTGTAGGCGGCGGTCGGGCGGATCAGCCGGGCCTCGCGCTTCTGCTCGAGGATGTGCGCGGCCCAGCCGGCGACGCGTGCGCACGAGAACAGCGGTGTGAACAGCTCCGGCGGCACCTCGGCGAAGTCGAGCACGACCGCCGACCAGAACTCGACGTTGGTCGCCAGCACGCGGTCCGGCTTGCGCGCCTGCAGCTCGGCGAGCGCGGCCTGCTCGAGCGCCTCCGCGACCTCGAGCCGCGGCGCCCCGATCTCACGCGCGGTGCGACGCAGCACTCGCGCGCGCGGGTCCTCGGCGCGGTAGACGCGGTGGCCGAACCCCATCAGCCGCTCGCCGCGGTCGAGGGCGTCCTTGACCCACTTCTCGGCGTCGCCGGTCTGCTCGACGCCGTCGAGCATCGACAGCACGCGCGAGGGCGCTCCGCCGTGCAGCGGGCCGGAGAGTGCTCCGACGGCGCCCGACAATGCCGCCGACACGTCGGCCCCGGTCGACGTGATGACGCGCGCAGTGAAGGTCGACGCATTCATGCCGTGCTCGGCGGCGGAGATCCAGTAGGCGTCGATCGCCGCGACGTGGCGCGGGTCCGCCTCGCCGCGCCAGCGGGTGAGGAAGCGAGCCGGGATCGACTCGGCCTTGTCGATCTCGGCTTGGGGGACCGGCGGCTGCCCACCGCCACGGGCGGACTGGGCGACGAACGACAGCGCCATCACCGACACGCGCGCCAGGTCCGCGCGAGCCTGCTCGTCTGAGATGTCGATCACCGGCTTCAAGCCCCACTCGGGGGCGAGCATCGCGACGGCGGCCTGGAGATCGGCGCGCGGGTCGCCGGTGCGGACGGTCAGCGGATGCGGGATGGCGGGCGGCAGGCCGGGGTCGAACGAGCCATCGACGAGCAGGCCCCAGACCTTCTCGAACGGCACGGCGCCCACCAGGTCCTCGATGTCGACGCCGCGGTAGCGGAGGGCACCGCCCTCCTTGTCCGGCTCGGCGATCTCCGTCGCGAAGGCGACCACGCCCTCGAGACCCGACTGCACCTGCGCTACCTCCGCCATTCAGCCTCCTTGCTGGTCCCCGAGCGAGCGCACGACATTAGTCGGTCAGCGCGAGCAGCGCGGGTACGAAGACCGTCGCCCCGAAGATCAGCGCGATGCCGAAGGCGACCAGCGCCCTAAGCCGCACCACGTGTCCGACGATGGCGATCAGGAAGCCCGCTGCCAGCACCGCTGCGAACGCCCGCAGCGAGACGCGGCCCGACTGCTCGCCGCCTCCCGGGTCGAGGAACGGCGCCTGCGCGAGGAAGCTGTACAGGGCCGACATGGAGGCGAAGGTATCCGAAGCTGGCCGATAGCCTTCCCTTGGTGAGCGCGGCGTTCCAGTCGATCGAGGAGACCCGCGCGGGCCTGGCCGGCGCCGGCTACCTGGCCGACGAGTCGACGGCGCTCGTGTCGTTCCTGGCCGGACGGCTGGGCAAGCCCGTGCTTGTCGAGGGGCCGGCGGGCGTCGGCAAGACCGAGCTGGCGAAGGCGCTCTCCCGCGCGACCGGACGCAAGCTGGTGCGGCTCCAGTGCTACGAGGGACTCGACGAGGCCAAGGCGCTCTATGAGTGGAACTACCGCAAGCAGCTGCTGCGTATCCAGGTCGAGTCCTCCGACGCAGGCTGGCAGGAGGTCAAGGACGACATCTTCGGCGAGGAGTTCCTGCTTCCCCGACCGCTGCTGACGGCGATCTCGGCGCCCGAGCCGGTCGTCCTGCTGATCGACGAGATCGACAAGACGGACCAGGAGTTCGAGGCGATGCTGCTCGAGGTCCTGTCCGACTTCCAGGTGTCGATCCCCGAGCTGGGCGTCGTCGAGGCGTCGACGCACCCGATCGTGCTGCTGACCTCCAACGACTCGCGCGAGCTCACCGAGGCGCTCAAGCGCCGCTGCCTCTATCTGTGGCTGGGCTATCCGACGGTCGAGCGCGAGCTCGACATCGTCCGCCTGCACGCCCCCGACCTGAGCGAGACCGTCGCGCGCAAGCTCGTCGAGGTGATGCACATGGTGCGCGACCTCGACCTCAAGAAGCCACCCTCGATCGCGGAGTCGATCGACTGGGCCCGCGCCCTGCTGCTGCTCGGCGCCGAGGACGTCGACGAGGCGACGCTGCGGCAGACGATGAGCGTGATCGTCAAGCACCGCACCGATCTCGATCTCGTCGCCGAGCGGGTCGGCGTGAAGCTGGATCCTGCTGCGGTGCTCACCGGATCTCGCCCCAGCGAGCCGCGGAACGCGGTCACGTGACCGACCCGACCGCGCGCCTCCGCTGAGGATGGCCTCGTCGGGCCTCTACGGCGGCATGCCGCCGTCGCCCGGCCCGGCCGGGATGGCGCCGCGGCTGCTCGAGCTCGCCGACGAGCTGCGGCGCGAGGAGATGGCGGTCGGCACGTCCGAGCTGCTCGACGCGTTCGAGGCGCTGCGCCACGTCGACTGGACCGACCGCCGCGACTTCTTCGAGGCGCTCGCCACCACGCTGGCCAAGTCACAGGACGACCGACGCGTGCTCGAGCTGGTCTTCGACCGCTTCTTCTTCCGCGCCGCCGAGCGCGAGGCCGTCGAGCGTGGGATCAGGGAGGCACCCGGCCGGGAGGGCGGCGGCAGCCCCGAGCCGGAGCTCGACTTCGAGTCGCTGCGCGAGCGGATCCGCGACGCCCTGCGCGACGCCGCCGCGCCGGAGGGCCAGCTGCGCGACCTCGCGCGCCTGGCGATCTCCGCGTTCGGCCGCCAGGGAGAGGGCTCGGGCGTGATCGGCGTCGACGTCCAGCGGATCCGCCGAACGCTCGGCCTGCGTGGCGAGCAAGTTGGCGCCGAGCTGCCCGACCCCGAGGCGGTTCCGCGGGAGCGGCTGCGCGAGTTCGAGGCCCAGGTGCGGCGCGAGCTCGAGCGCCAGCTGATCGAGCGCACCGAGACGCTGCCGCCGAGCAAGCCGCTGCGCGAGCTCGACCGCGCGCTGCCCACCGGCGCGGCCCAGGACCTTGCCCAGGTCCACCGCGTCGTCGCCCAGCTGCGCCGCCGGCTCGCGACCCAGGGCCGCGAGACACGTGGCCGCAGCCGCTCCTCCGTCATCGATGTCCGCCGCACGATGCGAACCTCCCTGCAGACCGGCGGCGTGCCGCTCGACCTGCGCTTCCGTCCGCGGCGGCCGCGGCGGCCGGAGCTCTACGTGCTGTGCGACGTATCGACAAGCGTCACGAGCGCGAGCGTCTTCTTCCTATCTGTCCTGCACGCGCTGCACGACTCCTTTCGCAAGCTGCGTTCGTTCGTGTTCGTCGAGCGGATCTCCGAGGTGACCGACGTCTTCGAGCGCGAGCGCTCCTTCGAGGCGGTCTCGCGCGCGATCTCCGGCGACGCGGGCGTCGCCGACGTCTCGGGCTACACCGACTACGGCCGCGTCTGGATCGAGTTCCTCGACCGCGTCGTCGACGACCTCGACCCCCGTTCGACGGTGATCGTGCTCGGCGACGCGCGCACCAACGGCCGCGAGCCACACGCTTCCGCCTTCGGTCAGATCGCCGACCGTGCCGGCCGGACGTTCTGGATGAACCCGGAGCCCAAGCTCTACTGGAACTATGGCGACTCGGTCATGCAGGTCTACGAGCCGTTCTGCAACGGCGTCTTCGAGTGCTGGACGACGAAGCAGCTCGAGGGCTTCGTCAACGCGATCGCCGATCTGCGCCCGGTCGCGCGCCGCTAGCTCGATCACTGAGCAGCGCTCGGTGCCGCCCGCACGCGAGCGGCCAGCCACCCCGGAACGGCGATCATGGCCACGGCCACGGCTGTGATCACCGCGAGCACGAGCGTCGCCGTCAGGCCGGCGGTCGCATAGAAGACCGGGAACCCGGTGATCGTCTCGAGTGCCCGGCTCAGCAGGACTTGGCCATAGAGGCCGAAGGCCGCACCCGCGAGACACGCCGTCCCCAGCAGCAGCGCGCTCTCGATGACCAGCGCCGACCAGAGCTCGCGCTGCGAGTAGCCGTGGACCTTGAGCGCGGCGAGGATCGGACGGCGCTGCCAGATCATCCCGCCCATCGTGGCGACCATGGCCAAGGCGGCCGCTATCAGCACCAGCGCCGAGATCTGGGTCAGCCGCGAGAGGCCGTCCCGGGTCAGCGCATAGTGCCGCTCCGTACGCTGTCGCGCCGTCTCCACGAGCATCGGCGTTCTCGGGCCCAGGACACGGCCGATCGCCTTCGCGACCTTCGCGCTCGACACGCCAGGGACCACGTCGACGTGCAACGCGCTGAGCTGCGTGGTGTCCCATGCGGCAGCGTAGTCGTCGGCATTGAGGACGATCGCGCCCGGCGGCCAACCGAGATTGGTCGTCACCGCGGCGACGCGAAAGGCCTTGGGCCGCGGGCTCGGAAGCTCGATCCGATCGCCTGGCCCGGCCTCGAGCTCGTCCGCAATCGACTCGGACAAGGTCACCCATCCCCCGGTGCCGATTCGACTGGCCGCCAGGACGGGGTCGCCGGCCTTGATCTGACTCGCCGGGACCAGACGCTCGGAGCCCTTGGGTGGAGCGATCACCCAGACGCGGTGATCGCCCAGGTCCAGGAAGCTTCCACGGTACGGCCGCGCCGAGCGGACGCCTGGAACGTCGCGGAGAGCCTCGAAGAGCTGCGCAGCGTCTCCGAACGGCGTCGTCGCAAGCGTGTTCGCCTGGCCCTGGAACGTGATCCAGATGTCGGCGTTGCCGTCGATGTCACGCGCCGACGCGTCCAGGCCACGCTCGAGATCGGCATGCGCGCCGCCGATGGCGACGGTCGCGAACACCGCGATGGCGCCCGTGGCCGAGAGGGCGAACGTGCGAGTCTGCGACTCGCGCGACTGCAGCTCGATCTTCGCGAGGGTCGGCGACACGCTTCGAACGGGAGCGATCATGACCTCGAACACGCGAACGGCGCCCTTGAGCAGCAGGGGGAGAAGCAGGAGCAGCCCGAGCGTCAAGAGCACGATCCCCAGGAGGGCCGCCCCCGGGGCAAAGGCGACGATGAGGGTGGTCCCAGCTAGGCAGACGCAGCCCGCGCCAGCTACCCGATGGCCAGAGCGCGAGGCTGCCTTGCGGGAGGTCCGTCGGGGTGGCCGCCTGGCCAGGATGTCGCGCATCGGCACGAGCACCGCAAGACAGGAGGCCAGGACGCCGGCTCCGATCGCGATTGCGAGGCTCTGCCACGTCACGATCCGTTGAGAGCCGATGGCGAACGCGCTCGAGAGGTAGCCCGGCGTGCTCTCGAACAGGTGGCGGGATAGCTGATCCCCCAACGCCACGCCGAGCAGGGCCCCCACAGCGCCGAGGACGAGCGCATCGAGCAGCAGCAGCGCCACCGAGGCGCCCGCATCGTGGCCCGCCATGCGCAAGTCCGCTACCAGTCGGCGCCGTTGCGGGACGGTCAGCAGCACGGCGCTGAATGCGAAGAGGAACCCCACCAGGGCGCTGAACATCGAGAAGAGCGCAGTCGACTGGTTCGTGGGATAGGCGGCCTGCTCGAAGGCCGTGATGTCGGCGTCAGCCGACTTGACGTCGACCCCTTCGGGCGCGATGCGCCGGAGAGCAGTCTCGACTGCGGCCTCCTCGCCGGGATCGGCCTTGACGAAGATCCGTGTGACACGGCCCTCCATCTGCGTCACCATCTGCGCCGGCTCCAGCGGCGCGAGAACGACGGGGTGGTCGACGAGGTCCCCGATGTCCTCCTCTTGCAGCCGCGCGCCAAGCGGCGTGTGCCCTACCCTCGTGTCGACCTCCAGCCTCACCGGCTGACCGAGGGACAACCCCAGTGACGCCGCCATCGGGGCCGGCAGGGCCAGGGCTCGTTGCCGACCGAGCCTCGGGTCGTTGAAATCTGGGAGGAAGGTCCCGCCGAGGCGGGCGAAGGTCGGGTCGCCGGCGACCACGAGGACCGAACGGCGGCCATTCGGCCCGACGACGTTCCCTCGAACCTCCAACACCGGTGCGGCCTGTGCGATGCCGTCGACTTTCCTCACCTCGCGGAGCAGCTGCTGGTCGAATCCCTCCGGGCCCCTGGACGCGACCTGCAACGAGGCTTGCCCGACGATGCCCTCCGTGAGCTCCCGCATCGAGCCGGTGAGGCTGGTGTTGGCGACCAGGGCGGCGAAGACGAGAGCCACGCCGACGGCGATGCCCGTCAGCGCGAGCAGCTCTTGTACGAGACGGGACCGAAGACGGACCCTGTACAGATAGAAGATGTTCGAGGGACGCACGCGGCGTTCCTCAAAGGCCGTTCGGCTGAAGGAGCGGCGTCTCCGGCTCGTAGTCGACCAACCGACCGTCCACCAGCGCGTGAATGCGATCGGCGAACGCAGCGGCCTGGGGGTCGTGCGTGACGAGCATCATCGCCGCCTGCCGCTCGGCGCAGACCTCGGTCAGCATCTCCAGCACGTCCCGGCTGCGTCTGGTGTCCAAGCTCCCCGTGGGCTCGTCGGCCAGAAGGAGCGGCGGCGATGTCGAGAGAGCGCGCGCGATCAGCACGCGCTGCCGCTCGCCAGCGGAGAGCTGCTCGGCCCGGTGGCTCAGGCGCCCACCCAGTCCGAGTCGATCGAGCAGCGGCGCGACCTCCCGATGCGCCTCTCGGACCGTCAGGCGACCCGCGAAGAGCTTCAAGGCGGCATTGTCGATCGCCGACACGCCCGGGAGCAGGTGCGGATGCTGACTCACGTAGCCGATGTCCAAACGGCGATAGCGAGCCGCCTGGCGGACAGACAAGCGCCGGACGTCCTTCCCGTTGACCATGACCTGACCGCTGTCCGGGGAAAGCAGTGCCGCGACGATCGACAGCAGGGTCGTCTTGCCCGAGCCGCTCGGCCCGTAGAGCGCGACGGTCTCGCCCTCCGCCACCGACAGCGACACGCCGTCCAAGGCGCGGACGGTCTCCTCGCCAGACGGGTAGTGCTTGACGAGTCGCTTCAGATCGAGCACTCAGGCGGACCTGGGGCTGGGACGAAACGGGACCACCGTGCGATCTCCGTCTTGCGGCCCGGCGGGTGGAAGGAGACGCCCCCTGGTCAGTGCTCGCACCTGATGGGTATGAAGCATCGAGGGCATGTCGGGACTGGCCATCAGCACGCCGACGTCGTCGGCCTCGACCAGCGTCCGAAGCAGCCCGACGACGTGCTGGCGATCGATCATTCCGAGGCCCGCCGCCGGGTCGTCGACGATCAGCAGCCGTGGCCTGCGAACCAGGGCGTGGGCCAGGGCGACCAACGTGCGCGCCGTGTCAGGCAGGTCGCGCCAATGGCTATCAGCGTAGTCACTCGCCCCTACCTGGTCCAGCGCCGCTACCGCGCGTCGTCGAGCTTCCTGATGAGTCAGCTTGCGGTAGAGAGGAAGCCCGACATATACGTGCATCGGAAGGTCTCGTATCTTCGGGCCGCCGCGCTCGACCCACGCGATCTCCTCACGATGCAGCTCTGCCAGCTGCTTACGGGAAAGGCTCGAAAGCTCAGTTCCGTGGAACTCGACCTTGCCCCGGTCGGGCGTGCTCAATCCGGCCGCGATCTCCAGCAAGGTCGTCTTTCCTGCACTGCGGGGGCCATAGACGGCGACGACCTCTCTTGCGGGCACCTCGAGGGATACCTCTCGTAGTGCCGTTATCTCGGTCGACCCTCGCCAGAACGACTTGCTGACGGCATCCAGACGTAACATGGCGTGCTAGTGGGCGACTCGATCGGCGTCCTGAGCGACGCGGGTCTCGATGACCTCGCTCACCGCGTCCAGCCAAGCCACCATCGCCTCCAACCAGCGAGCCTTGAAATCGTCGACCATCATCCGAGCGGCGACGGGCCACGGAACGTCATTGGTCATCGCCGCCCCGAGCGAGCCTCTGCGAAGACCTTCGAGATCGGCCAGGCAAGATCGCGACTGCTCCTCGACCGCAACCAGAAGCTGCGGCAGATCGCTTGGGTTCGCGAGCGCCAGCTTGGTCTGCAGCTCGTCGCGCAACACCGCGCGGTCTGTCGGCGCCGCCATCCAGCTCTTGAACTCGTCGACGCCTTGCGCCGTCGCCTTGTAGAGAATTCGCTGACCCGGTCTCGAGCCCGCCACGCGCCGCTCAGCCGCCTCTTCGACTAGCCCGTCCTCTTCCAAGCGAGCAAGCGTCTTATAGACCGCACTCTCGGCCAGGTCGAGAAAGCCGAGCCGCTCCGAGAGTCGCTGCTGCAACCCGTAGCCGTACCCGGGCCGCTCGATCACCAACCCGAGCACCACATGCTTTGTCGAGAGCTTCGCCATCCCCTCCGTCCAGCCTCGTGACGAGGACATGACCGTACACCATGGCGAGCAAGCGGTTCAACCGGCATCGCGGCCTTGACGGGACTCTAGGTGGCGCGAATAGGCTAGTCCTGGGATGCCGCACGCCGTTTCCGTCGATCCGACGCCGCTCACCGCTGCGCAAGTCGGCGCGCTGACGCGCGCCGCAGCACGAGAGCTGCTGTGGGGACTCGGCGAAGTCTCCTTCGAGATAGCGCGCTGGCGAGCGCTGGCGAGCGAGATTCCCGACGCCCCTATCCGGGACGACGCGCTTGGGGCGCTAGCACGTAAACGCACCCATGCAGACGGCGCAGCGCTCTTCGCCGTGCTGCCGCAGGACCGCAACAGCGCGCTTCTCCGACTCTGCGTCGCCTACGAGACCATCCTGGACTTCCTCGACAACCTCAGTGAGAGGCACACCGACGAGGCCAACGGTCGCGAACTCCATCTTGCGCTCATCGACGCCATCGACCCGAGCCGGCCGCTGTCCGACTACTACCGGCACCACCCGTGGCAAGACGACGGTGGGTACTTGCACGCGCTCGTCGAAGCGTGCCGCCGCTGGTGCTTGCTCTTGCCGTCTTTTCAGCGCATTCGACCGCTCCTCATACGGGAGGCCGAACGCACGCAAGTACTTGCACTCAATCATCTGAGCGACCCCCGAGAGCGGGATGCTGCTTTACGTAAATGGGCCGAGCAAGAGTTCCCGAACGAGCATGCCGTGACCTGGTTCGAGTTGGGAGGGGCGGCGAGCGCCTCACTGGTGATTCTGGCCCTGCTCGCCCTCGGAGCCGAGACCGCCGTCAGCGAGGCCGACCTCTCGGCGACGCTCTCGGTGTACTGGCCCTGGGTGTCACTGGTCGCCGTGATGCTCGACAGCTACGCCGATCAAGTCGAGGACCTGAAGTCTGGCGACCACAGCTATGTGGGCCACTACCCCGATCAGGCGTGTGCCATCCGACGCTTGCGAACTTGCGTCCAGCGCGCGGTGAAGGGCGCTCTGACCCTGCCCGACGGCCATCGCCACGCCGTAATCGTAAGTTGCATGGTCACGATGTATCTGACGAAGGACAGCGCGAGGGCACCCGGCATGCGACGTGGCACACGGCAGATCATCCGGGCGGGTGGATCCCTCTGCCGCCTCCTCAGCCCGGTGCTTCGCCTGTGGCGGATCGCCTACTCGCAGCGGTCGGCCTGAGGCCGCCCCCTGGACAGCTGGCATACCTGCGCGAGAGTACTCTCGCGCAGGTATGGACAGGGGAAGGTGAGAGTATTACGGTGAGGCCAATCGGTGGTGGGCGATGCGGTATCCCAGGCCCATCCAACCGGGATCGTCCCCGTACCGCTGGGTACCGGGACCGGCCAGCGGGGAGGCGGTGTGCCTAGGCGCACCGCCTCCCTCGCCGGCACGGCGTCGGCCTCGCTCGGCTGCTCCACTCGCCGCGGCGCTAGAGTGCCTCGAAACGACAGGGGGGCTCGCGGGAAGCGGGCTGAGATAGCGCCTCCGGGAAGTGCTCTCGCCTGGCGCTGACCCTTTGAACCTGTGGGGTAATGCCCGCGAAGGGAGCGAATTCCGCATGAAGGTCGAGGCCCCGGCGAAGGAGCCTCTCTCCGTCGAGGCGACCGGCGTGACGTTGACCGGCGTCGCGCGACGCTATCGCGCGCGGCGCGGCGTGTCGGTGACCGCGCTAGAGCACCTCGAGCTCACCGTGATGGCGGGCGAGGTGCTTGGCGTGGTCGGCCCTTCGGGCTGCGGGAAGTCGACGCTGCTCGAGCTGGTCGCCGGCCTGCAGGAGCCCGACGCCGGAGCCATCGCGGTCGGCGGGCGGGGCGCTGCCCCGCGGCGCCGCGACGCCTGCGCGCTGATGCCACAGCGCGACCTGCTCCTGCCCTGGCGCGACGCGCTCGGGAATGCCGGGCTGGCGCTCGAGGCACGCGGAGTCGCCGCCCGCGCGGCGCGCTCGCGCGCGACGCCGCTGTTCGAGCGCTTCGGCCTGACTGGCTTCGAGCGCGCCCGTCCGGCGGCCCTCTCGGGCGGAATGCGCCAACGGGTCGCCTTCGTCCGCACCCTCCTGGCGGGCCGCCCGGTGCTGCTGCTCGACGAGCCGTTCGCGGCGCTCGACGCGATCACCCGCGCCGAGATGCAGCAGTGGCTCGCCGACGCGCTCGCCGCCGAACCGCGCACCGTCCTGCTCGTCACCCACGACGTCGAGGAGGCCCTGTTCCTCGCCGATCGCGTAGCGGTCCTCTCGCCGCGACCCGGCCGTGTCGTCGCCGAGCTCGAAGTACCGCTTCCCCGACCGCGAGACCGCCGCGCGGCGGTCACCGATCCTCAGCTGGCGCGGCTTCGCGCCCGGGCCCTGGAGGCGCTCGGGTGAGGCGCGCCGCACTGACCGTGCTGCTGCTCGCGACCTGCGTCGTGCTCTGGGACTGGGTGGCGTCGTTGGACAGCGTCGACGACCTCACGCTCGCCTCCCCCGGCGAGGTGGCTCACGCGTTCGAGGACGACTGGGGGCTGCTCTGGGAGAACGCCTGGGTGACCCTGCAGGAGGTGCTACTCGGGTTGGCGGTCGCGGTGGTGGCCGGCGTCGCCTTCGCGGTCGGCATGCACCTCAGCCGCGCATTGCGCGACGCCGCATACCCGCTGCTGGTCGGCTCGCAAGCGGTCCCTATCGTCGTGCTTGCGCCGATCTTCGTGCTCGCATTCGACTACGGGATGGGGCCAAAGCTGGCGATCGTCGCGCTGATCTGCTTCTTCCCGATAACCGTCAACGTGCTCGACGGCCTGCGTGCCGTCGATCCCGAGCAGTTGAAGCTGATGCGCTCGTTCGGCGCGTCGCGACTGCGGACGTTGCGGGCCGTCGAGCTGCCGGCCGCCCTGCCGAGCTTCTTCTCCGGGTTGCGCGTCGCTGCCACGGTCTCGGTCATCGGCGCCGTCTTCGGCGAGTGGGCTGGGTCCGACGCCGGGCTCGGCCGGCTCGTACTGCTCGGCAACAACCAGCTCCAGACCCCGCGCGTCTATGCGGGGATCGTGATCCTGACCCTGATGGCGGTCGCGCTGTTCGCGCTGGCCTCGCTGGCCGAGCGGCTCATCTGCCCATGGAACCGAAAGGAATCGCCCGCATGAAGACGACCGGCTCGCGGACTGCCCTGGCCCTCACCGTCGCGCTGCTCCTAGCGGCGCTCGGCGCTGGCTGTGGCGAGAAGGAGGACGTCCTGGAACCGGCCGACGCGCGAGAGCTGACACTGATGCTCGACTACTTCCCCAACGCCGACCACGCGGGCGTCTACGCCGCCGAGCGCAACGGCGACTTCGCCGAGGCGGGGCTCGACGTCACCATCCGCCAGCCGCCCGACCCCGCTGCCCCGATCAAGCAGGTAGCCGCAGGGCGGGTCGACCTGGCGATCTCCTACGAGCCAGAGGTGCTGCGCGCCCGCGACCAGGGGCTGCGCGTCGTCGCGGTCGGGGCCGTGGTCCGCAAGCCGCTGACGTCGATCATCTCGCTGCCCAAGGCCGAGGTCCGCCGGCCGGCCGATCTGGCGGGCAAGACCGTCGGCACCGCGGGCATCGACTACCAGTCGGCCTACCTGCGCACGATCCTCGTCGACGCAGGCGTCGATCCCGGCTCGGTGACCGAGCGCAACGTCGGGTTCAACTTCACCCCCGCGCTGTTGACCGGCCGCGTCGATGCGACGCTCGGGGCATTCTGGAACTACGAGGGCACCCAGCTCCGCCTCGACGGCCGCAAGCCGCGGATCATCCGTATGGAGCAGGCCGGCGTCCCGACCTACGACGAGCTCGTGCTGGTCGCCAACCAGTCCGCGCTGGAGCGCGACGGCGGCAAGATCCGCGCATTCATCTCGGCGCTGGCGCGCGCCACGCGTCAGCTGGCGCGCGATCCTCAGCGAGGCTTGCAGGCACTGCTCGACGCCAACCCGGACCTCGACCCGAAGCTCCAGCGCGCCGCGGTGGAGGCGACGCTGCCCCTGTTCCTGCCGACCCGCGGTCGTCCGTTCGGCTGGCAGGACCCCGACGAGTGGCAGGCGTTCGCGGCCTGGATGCGCGAGAACCGGCTGCTGACCGAGATCCCCGACGCCGGAGGAGCGTTCACCAACGAGTTCCTGCCCGGCCAGGGACTGTGACGCGCGACGGCCGAAACCCCTATAAACCGGCTTGATGCGTATGCGCCGTCTCCTTCCGCGGCCATGGGTCGCCGTACTGCTGACCTGCACGCTCGCCGGCGTGGGCACCGGCTGCGGCGGGGACGACGCCGAGGACTCGAGCCCCCAGTCGTTGCTGAGCACGGCGGCGTCGAAGAAGATCGACAGCGCCGAGGTGCGGCTGCGTAGCGACGCGAACGTGCCGGGCTTCCCGATTCTCGGCAGCCGGATCGTGATCACTGGCAGCGGCCCGTTCGTGGCCAACGGCCCAAGCGCCCTGCCCGAGTTCGACTGGAGCGTCGTGATGCGTGCCGGCGGCCAGACCTTCCCGGCTCGGGTCAGCGGGATCGACGGCAAGGTCTACGTCGAGTTCATGGGTCAGTTCTACGAGGCGGACGAGGACCTGCTGACGCGGCTCGGGCTAGAGGCGGGCGCATCCCGACCGCGTGCCACGAGCCTGCGCGACCTGGGCCTCGAGCCCGACAAGTGGCTGACCCGTGTCGAGGTCGGCGACGGCGAGGAGATCGGCGGCGACTCGACGCGCCTGGTCACCGGCACCGTCGACAAGCGCGCCGTGATCGACAATCTGCTCGCGATCGTCGACACCGAGCGACTCGCCGAGGCCGGCGACGACCTCGAGGGGCTTCCGGAGCTCGACGGCGAGACCGCCGACAGGGTCGCCGACGCCGTCGACTCCGCCAGGGTCGAGGTCAACGTCGACGATGACGGCTATCCCCGCCGCGTGTACGCCAGGCTGCGCTTCACGGTGCCCGATGACGTAAAGGACACCGCGATCGAGAACGGCACCTTGACCTTCGAGCTCCTGCTCGAGCAGATCGGCGACGTCACCGTGAACGTCGAGCCGCCCTTCGATCCCGACCCGCTGTCGAGCCTGCTCGACTTCGTCGGCGTGATCTTCGGCGTCGACGAGCCCTCGGACCTCTGGCGGACCCCGTGAACCCGCTGGCTACGCCACGTCGCCGGAGGATCGGTCCGGCTGCGCGCCCCCGTCCTTGCCTTGCTGGTCGAGGTCGAGGGCCAGCGAGTTGATGCAGAAGCGCTGACCGCCCGGGCCGGGCCCGTCGGGGAAGACGTGGCCGAGGTGCGAGCCGCAGCGCGCGCAGACGACCTCGGTCCGCCGCATCATCAGGCTGTTGTCCTCGCGCAGCTCGACGGCGTCGGCCACCGCGGGCTCGGTGAAGCTCGGCCAGCCGCTGCCCGAGTCGAACTTCGTCTCGGAGCTGAACAGCTCGTTGCCGCAAGCCCCGCAGCGATACATCCCGTCAGCCTTCGAGTGCGTGTAGGCGCCTGTGAACGGCGGCTCGGTCCCAGCCTCGCGCAGCACCCGGAACCGCTCGGGACCGAGCTCCTCGCGCCACTCCGCGTCGCTCTTGCTCACCTTCGCGTCCATCCGCGCTCCTTGTTCCGGGTTCCCCTTCAATGGTAGGCGCCGCGCTCAGACCGGCCCGGCCGTCACCGGCACGCGCAGCGCATAGATCCCGGCCAGCGCCTGATAGGGCGCATACGGCTCGAAGAACGACCGGACCTCCTCCTCGGTCGCACGCCTGCCGAGGCCCGTAGCCCGCCCGACCCACTTGACGAACGCCAGATCCCCGGCCGGCAGCCGGTCGTCGCGACCCTGGCCCAGGAACGCCAGGCAATCTAGCGTCCACGAGCCGATGTTGCGCACCGTCCTCAGTCGCTCCCAGGTCGGCTCGTGCCGCCCGAGATCCGCCCGCCCGCTAGCGATCTCCCGCGCCGCCCGGATCAACGCGATCGACCGCTTCGGCGCCAGCCCGCACGCATCCAGCTGCGCCGGCGCCAACCCCGCGACCGCCGCCGCCGACGGCACGTCCCGCAACCGCCCACACCCGCTCCGCGGCCCAAACCGGCCGACCATCGCCCGCTGAATCCCAAACGCCCGCTCCACGTCGATCAGCTGCTCCGTCACCGCCCACGCGAACGCCTCGAACGGCTCCGGCCGCCGCCGCGGCCGCAGCCACGGATTCCGCCGAATCACCGGTCCCAGCAGCCGATCCCTCCGAAACGCCCGTTGAAACCCCCGCAGGTCGTGGTCCACCCCCAACGCGAACCGCATCCGCTCCACCGCCCCAGCAGCCACGTCCCCACTCGCCGCCTCCCCCCGCACACGAACCGCCCCGCCAGCCACCCACGCCCGCACCGTCACCGGCTCTCCCCCCACGTGCAGCAGCCGCTCCAACACGCCACCGCGATT
>DATABO010000045.1:0-29717 GCA_036259535.1 Thermoleophilaceae bacterium
CCTGCTGCTCGTCGCTGCCGCCTCCACCGCCTCCGTCGTCGTCGGACCCGCCGCAGGCGGCGGCGCCGAGGGCGAGCACGGTTGCCGTCGCGAGAGCGGCGGCACGGAGCTTGAGGGCGGGTCTGGAGCGCATGGGCGCAACCGTAGCGGCTCGCCGGCCGGCCAGGCGCGGGCGGCGCGCCCCCGCCTCATCGGCGCGCTACGGCGTGAACCGCACCGTCATCACGTCGCCGTCCGCGACCACGTACTCGCGCCCCTCGACGCGAAGCTTGCCCCGGTCTCGCGCGGCCGCGTAGCCGCCGAGCTCCACGAGCTCGCGCCAGCCGATCACCTCCGCCGCCACGAACCCCTTCTCGATGTCGGTGTGGATCTTGCCGGCGGCGCGGCGGGCGGACGTCCCCTCGCGGATCGCCCAGGCGCGGCCCTCCTTGCCCTCGCCGGCCGTGAAGAACGAGATCAGGCCGAGCAGCTTCCACGCCTCTCGGACCACCGTGGCGAGCCCGGACTCCGCCACGCCGAGGTCGGCGCGCATCGTCGCCGCCTCCTCGTCGTCGAGCTCGCCGAGCTCGGACTCCAGGCGAGCGGAGACCGCGGCGGCGCGGGCGTCCAGCGCCTCCGCGTGCGCGACCAGCTCCGACGGCGGCGCGAGCGCGCCGGCGGGCCCCGCGTCGGCTGAGCCCTCGTCGACGTTCGCCAGATAGAGCACCGGCTTGGCGGTCAGCGGGCTGAGGTTGCGCAGCGCGTCGGGCGCGTCCTCGGGGACCGGCACCGTGCGCGCCGGCCGCCCCTCTTGCAGCGCGGCGACCAGTGCCTCGACCCACTCCTTCTCCGCCACCTTGTCGCGCTCGCCCCCCTTCGCCTCCTTGGCGACCTTGTCGAGCCGCCGCTCCGCCTGCTCGAGGTCGGCGAACAGCAGCTCGGTCTCGACCGTCTCGACGTCGCCGAGCGGGTCGACCCGGCCCTCGGGGTGGATCACCTGCTCGTCGCCGTGCGCGCGCACCACGTGGACGAGCGCATCGGTCTCCCGGATGTTCGCCAGGAACTTGTTGCCGAGCCCCTCCCCCTTGTGCGCCCCCCGCACGAGCCCCGCGATGTCGTGGAACTCGATCGTCTCGTAGACGGTCGGCGTCGCCGCGACCGTCTCGACCACCGCGTCGAGGCGCTCGTCCGGCACCGGCACCACCGCCACGTTGGGCTCGACCGTCGTGAACGGGTAGTTCGCGGCCTCCGCCCCGGCCCGGGTGAGCGCGTTGAACAGCGACGACTTGCCGGCGTTCGGCAGGCCGACGATCCCGACCTTCACGGCCTCTTCCCCTCAGCGCTCATCGCCCGACGACCCTACCGGCCTCCGAGCCCCTCACCGCCCGCTGAACGCTTGTGGGGTCTAGGCGACGCCAACCCCTCATCGGTCGTCGAGCAGCGCCGCGATCGCGGTCCCGAACGCAGCGCCGGCGGCGATGTCGGTCGGGTAGTGAACGCCGACGTAGACTCGCGAGAGCGCCATCGCCTTTGCGAGCGCGTACACGGGAACGGTCGGCAGGCCCTCATCCCCGCGCGTCAGCGCCCACGCCGCCGCGAACGACGTCGTCGAGTGCGCCGACGGGAACGACAGCGACGTCACCGTCGACGACAGCGCCGGCAGGCCCTCCAGCACCGGCCGCTTCCGCCGCACGACGTACTTCAACGCGATGTTCGCCAGGTAGGCGAGCATCACCGTCCGCATCGCGCGCATGTACCGCGGCCGCCGTCCGCCGTCGAGAACCACCCCCGCCAGGCACAGCACCTGCCACAGCAGCCCGTGCTCGCCCGCGCGCGTGAAGACCAGCACCGCTCGCTCGACCGGCGGCCGATGCCCATGCCCGCGCAGCAGCCGCAGGACCGCCAGGTCGAGCCGGCGCAGCACCGGGCCCGACTAGAACCCGACGGCGCGGTTGCCCGTCTCGCGACGGACGTAGACGACCTGGGAGAGGTCGAGCTGGAGCAGCTCGTCGTCCAGCTCGAGCGCGTGCCAGCGAGCGCCGGCGTCGTTGCCGAGCGCGTCCATCAGCTTGCGGTAGGCGTCGTCTGCGGTGCGCAGCGACAGCACCTGGCCGCCCTGGAAGCCGATGTCGGTGCGGGCAGTGGCGTTCGCCATCTCTAGTGGTCCTCCGCTGGCTGGACGATCTCGGTCAGCACGCCGCCGGTCGACTTCGGGTGCGCGAACGCGACACGGCTGCCCCGAATCCCTGTCCGCGGCTGCTCGTCGATCAACCGGATCCCAGCCGCCACCAGCCGCGCCAGCTCCGCGTCGATGTCGTCGGTGCGGTAGGCGACGTGATGCATCCCCGCGCCATTGCGCTCGAGGAACCGCGCGACGCCGCCCTCCGGCCCGATCGGCGCGATCAGCTCGACATGCGCCCCGCCGACCTCCAGCAGCACGGCATGCACGCCCTGCTCCTCGACCGTCTCGCGGTGCTGCTCGCGCATCCCGAGCTGGTCGCGGTACAGGCCGATCGCCCCGTCGATGTCCTCGACCGCGATCCCGATGTGGTCGATCTCCCCGAGCACGAGGCGGCATGGTAGCCCAGCGGCGGCAGCCGTCGCTCGCCAGCGTCCAAAAGCGCTGATAGCTTCGGCGCATGCCGAAATGGGGCCTCTCGGCCAGGATGAGGGAGCTGGAGCCGTACCGACTGCCGGCGGAGCTGCTCGCCCCCGCGAAGGTGATCACCGATCCGATCCACGGGGACGTGCAGCTCACCGAGCTCGAGCGGCTGCTCGTCGACTCGCCGAGCTTCCAGCGGCTGCGTCGGGTCCGCCAGCTCGGCACGACGCACCTCGTCTACCCCGGGGCGACCCACAGCCGCTTCTCGCACTCCCTCGGGTCGCTCGTCGCCGCCCAGCTGCTGCTCGACATCGTCCTCGAACAGAGCGACGGCCTGCGCGCCCAGGACGACCTCTTCGCCCAATGGGAGGAGGACGAGCGCAACGGCGGGCCGCGGCGTGACCAGCGGGTGGCGGAGGCCGTCGTGCTGACGCGCCTGGGGGCCCTGCTGCACGACCTGGGCCACGTTCCGTTCGGGCACTCCGTCGAGGACGAGCTGCGGCTGCTGCAGCCGCACGACGAGAACTTGGGGCGCTTCGAGAAGCTCTGGCGGCAGATCGACCCGATCGCGAGGGAGGCGATCGAGTCGGGCAGCTCGCTCGAGGGCAAGCCGCTGATGGACGACCTGAAGCCGCTGATCGTCAGCAAGCTGGACAAGCCGGAGATCGATCCCGGCGACGACGGCGCCGACCCGGGCACCGCGAAGATCACCTATCCCTTCGCGCAGGACGTAGTCGGGAACACGATCTCAGCCGACCTGATCGACTACCTGTCGCGCGACCACCACTACACCGGCCTGCCCGCCGCCCTCGGGCACCGCTTCCTCGAGTCGTTCTACGTCTCGCGCCGTGACGACCCGCAGAAGCCGCAGCGCATGGTCATGCGGATCGTCCGCGGCGACGGGAAGCGCGAGCGCAAGGACACGATCACCGAGCTGCTGAAGTTCTTGCGCTACCGCTACGAGCTGTCCGAGCGCGCGCTGACCCATCACGCCAAGCTCGCCGCCGACGCGATGGTCGGCAAGCTGCTGCAGCTCTACCACGACGGCCTCTACATCGACGTGCTGGAGGAGGCGGCGGCGGAGGACCCTGGGCTGGCGGACCAGATCGACGGCTACTCGCGCGACGACATCGACATGCTGCGCCGCCGGGCGGAGCGGAAGCTGGGCAAGGTCGCGCACAACGCGATCGTCGACGCCGCCCGCGAGCGACTCGAGGACACGCTGCTCGAGCATGGCGACGACGGCCTGCTCGAGTCCCTCTACGCCATGGGCAAGCAGCGGGCGCTCGAGGACGGGCGCTGGGCAGGGGTCCGCGATCTCTCCGAGGGGCTGCTGACGCGCCGTCTGTTCAAGCCGATCGCCCGGATGGCGGACACCGGCCGCGCGAAGACCCTCTGGGAGCGTTACGGCAAGAGCCCCGAGGAGCGCCGGCAGGTCGAGCAGGCGGCCGCCGCCTATGCCGGTGTGCCGGCGGGCTGGTTCGTCGTGATCTGGATACCGCCGGAGCGAATGCGGCTCAAGCCGGCGCTCGCGCTGGTCGACGACGGCGAGTTCACCGACACGCTGCTGCACCGCGAGGAGGGGCCGCGCGGCGACGACCGCGGCAGCGAGATCTACGCCGCGCACCGCGCGCTGTGGGCGATGGACGTGTTCGCCCACCCCAGCGTGCGCGACGACGAGAAGGTCCGCCAAGCCGTCCTTGGCGCGCTCGCCGTCCAGCTGAACATCACCAGCTGGGAGCGCGCGGACGACCCGGTCGACCCGATCGACGTCGCGCGCCAGATGGCCATCGACGAGCTCGATCTGAAGCGCAGCCAGTCGGAGGAGCTGAGCGATCGGGTGGCCGACTTCTACGGCGGTCCGCAAGACAAGACGCTGCGCCAGACCGTCGACGAGATGAAGCGCGTCTGGGAGGCAGGCGATGGCGCCGAGGTCTCTCCCGACGATCTCGACGAGCCGGGCGACCAACAGGGGCGCCTCACCTGATGAGCGGCTGGCCGGTCGCCGATCCGACGCGGCCGCCTACGCCCGACCAAGCGCTCGAGCTGGCGCGTCGTGCGCGCGGCGCGCTGGCCGACGACGACCGCGCGCTGCACATCGGGCGCGCCTGCGAGCTGGCGCGCGTGAAGACCCTCACGCGCCCGCTCCCGGTCGGGTCGGGGCGCCACACCGCGATGCTCCTGCCGGAGCCGGACGGCTTCCGCGCCGTGGTCGACTCCACGACCTGGCACCGGGCCCAGCACGACGACGTCGGCCGGCGCCGGCTGCGCTTCGTGCTCGCCCACGAGCTCGGGCACACGCTCTTCTACGAGGCCGGCAGCCCACCGCGGCGCACGCGGCCCAGCGACGAGCGCGAGGAGAGCTTCTGCGACCGCTTCGCGATGCTGCTGCTGGTGCCGCAGACGGTCGCCGGGCGGACCGTGGCGGACCCGGATCGGCTGCGCGGTCTGGCGACGCGCTACGACGTGTCGCTGCGCCTCGCCGCTTGGGCCGTGACCGAGGCCCAACCGGACCTCACGCTGCTGATGCTGCGTCACGGCCCCCATCCGCGCCGTGGCGGCGACGAGACGATGCGCACCGAGTGGGGCGCCAACCAGCAGCACTTCATCGCGAAGGGCGAGTCGTTCAAGAGCGCCCTCGCCGATCTCGCCCCGGGCGAGTACGGCCAGAGCTTCGAGCGCTTGCGGCTGTCCGGTCGCGAGCGCGACTACGAGATCCAGGCGTGGCGCTCTGCCGGGTCGATGCTGGTCGCCCTGCGCGAGCGCGACGCGACCCAGTCACGGCCGCCGAGCACGCGTCAGCTCACGCTCTTCAAGTAGGCGGCGCCGCGACGGCGTCGGCGCCGTCCTGCGCGGCGTCGCGGCCGCGCAGCGGCGCCAGCCGCTCCGGCGTCGCGATCTCGCCCTCGACCTCGGCCACGATCCGGTCGATGTCGTCGCGCTCGAGCGCCTCACGGGCGAGCAGCTCGCCGGCCAGCGCCTCGAGCAGGTCGCGATGCTCGGCGATCAGGGCGAGCGCGCGGCGGTGGGCCTGGTCGGCGATGAACTGCTGCTCGTCGTCGATCGCGCGGCGCGTGGCGTCGGACATCGAGTAGTCGCCGGCGTTGAGCTCGCGCGACATCAGGCCGGTGCCCATGCCGTACTGGGTGACCATCGCGCGCGAGATGTCGTGGACCGAGCGCAGGTCGCCGGAGGCGCCGGTGGTGATCTGGCCGAAGACGAGGTGCTCGGCAGCGCGGCCGCCGAGCAGGACGACGAGGCGGTCCACCAGCTCGTCGCGGGTCTTGAGGTAGCGGTCCTCCTCCGGCAGGTTGAGCGTGTAGCCGAGCGCCGTGCCGCGCGGGACGATCGAGACGCGGTGGACCTTCTCGGTGCTCGGCAGCAGCTCGGCGCAGAGGGCGTGTCCGGCCTCGTGGTAGGCGACGACGCGCTTCTCGTGGTCGGTGATCACGCGGCGCGACTGCATGCCGGCGACGACCCGCTCGAGCGCGGCCTGGAAGTCGGTCGTGGCGATCCGCTCGCGGCGGTCGCGGGCGGCGAAGATCGCCGCCTCGTTGCAGATGTTGGCGAGGTCGGCGCCGGTCAGCCCGCTGGTCTGGCGCGCGACCAGCTCGAGGTCGATCCCGCCCTCCAGCGGCTTGTCGCGCGTGTGGACGGCGAGGATCCGCTTGCGGCCCTCGAGGTCGGGTGGCGTGACGAAGACCTGGCGGTCGAAGCGGCCCGGGCGCAGCAGCGCCGGGTCGAGCTTGTCGAGCAGGTTCGAGGCGCCGATCACGACCAGCCCGTCGCGGCCGCCGAAGCCGTCGAGCTCGACGAGCAGCTGGTTGAGCGTCTGGTCCTTCTCGCCCGACACGTCGTTGCCGCGCGTCGCGCCGACCGCGTCGAGCTCGTCGATGAAGACGATTGCCGGCGCGCTCTTGCGCGCCTCCTTGAACAGCCGCCTGATGCGCGCGGCGCCCAGCCCGGCGAACATCTCGACGAACGCGCTCGCGCTCTGGGCGTAGAAGCGCGCGTTGGACTCGTGCGCGACGGCCTTGGCGAGCAGCGTCTTGCCGGTCCCCGGCGGCCCGTGCAGCAGGATCCCCTTCGGCACCCGCGCGCCGATCTTGCGGAAGCGCTCCGGGTCGCGCAGGAACTCGACGACCTCGCGCAGCTCGTCCTTGGCCTCCTCGACCCCGGCGACGTCGTCCCAGCCGGTCGAGTCGGCGGACTGCGGCTTGATCTCCTGCGGCTTCATCTTGAAGCTCGGCATGAAGCGCAACATCGCAATCAGCACGACCGCGATCAGGCCCATGAAGATGATCGGCAGCCAGGTGATCGCCCATGTCTCGAACTCGTCGAAGCTGAAGGCGAGCGGCAACGCCGCTGGGAGTGTGAGGTCGAATCGGGGCACGCGTCCCCTGTCTATCGGCCAAAAACGGGCCGAGCCTTACCTTCGCGCGGGCCGGGCACGGGCGTTAGGGTTGCGAACAGTGCCTTACGCATCGTCGCCGAGCTATCCCCGCCTACTCGTTACCGGCCTGGCTCTTGCAGCCGGCCTCGCGGCCTGCGGCGGAGGCGACGACGAGACCGTCAAGTCGTCCGACGTTCCGAACGAGGCCGTCGCGGTGGTCGGGGATGCGAAGGTCTCGCGCGGCGCGCTCGAGGAGCGAGTGGAGATGTTGCGGCGCGCCCGGCCCGCGGGCTCGGCGGACGGGCCGCGCCCGGCCACTCGGCAGATCGCCCAGGAGGCGCTCTCGGCCTTGGTGCTCGAGGAGGCGCTCACGCAGGAGGCCGAGGATCGTGGGATCGAGGTGACCGACGCCGAGCTGCAGCAGCAGTGGAGCTCCATCAAGGCCCAGCATCGCGGAGAGGCCGCCCTGCGTAGGTATCTGGGCGGCAGGACCAAGGAGGCCCTGCTCGACGAGATTCGCGTGCAGCTCTTGACTCAGCGGATCCAGGCCGACGTCAAGGAGAAGGCGGGCGGAGGCGTCAAGGGCGATAGGGCCGTCTACGAGTTCCAAGAGGAGTTCGCCAAGCGCTGGCGCGACCGCACGGCGTGTACCGAGGATCGATCGGTTGGCCTCTGCGCGGTCGAGAAGTAGCCGAGCATCGATCGCCGTCGCGGCGATCCTCACGGTCGGCTCGCTTTCGGCCTGCGGAGGCGAGGACGACGACAGCGTGCCGACCGTGCGGGCCAGCGACCCCGCCGCGACATTCGCCCCGCTCGTGCGGCTCCATCCGCGCGAGACCTCGTTTCCGATGAGCGCGCGCCACTTCCTGTCGAAGGCTGGCCTCGAGTGGACCGGCGGCCCGTGCTGGAAGGAGATGGACGTGTCGGCGAGTGCCTCGTCGAGCGATGCCTCGGCCACCCCGATCCCGAAGCTCGTCCCGCGCCGGCTCGGCCGGTCGCCGGCCTATGAGGTCCGGCCTCGGCGCAAGAACTGCGTCGACCTGCGCCCGCAGACGTTCACCGCGACGATGCGCACACGGCCGTTCGATCGCGAGGACCGCCCGGCCGGCCTGCACCTGGACGAGGGCTTCGGGCTCGACATCCTCACCGACGCCCAGCCGGGCAAGCGGCGACTGGACGCGGACGGAACCCTCGCCGGCGTGCCGGTGTACTACGTGATCGAGCGCATGGCCGTCGACGGCCGACCGGGTCTGCGGCTGAGCTACTGGATGCTCTACGGTCGCGGCGAACGACGCGACGCGGCGCAGGGCGGTGAGGTCGTCAGCCACGAGGGCGACTGGGAGCGGGTGGACGTCGTGGTGGCTCGCGCTGGGGGCCGTCATGGCTACGTGCCGGAGAGCGTGCGGTACCACTCCCACGCCGGCGTGCGCGAGGTGCCGTGGGAGGAGGCGGTGCGCGCGGGGCCGGGCTCGACTCACCCCATCGTCGACGTGACCCCGGAGTTCCACACCCCGCGGCCCGCCGGGCGCTGCGACGACTGCACCGACTGGCTGACGTGGCGCAGGCTGCGCGACGCGCGACGCGAGCCCTGGTACGGCTATGGCGGCGCCTGGGGGGCGGCGTGGCGAACGGATGCGACCAGCGGGCCGCTCGGGCCGTCGCCCTACGAGTGAGCGGCTACCGGAGCGTCGCCTCCACCAGCTGAGCGAAGAACCGCGCCGCGAGCCCGAGGTCCTCCACCGGGATCCGCTCGTTGGCGCCGTGGACGAGCGGCATCGCCTCGAAGAGGTCCATCCGGCGCTGGGGGAAGAAGCCGTAGGCGACGCAATCGGGGAAGGCGGCGCGAAACCAATGCGAGTCGCTGAAGCCGGCGAGCGCGGTGGCGGTGATCGCGGCGTCGGGGTCCTCGCTCGACACGAACGAGCGGATCGTCTCCATCAGCGGCGTGTCGATCGGCGAGCGGTTGCCGGTGACCGTCTCGTCGAAGGCGAGCGAGAAGCCGGGCGGGGTACCGGCGGCGGGCGGCTCCCAGCCGAGCGCCTCGTGGATCCGACGCCGCACGTGCTCCTCGCCGAGCCCGGGCGGGACACGACAGTCGATGCGCGCGCTCGCCTCGGAGGGGATCACGTTGATCTTCTCCGAGGCCGCGGCCATCGTCGGCGCGAAGGTGATGCCGAGCAGCGGCTCGAGCATCACGGCGATCCGCGGGTCGGTCGCCTCGACCTGAGCGAGTGCCGCGTCGAGGTCGTGGAGCGGGACTCCCAGTGCCTCGAGGAAGGCGTCGGGCTCAGGTGAGTGCTCGGTCGCCAGCCGCGCGTTGCCGAGCGCCGAGACGAGCGGGGCCAGCTTCGTCAGGGCGTTGTCGCCGATCCGCGGCAGCGAGGCGTGACCGGCGCGCCCGTGAGCCGTCAGGGTGAAGCGGTAGACGCCCTTCTCGGCTACGCAGACCGGATAGATGCGGCGGCTGTCGTACTCGAACGCCGCACCGGCGCCCTCGTTGACGATCAGGTCGGCGCGCACCTTGTCGGGGTGCTGGGCGCACAGCCATTGGGCTCCATGAGTGGCGCCGGTCTCCTCGTCGGCGGTCAGCACCAGCTTCAGCTCGCCCGCCTCCGGGCGCCATCCCGCCTCCGCCAGCGCGCACGCCGCCGCGACCTCTGCCGCGACCTGGCTCTTCATGTCGAGGGCGCCGCGGCCCCAGACGCAGCCGTCGTCGCGCAGCTCGCCCGACCATGGCGAGACCTCCCACTCGGCCGGGTTCGCCAGCACCGTGTCGACGTGGCCGAGCAGGCACAGCGTCGGCCCGTTCGCGTCTCCCGACGGCGCCTCCAGCCGCGCGACGAGGTTCGGTCGCCCAGGCACGGCCGCGAGCAGCTCGACCTCGAAGCCGGCCCGCTCGAGCAGCCCGCTCAGATAGCGCTGGCACTCCTCCTCGGCGCCCGGCGGGTTGACGGTGTCGAACCGGATCAGGCGCTGCAGCAGCTTCGTGGTGCGCTCCTCCAGCGCGTCGGGGTCAAGCACGCGGCGAGTATATGGCCGCCCTCTCGAAGGCGATGAGCCTGCGATGTTCCCGATCGGGAACATCCGGCTGCATTTCCGACCGCCCTAGTCCTTATGTTCCCGATCGGGAACATTTGCAGCATATCCACCACCTCGAAGGACGAAAGTTCCCGATCGGGAACATTCAGCTATGGCGACGACCATCCACACGGCGCTCGATCTCGGCAGGGCGGTGCGCGCCGCCCGCCTCGAGCTCGGCATGACTCAGGACGATCTCGCGCTCGCCAGCGGCACTGGACGACGCTTCATCGTCAACCTCGAGAGCGGGAAGGCGACGGTCCGGCTCGAGTCCGTCCTCGAGGTGCTCGCGGCGCTCGAGCTGCGGATCGAGCTGCACCGAGGCCGGGCGCGGGGGTCGGGAAGCGGTCCAGATGCGGGCGCTTGACGTCTGGCTCTACGGTCGCCGCGCCGGACGGCTCGAGCAGGTCGACGGCCGGATGCGCTTCACCTACGCCGCCGACTACGTCGACGCCGGCGGCGCGCCGCTCTCGTGCTCGCTCCCGCTCGGCGCGCGCGAGCACGACCGCGAGGCCGAGGCCTTCTTCGCCAACCTGCTGCCGGAGGGCGAGGCGCGCACGCTCGTGGCGCGCCGGCTCGGCGTCAGCGCCGGCAACGACTTCGGGCTGCTCTACGAGATCGGCGGCGACTGCGCCGGCGCCGTCACGCTGCTGCCGCCCGGCGCGTCGCCCGACGACCTGCCGGCGCAGGCCGAGGTCCGCTGGCTCGACGAGTCGGAGCTGGCGGCCGCCCTCGACGAGCTGCCGCGGCGGCCGCTGCTCGCGGACCCCGACGAGGGAATCCGCCTGTCGCTGGCCGGCGCCCAGGACAAGCTCCCCGTCGTCGTCCGCGACGGGCGAATCGGCATCCCGCTCGGCCGAACGCCGAGCACCCACATCGTCAAGACGCCGATCGTCCGCTTCGACGACACGGTCGCCAACGAGGCGCTCTGCCTCGAGCTGGCGCGGTCGCTCGGGTTGAGCGCCGCGTCGGCCGAGGTCCGCGATGTCGTGGGACGCGAGTTCCTGCTCGTCGAGCGCTACGACCGCCGCCATGCTCCCGACGGTCGCGTCGAGCGGATCCACCAGGAGGACTTCTGCCAGGCGCTGGCGATCCCGCCGCAGCTGAAGTACGAGTCGGAGGGCGGACCCGGGCTCGCGGACTGCTTCGGCGTGCTGCTCGCCTCCTCGAACGCGCTCGGTCCCGATCGGCTCGCCCTCGTCGACGCCGTCACGCTCAACTTCCTGATCGGCAACCACGACGCCCACGGCAAGAACTTCTCGCTCCTGCTCGAGGACGGCGGGACGCGCCTGGCCCCGCTCTACGACCTGGTCTCGACCGCCGTGTACCCCGGCCTCGACCGCAAGATGGCGATGGCGATCGGCGGCGAGTACCGGCCCGACTACGTCCGCCGCCGCCATGTCGACCGCTTCTCCCAGCAGACGCGTCGCAAGGCCGCCCCGGTTCGCCGCCGGATGCTGCGCCTGGCCGAGCGCGCCCGCGCGGTCGCGCCGGAGGCCGTCGAGCGCGTCGGCCCGCGCCCCGTCCTCGACCGCGTTCTCGAGACGGTCGCCCAGCGCGCCGGCTGGCTGGAGCGCGAGCTCGCCTAGCCGGCAGGGAACATCTTGCGGCTCTTGAAGAGCCAGCGCAGGTCGCCGCGCGGGCGGAATCGGCCGCGCAGCATCAGGCGGCGCGGGTCGGTCCGGCCGGCGACGACGTCGACCCAGTCCTCGAAGGCGACCTCGAAGCGGACGGTCGGGTTCTCGACCGTCCCGCGTGCGGCGCGGGTCGCCCCGTTGGCGACGACGACGTGCCAGGGCTCGTGGTCACGGAACTCCCACTGGATCGAGCCGGGCGCCCGCGCCGCGCCGACGTCGAGCCCGTTCGCGACCGACTCGAACAGCAGCGCGACGTCCTTGGGATCGCGCGACGGCGGCCCGATCTTCTCACCGAGGTAGCCCGCCTTCGAGAGCGCCTTGCCGCGCATCGCGCGCTCACGCGGGGTGCCCTCGAGCGGCATCACCGGCGGGCCGGGGAGCTCCTCGAGCGGCATGCCGGCGCTGCGCAGCTTCGTCTCGAGCGACATCGCGCCCTGCTCGCCGAGGTCCTCCATCGTGAAGCCGAACGTCTCGATGTAGCGCTCGTCCCAGCCGGGCGGCACGAGCACGTTGATCGTCCACGGCATCACCTCGCGGAGCAGGTCGGCGACCGCGTGCGGGACGTCTGGGTCCATCTTGCGCAGGTCGTGGAGCAGCTTGACGCCGAAGCCGATGTGGCGCTGCTCGTCGGCCGCGACGTTCTCCATCCCCTCGCGGAAGCCCGGCAGGATGTCGCGGTCCTCGAGGTAGCTCGTGATGAAGTGCTGGCCGGGCTGGGCGAGGGTGGCCTCGATGATCACGTGGTAGAGCGCGACCCCGGCGGCGAGCCGCGGCACCGACGGGTCCTTGCGCAGCTCGTCGCACATCTGGTCGAGCCGGCCGAAGACCTTCTTGAAGCCCCACGAGAGCTCGGGCTCGATCGTCCGCAGGCTGTCGCCGACGGAGTCGCCGCCGACGCCGACGACCTCCTTCATGAAGCGGTTGAAGAAGACCGCGTGGCGCGCCTCGTCGACCTGCTGGGTCGTGAGGAAGTACTTCTGCTCCTCCAGCGGTGCCGCGTCGACGTAGGGGGAGAGGCCGTCGGCGACCGCGTCCTCGCCCCAGAAGAACAGGCAGTAGTTCCAGTAGGCGGCCTTGCGGTCGAACTCGGTGAACTCGCTGCGCCACTGCTCGGCGTCCTTGGAGAAGTCGATCGCCGTCGCCTTCCAGTTGCCGTTCTCCCAGCGCCGGTAGAGATCCTCGTAGGTGATGTTGTCGAGTGGGCTCTGCGTGTTCGGCAACGTGACGGTCATGCGACGAATGTATCGAACCGCACCACGAGCCGGAACCGTTTCCAAGTCGGCGCTAGGCTCGTCAGCTGGTATGACCGCTACCCCATGGGGCGACGCTGACCGGCTCCGCTCGCGGAAGTTGACGCCGGGGCCCGGCAACAGCCAGGAGGCGGTGCTGCGCAACCAGCGGGAGCGCCTCTTCGCCGCGACCGTCGCGGTCGTCGCCGAGAAGGGCTACGAGGCGACGCGCGTCGAGGACATCCTGGTCAAAGCTGGGATCTCGCGCAACGCCTTCTACAAGCAGTTCGCCAACAAGCGCGAGTGCTTCCTCGCCACGCTCGAGGAGATCGCGAAGCTGGCGAAGCCGGCGGTGTTCGACGTCTTCGAGCAGGCCGACGGCAGCTGGGACGAGAAGCTGATGGCGATGCTCGACGCCTTCGCGGCGGCGATCGTCGCCCAGCCGGCGATGGCGCGCGTGGGCTGGGTCGAGGTCTACGCCGCCGGCCAGGAGGCCGTCGACATCGCCGACCGGATCGACCGCTCGATCGAGAACATCGTCTGCCGCGCCCTCAAGGACTCGCCGGAGCGCGCCGGGATGCCGCGCAACATCGTCCGCGCGATCGTCGGCGGCGTGCGCAAGATGGTCCACACGCGCGTGCGCGAGGAGCGCACCGGCGAGCTGCCCGCGCTGATGCCGGAGCTGTTCGCCTGGATGCAGAGCTACCACGCCCCGCCCGAGCGGCTACGGCGCCCGCGCCGCGTGCCGCTCGAGCTGAGGACCTCGCCTGCGGAGCCCGTCGACCCGCGCGAGCGGATCGTGCGGGCCGTCACCGAGCTCGTCGCCGAGAAGGGCTACCCCGAGATGGCGATCACCGAGATCGCCGCGCGCGCATCGGTCTCGCTGACCACCTTCTACGCCCACTTCGAGGGCAAGGAGGCGGCGTTTCTCGCGACCCTCGCCGTCGCCCAGCGTCAGGTGTTCGAGGCGACCCTGCCGCACTTCCTCGCCGGTTCGGACTGGCCGACGTCGGTCAGCCTGGGCGCCCGCGCCTTCCTCGGCTTCCTGTCGACCCACCGCGCCATGGCCATGCTCGGCGGGGTCGGCGTCTGGGCGACGAGCCCCGCCGCGCTGGAGATGCGCGCCCAGGGCAGAGCGCTCTTCGAGACCCTGCTCGACGAGGGCTACCGCTGCTATCCGGAGACCAGCCCGATCGCCGGCGAGGCGATCGGCGCGAGCCTCGACGCGCTGCTCTTCCAGTCGCTGCAGTCGGCCGGCCCAGCCCGGCTCTACGAGCTCGGCCCGACGGCAACCTTCATCACCCTGGCGCCGTTCGTCGGGAGCGAGCGTGCCTGCCAGCTCGCCAATCACCTGCCAGTCGAGGTTGCATGACAAAGATTGGTCTGACCAGTTTGTAACGCTTGACACGAAGCGGTACGCGCTGTTACGCTGCGCCCGTCTCGGACGCTTCGGAGGGTTCAGCGCCCGGGACCGCAGTTGGAGGGGTGGGGCCGCGCAGGAGGGGCGCGGCCCCATTGCGTTCTCGAAGTCGGTGAAGCGCTAGCGCTCGACGACCGTGACCGTCCCCTTCATTCCGTAGTTGAGCGACGAGTGGAACTTGTAGGTGCCGGGGGTGTCGAACTCGACCGACAAGGCCTCACCCCGCTGAACGATGTGGGTGTCGAAGCGGTTCTGGCGGTCGAGCTTCTCGCTATCGAGCTCGAACGGGCCGACGCCGCCGGTCTCGGCTGTGTTGAGCTCGGAGCTGCCGCCGACGAACGTGACGCGGCCCCCGACCGGTACCTGGACGTGGGCGGGGCGGTAAGCGCCGTTCCCGACGACGACCGTCGTCTTGGGACCGGCCGTCGCCTCGGCCGGGTTGGAGTGGTCGCCGCCGCATCCCGACGTGGCCAGCACGATCAGCGTCGCGGCCGTGACGCCTCGCCTCGACCGGGCCGCCATCGCTAGGGCCCGCCCCGAGGCGTCACGGTCAGCCGCGCCGGGCCGTCGAGGACGCCGTCGAAGCGCCAGCCGCTCGTGCCGACCATCGCCTGGTCGGCCCGAGCCCGCCACCCGTCGCCGTGACGGACGAGGGCGAGGTCCCAGCGGCCCTCGAAGCGGCCGACGCAGGTGTCGAGGCAGACGTCGATGCGCAGCTCGAGGCCGCCGCCGCGCCGGACGATCCAGCTACGCCAGGGAAGGCCGCGCTGTCGACCCGAGAAGCACGGCGCGGCGTCGAAGCAGGGGTTCCTGCCGTCGATCGACATGTCGGAGATCCAGCCCTGCCCGCGCCCGTCCATTTGCACGTCGAGCGCGACATCGCACTCGGCGAACGCCATCGTCCCGAACGGACTGACCGCAGACAGCTCGAGGCGCTCGCCCGCCAGCTCGAACAGGCAGCCGCCGGCCACCGTGGGCAAGCGCTCGCCATCGACGTCGGGACAGGGCCGTCCGTGATCGTCGGCGACGGCGACCGAGCTCGGCAAGTTGCGCGCGCCGGCGGCCGCGCGACTCACCGGCACGAGGAGTTCGTTCTCCCGCGGGGTGTTACGGGCCTGGATGCGCGACAGAGTCGCGTCGAGCAGGCCCTCGACTTTCCACGCACCGTCCTCCTTGCGCAGTCCGATGGTGACCGGCGTGCCTCCCGGGGTCCTGACCTTCGCCGTCACGCGGCCGGGCCCATCGCGGCCGATGCTGGTTACGACCGGCCTCGCGCCGGGGCGGTCGTGAGGCTTCAGCCACTTGAAGAAGCGTCGGACGTCCGGCTCGCAGGTCGTCGGCTGAAGATGCACCGCGCTGCCGATCACCACCTTGGCGTTGGCGGACAGCAGCTCGCATAGCCCCTCGGTGTCGCGTGCCTCGAACCGCTCGACCGCCTTCGTCAGGGTCGCTGTGACGCTGAGATGGTTCTCGCGGTCGCCGCACGAGGCGGCGACAAGCGGAGCTGTCGCCAATACGCAGACCACGATCGCCCGTCCGAGCCGACGTCGGTGTTCCTGCACCTCGAGCCCTCCGTTTCGGTGTCTTCCCTCCGTGGCTCCGTGGAGCCTCTCGGAGAGCCTAGCCCAGAGACGTCGGTGGCTGTAAGGTCTCGTACATGGAGGGGACCTGGAGGGGTGTCCCGGTGCTCGGGGCGTTGGTGGCCTGCTGCGTGCTGAGCGTCGCAGGCTGCGGAGGCTCGACGGCCGACACCGTCGACACCGACGATCCGGCGAAGGCGTTCGCGCCGGTGGTGCACCTTCATCCCGAGGAGCGCCGGCTGCCGGTGGACCCGCTCTGGTTCATTGCACGCTCGGCGCTCTGGTTCGGCGACGACCATGGCTGTGAGAACCAGAAGATCTCAGTCGGAAAGGAGCTCGAGAAGCAACAGAACGCCGTCACCGACTGGACCTTCATCACCGGCCTCGGGCATGGACCGGCGTACTGGCGCGAGGCTGCGCATCCCAACTGCGACACGGATCGTGAGGCGTACCGCTACTACGCCAACCAGCGCACGCGCCCCTACGACGATGGTCCCGACCGTGCGCCCGGCCTGCGCCGCCGCGAGGGCTACTACCTCGATCTCATGGATTGGGCGCGTGGGGGCTACGGCGCCCGGACCGAGGACGGCCAGGCGATGGTCGCCGTCCCGGCCTACTATGAGAGGCGCCCCGCGGAGGTGGAGGGCGAGCCGGGCCTGCGGCTCAGCTATTGGCTGATGTTCGCCATGAGCGAGCAGCTCGGTCGCGAGGGCCGAGCGCTCGAGGCGCTCAGCCATGAGGGGGACTGGGAGCGTGTGGACGTGCTGCTGCGCGGCGGGGACGGGGAGTACGAGCCCGTCGCCGTGCGCCTTCCACGCCCGGGAGACCGTTCGCACGAGCTCGCCTGGGACTCGCTGCGTCGAGTCCCGGACGGCGCTGGCGCCCCGCGCACGCACGTCGTGCTGTTCGCTGCTCGCGGCAGCCACACGCTCTACCCGCGCGCAGGTCGCCACACGCGCACGGTCGCTCTCGCTGACGGGCGCGCGCTGGATGTGGTTGAGGTGACCAGCGGGCCATGCGCGAGCTGCGCACGCTGGACCACTTGGCAGGCGCTCGAGGAGGCGCGCCGGCACGGCTGGTACGGCTTCGGCGGTGCCTGGGGCGACCGGGGCGACAGCCAGCTCACCACCGGTCCGCTCGGCCCGCACTCGAGCGACTGGCCCAGCGGCGATGCCGCCGACGACTATCGCCGCACGCGAGAGAACCGCCGCCTCCGTCGTGGCGGATAGTGCGAGCACGGGGGAGCGATGGGACGACTGACATTCGGGATCGCCGGGATGGTGTGGGCGCTCGCCGGGCTCGTCGTTACGCCGGGGGCCCACGCCGCCTCCAAGAGTCTGAGCGGGTTCATCGGAGCCGCCGCCGGCGGTGCCGGCGGGCGCTTCCTCGAGCCCAGCGACGTCGCCGTCTACGGCGGGGACCGGCGGGACCCTTCCGACGACAGGATCTTCGTAGTCGAGGCGCTCGCGACCGGCAACAACCGTGTCCAGCGACTCGACCGGCACGGCAACTTCGAGCTGATGTGGGGCCGGGACGTCGTCCGCTCCGGGGCGCCAGGCGACCGCGGTACCGGCTACGAGGTCTGCAGGCGGTCGGTGAGCGGGGCCGCGGGCTGCAAGGCGGCCCCTGCCGGTGCTGGCCGGGGCGAGCTCGACACCCCCACCGCCGTCGCGGTCGACCAGTCGACTGGCCACGTCTACGTTATGGACCACGGCAATCGGCGGGTCCAGGTCTTCGACCTCGACGGCGGCTTTGTCCGCGCCTGGCGACATGGCTTCGCGGGCTCCGGCAACGGCTCGATCGCCGTGAGCCCGACACCGCCGCGTCACGTCTTCATCGGCGACGCGGGCCGGCGCCGCGTGCTCGAGTTCGAGCCAGAGGGCAGCTTCGTCCGCGCGTGGAGGGCGGGGTCCCGCGCGCGCGCGTGGCCGAGCCACCTCGCGGTGGACAGAGACGAGGTCCTGTACGCGTCGGAGGGCGTCGACGACGCCGACGTCCTGCGCCTGGACGTCGGCACGGCGAGACCCGCGGAGGCGCGCGTCTCGCGCCTCCGGGCCGGCGAGGAGCTGAGCGGCGGTTGGACGATGGGCTTGGAGGTCGACCCGAGGAGCGGGAATCTCCTCGTGGCACGCAACCCGTTCGGGCCGATGGTTGTCGACATCGTCAGCCGTCCGGGGGCGGGAGTCGCACGGAGCGGGGTGCCGGCGCACGAGACCGTCGACGACCTGCCTTACGTGGAGAGCGTCAACGGCGTGGGCGTTGGCTTCGACGGCAGCGTATACGTGCCTAAGAGCGCCACGCTGAGCTCTTACGATCCCGGCAGCGGATTCGAGCGCTGCGAGTGGCGCGGGCGAACGCGGCCGTGTCACGGGTTGATGGTCCTCGCCCCGGAGGGCAGCCCCGCTGTCGCCTTCGACCGAGTCGTCCGCACCGGCGACTCGACTGCCCTGCTCGAAGGCCGGGTCGAGCCTCACGGCGCCTTGCGCTACCTGTTCCAGGTTTCCAAGAACGGTCGTGTCTGGCGCGATGTCGGCGACGCCCGCTACGTGTCCGGCGCTCGTGCGCGCCGCGTCTCAGTGCGAGCGCGGAGCCTCCGGCCGGCCAGCCTGTATCGGGCGCGGATCCTCCTGACCACGCGCGATCCCCAAGGCGAGCGAAGCGTCGCCTCGAACATCGCCTTCTTCACGACCGCGACGCCGGAGGTGATAGCGACGGAGAGACCAGCCGCGACGTTCGCGCCGCTCGTCCACCTCCACTCGGACGAGA
The DNA here is from genome assembly GCA_036259535.1 of Thermoleophilaceae bacterium. Lineage (GTDB taxonomy): Bacteria > Actinomycetota > Thermoleophilia > Solirubrobacterales > Thermoleophilaceae > JAAYBF01. The sequence continues at coordinate 18,685 of DATABO010000045.1, forward strand.
AGGCCTTCCCGATCGCCGCGAGTCGGTTCCTCGAGCGGGCGACTGTGAAGTGGAAGGACGGCGACTGCCTGGTCCTCCTCGACGTGGCGACAGGGCGGATCGCGAGCCGCAAGACCCTTGGTGCTCCACGGACCGAGGTCGCCCGCTTGGGCAGGCGCGGCCGGCCCTACCGCCGCCGAGCGCTCGACCGCAGCTGTTCGCGCCGGGTAGGCCGCCCCTATTCCGCCACGGAGCTGACTCGGCCATTCGACCGCGGCCCACGCGCGCCGGGCCTCCCCGCGAAGAGCGGCTTCTACCTCGACCTCCTGAGCGATTCACTCGATGGCGATCCGCGCTTCGAGCGGCGCGGACCGCAGCGCGTCCTCGCTGGCGTGCCGGCCTACTACGAGCGCGACTCGGTCACTGTCGAGGGTAGGCGAGGCGTTCGCCTCACCTACTGGCTCCTTTACGGGCGCAGCGACGCTCCGCGCGCTCGCGGCGGATCCGCCGGCTATCACGAGGGCGGCTGGGAGCGGGTTGAGGTACTGCTGCGCCCCGCCAGGGGGCGTGGCCGCTGGCTTCCACGCGTAGTCCGCTTCCACGTCGCCGCTCGACGGCTCGAGGTTCCGTGGCGGGAGATCGCCCGGCACGGCACCCACCCGGTGGCCTTCGCCGCCCGCGGAACGCATCACCCGTATCCGTGGTCAGGCCGCTACGAGCCGCGCGTGTCCCTGGCAGGCCGCCGCGTGCGGCTGCGCGACGACGCCAAGTCGTGCAGCCGGTGCCCGCAGTGGCGAACTTGGGAGAGCCTGCGCTCGGCGCGAGCACAGCCGTGGTACGGCTTTGGCGGTGGCTGGGGCCTCTCGTTCATCGGCGACGACACGAGCGGCCCACTGGGGCCCCGCTGAGCGGGGCCAAAGTGGATCACGCTAGCTGTGTTCGACTTCTATCGGGCTGCCTTCGGCATTCCAGTTGCCTTCGATACGAATCGAATTCGGACACTGAAAGTTTGCCCCGAACAAATAGGCATGCGTTCCGGGCGCCTCGGACATGTGCATGGTGAAGTTGCAGTGCGCTCCGGTGCCATCGGGATCACCCACTGCGTCTAGGCACATTGCTATCGTCATAAGCACCTCGTTGGGGGCCACTTCCACCGTGTTTAGGATGTCCCATTCGACTTCCTGCAGACGCTCGCCTCTCCCATTACATGGAACTCGCGTGCAGTCGAATCCGGCAGGGTGGTCGAGAAGGGTGCCGCCAACGATGTGCCCAGTGCCGTCTTCACCGAACTCGAGGAACATTTCGTCGACACACTGGCTGACGATGAACGTTAGAACCGACACATGCGATTCCCCGTGAATGTCGACCTCACATGGATTTGATGAATTGCAGTGCGCGCCGCCTTCATGCTCGAGTTCGACGGGCGTCTGCGCTGATACGTCCGGGGCAGTGAGCGCCAGGATGGCGAGCGCGGTGAGACACGGCAGGAGACATTTATGAGCAGTACGCATCTTCTACTCCTATCTAGGTAGCGTGCTCGATTTCTATTGGGGTCTCTTCGGCGTTCCAAATGCCTTCGATCCGAACCAGGCTCGGGCATTGGAAGTTGGTAGACCAAAGATAGGAATGGGTTCCCTCCGCCTCGACCACGTTCATAGGGACGTTGCAATGCGTTCCTGTGTCGTTAGGACTGTCGGCCGCATCGAGGCACGTGGCAACCTCCATGATCACCTGGTTCGGGGCTACTTCGCGACTATTGATGACGTCCCATTCGGCTTCTTCGGGCTGCTCCCCAACGCCGTTGCAGCGCGCCCGGGTGCAATCGCCGCCGTCGCTGTGGTCGGAAAGGGTGCCTCCGACCACGTGACCACTGCCATCTTCGCCAAACTCCAAGGACATTTCCTCCTCGCAGTCGCTGACGATGAAGCCAAACAGCGACAAGTGGACTTCGCCATGAACGGCGACGTCGCATGGGTCGGATGAGCGGCAGTGCGCGCCGCCTTCGTGTTCCAGTTCGACGGGCGTCTGCGCTGATGCCGCCGACGTGCCGAACGCCATCGCCACGAGGACAGCCGCGCAGAGCAGAACGCGACCATGGGATCCAGTCATCGCCCTGCTCCTGATCTAGACGTCATGTTCGATTTCGATTGGGTTGCCTTCGCCAGCCCAATGCGATTCGACCCGTACGCCGTTTGGGCAGGTGAAGTCTGTGACGAGTTCGTAGCTATGAGCGGCGATCTCGGTGATGGTGATCGGCGCGTTGCAGTGGGTGCCGGACCCATTGGGGTTGCTACTGGCGTCGAGGCAAAAGTTGCGATCCAGTACCACCGTGTCGGCCGCCGTTTCGCGGGTGTTGGTCACGTCCCATTCGACTTCGCTCTCGGCCTCGCCGACCCCGTTGCACGGCTGGCGAGGACAATCGCCACCGTTCGGATGGTCGAAGAGGTGTGATTCGGTGACGTGGCCGGTGCCATCTTCGTCGAGGGCAGTCGTGAAGTGGCTCTCGCAGGCGCTGATGATGAACCCGAACACTGAGAGGTGGGATTCGCCGTGAGCCTCCATGGTGCAGGGGTTGAAGTTGATGTTGCAGTGCGCGCCATCTTCGTGCTCGACTTCCACCGGCTCCTGTGCGACGGCGGAGGATGCGACAAGGACAAGAAAGGTGAGGACAAGGGCTGGCAGCGGTATGACTCTGGATAGAACGAACATTGCTGAACCTCCTCGCGTTGTATGGCAGTAGTAGCCGGGGACAGTCCGAAAAGCGGAGAGGCCCCGCGGTGCGGGGCCTCTCCGTACTGCCTAGGTCACTCGAAGCTCCGAGCTACCTACTGACCATCGTGTTCGATTTCGATGGGTCGACCTTCAATCAGCCAGTGCCCTTCGACACGAATCAGGTTCGGGCAAGTGAATGCCGTCGAGAATTCGTAGTCGTGCGCGGCGCGCTCCAGAATATGGATCGGAGCCGTGCAGTGCGTTCCGGTCCCGTCCGGATCGTCCGCCGCATCAAGGCAGAAGCGAACATCCATCGTACCTTCGTTCGGCGCCGTTTCTTCACTACCGAGGATGGGCCATTCGGATTCGGCCTGGGCCTCACCGATGCCGTTGCACGGAATACGGGTGCAGTCACCGCCGGTTCCGGTGTGATCGAGCAGGTCCGCGTCGATGATGTGACCGGTTCCATCTTCGTTGATCAGCGCGGTGAATTCGTCCTCGCAGTTGCTGACGACGAATCCGAACAGCGTGAGATGCGATTCGCCGTGGGCCACAACCTGGCATGGATTGGTGGTGGTGCAGTGCGTGCTGCCTTCGCGCTCGACTTCGACGGCGATCGCAGCCGATGCGGACGAGGTGCCGAAAGCCATGGCGGCGAGGACCCCGAGGCACAGCAGCACTAGCTTGCGTGCAATGCGCATTTGATTCTCCTTCGTTAGATCCGGCGCGGTTTCGCCGGTTCAACGTCGAGCCCGGCCCCTCCGGCAGGACTTGACGACTACTTGCTTGCAGACGGCGTCCTCGCGCCCTCGCGCGAGACGCCCACGCTCGCCGCCTTGCGGCGGCCACCGCTGTCGCGGTCGTCGTGTGGCAGGTGTGCGGCCCTCCTTTCCGCTACGTCTCCTCCACCCTCCGTGTGGTGACGCGACCTGAGAGAAGCTCATGTCTCTCGCTGCCTTCGGCAACGTACATGCGGCAACTGTCCTTGTCAAGAGGCGCTTCGGGTGTCCCTTGACAGTACGGGTACGGCTGTGTTCTCATCTTCCCGTGCCTTCGCGGAGGAGCGCAGGCGAAAGGCTTCTAGCGTCAAGGGAGAGGACTCTGGTGGGCAAGAACACTGCGGAGGGCTGTGGGCGCAACCGTTGCGTTGCGGTGCTGCTCGCGATCGCAGCGACCTCGGTCGCGATGTTCGGCGTCGTCGCGCCAGCGGCCGCGACGCTCTACGTGGATTCCTATTTCGGCGACTCGGGCAGCGCTGGTGGCCTGTTCAGCAACCCGAACGGAGTCGCGGTCCACAACGCGAGCGGCAGCGCCTACGTCGTGGACCGCTCGAACAACCGCGTCCAGCAGTTCAACTCCCTCGGCCAGTTCGTCCGAGCATGGGGTAGAGACGTGGTCAGCGCTGGGCCGGGCCAGGCTGACGAGCAGCAGCTCGTGACCGTCAACGCGACGGGCGGTAGCTACACCCTGACCTTCAGCGGTCAGACGACCGCGCCGATCTCCGCTGGCGCCACGGCCGCCCAGGTTCAGACCGCTCTCGAGGATCTGTCGAACCTCGCTCCCGGAGACGTGATCGTCTCTGGCGGGCCCGGCGACGCCGGGGGCACGAGCCCGTACGTCCTCCAGTTCGCGGGAGCCCAGGCGAACGCCAACGTCACTCAGACGAGCGCGGCGAACGTGGACCTCAGTGGCGGCGCCGCGACCGTGACGACCGCCACCGGGAACGAGGGTGCGACTGGCTTTGAGATCTGCGTCGCGGGCGACGGCGACACCTGCAAGAGCGGAACCACGACTGGCGGCATCGGTGGGGCTTTCAACGCACCCCGCGGCATCGCCGTGAATCAGGCCACCGGTGACCTGTATGTCACCGACGGGAGCGCGAGCCACCGGCGCGTCCAGCAGTTCAGCGCCACCGGTCAGTTCATCCGCACTTGGGGCCAGGACGTGATCGCGGGGACGGCGCCTAACTCGAACGGCACGGGCTTCGAGATCTGCGACACCACTGCGACCCCCGCGAACTTCATCAACCAGTGCAAGGCGGGCGTCTCGCAGACCACCGGCGGAGCCTTCGGCAACATCGCTGCGACCGAGGGCGGCTATCCAGCTGTCGTGCCCGCTGGCGCGCCCAACGCCGGGAACGTCCTCGTCGCCGATCCTGGCAACCGTCGGGTGCAGGAGTTCACGGCGGCGGGCGTGTTCGTACGCGCCTTCGGGGCCGACGTCGAGAACCCCGCCGGCGGTTCCAGCTTCGAGATCTGCACGGTCATCGCGAACTGCAAGGCAGGGGCTACGGGCGGCACCGGGCTCGGTCAGTTCGACACGGGCTCGCCGAGCCGCGTCGCCGCGGACGCCACCGGAGCGATCTACGCGCTCGAGCGCGCCGTGGTGGCGCGTCGCGTCCAGAAGTTCACCCCTCAGGCCGGCCCGCCGGCACTCGCCCCTTCGCTGTTCGCAGATGCCATCGTCGGCACCGGCGGGGGCAACGACTTCGTGCCGATGGACATCGCAGTGAACCCAGCCAATGGGCGGGTCTACGTCACCAAGAGCTTCGAGCCGGGTGTCTTCACCTGCCCGGACGGGTCCCCGTCTCCGGACGGCGAGGCGCGCGTCCTCGAGCTCACGGCCAGCGGCGATCTGCTCGACACCCACGCCGCATGTGCCGGCTTCAGCTTCAGCAACACCCAGGGACTGGCGTTCCGGCCCGCGAGCGGTCCCGGTGACAGCGACCGGATCTACCTGTCCTCCACTCAGGGAGGGCACCGTGTCTATGTCCTCGATGACGATGGCATCACGCCGGCCATCGCGAGCATCAACCCCGCCACGAACATCACCGACACCTCGGCGGACTTCAGCGCCACGATCAATCCGAACAGCGTCGACAACAGCTTCGCTCCAACGACGTGGCGCATCGAGTACTCGCGCAACGGAGAGGACTGGACGACCGCCGGCAGCGGCACGTTGCCGACACCCGGGACGACACCGCAGACTGTGACCGCCTCGGCCAGCGACCTCCTGCCGGCGACCACCTATCAGATTCGAGTCGTGACGCGCAAGCCGTTCGGCAACCCCGACATCGCGTCGCCCGAGCTGACTTTCCGTACGGACGCCATCCCGCCGCAGCTCAGCGCCGTGAGGGCGGACTCGATCTCCGCCACCTCGGCGAGGCTCACCGGTCAGGTCAATCCCCACGGCACTCCGACCAACTACAGGTTCGAGTGGGGGCAGGGCAACTTCAACAACGTGATCCCGGTCCCTGACGCTCCGGTGGGGTCGGGCCCGGTAGCCGTGTTCGTGTCCCAACAGCTCGTGGGGCTCCAGCCCAGCACGACCTACCAGTTCCGCCTGGTTGCGACGTCCGCCACAGAGGGCGCCACCACCAGCCCCACTCGGACCTTCACCACCTCGCCGCCAGGCGCTTCCGCGGCTGGAGCCGATGGCCGAGGTTACGAGCTCGTTTCGCCCGCGGACAAGGTCGGGGGAACCGGCGTCGGCGAGTGGTACAGGGGCACGGGCAGCATGGGAAGCGCTGGGATCGCCGCCCAGGTCGGCGATCGCTTCGCGGTGAACGGATCGTTCGGCTCGACCCTCGTCGACGGCGCTCACGCCTGGGCCAACGACTGGGCCTTCGCCGACCGAGTAAGCGGCCAGGTGGGGTGGCGCAGCCACTCGCCACTCACGCATCCGAACTACCGCGCGACGCTCGCCGGCAAGCTGAATCTCTTCTCGACGACCCCCAGTCTCGCGGACATCTTCTGGGCGAGCCCGCAGGGAACGCCGGCGATGTTCCCTGAGATAGCCGCCAACCCGGCCTGGGGCACGCCGGCCGGGATGCTCAGCGACTGGGGCGCCCCCACCCGCTGGGAGCTGTTCGGCCCCGCCACGCCCTCCCAGATCGTCGGCTCGACCTCCAACGTCATCTGGGGCGTCGCCTTCGCTGACGACGGATCGCTGGCCGCAGGCGTCACGGAGGGCGGCGCAGGAAAGGTCGTGGGCCTCGGCGGGACGCAGGATCCGACGCACCCCACCTGGGGCGCGCCCGACGGCGACCTCGTGTCCGGCCGGTCGATCTACCTCGCCGACGTGTCGGGCGCCCCTCGGGACGCCTACGACACGACCCTCCAGCGCACCCTCGCGAACGTGTGCACCGGCAGCGGCGCAGATCGCACCGACGTCCCGGCCGTCGACCTCGGTGGAAACCTGACCGCACAGGATTGTGCGGACCAGCCCGGTCGGGAGGACCTCGTCTCCGATCGGGGCGCGACGTTGCGCGGAGGGGCGCTCTCGAACGCGCCCGTGCGGATCGACGACGTCGTCTCTAACGACGGTTCGCGGGTCTTCTTCATGAGCCCCGATCCCACTGCGGCCGGCGTGCCGAACGGCCTGAGCACCTTCTGCCAGACGACCGGCCAGGTTTGCCCGACCCAGCTGTTCGTGCGTCAGAGCGACGAGTCCGGCGTTCAGACGCGCTGGATCTCGAAGGCCGAGGACGGCTTGTTCGGCTCTCAGGACGCGAGCCTGACCGGCACCGTGCGCTTCGAGGGGGCGAGCGCGGACGGCGACAAGGTGTTCTTCCGCACCAACTCGCCGCTCACCGCGGACGACCCCAACGGAACCGGAGCTCCGGCTCCCCCCGGCGGAGTCACCACCGGCACGGCGTCCAACATGTCGTGGGATCTCTACATGTACGACCTCCCCGACGCGCCCGGAGCGGACCTGGGCGAGGGCGAGCTGACGCGCCTGTCCGGGGGCCCTGAGGGAGAGGGCGACTGCAACAGTCCGCTCGGCGGCGAGGCGGACGTCGGCGCGCTGCGGTTCGTGTCGGACGACGGGGCGCGCGTGTACTTCACCTGCGCGGCACCTCTGCCGGACGTTCCGGCGTCGTCAAACGGGACCGTCACTTCTCCCGGCGGCACGCAGAGCACCTCCGACCAGACCAACCTGTACGCCTACGACGGGCATCGGCCAGTCCCGCAGCGGTGGCGGTTCGTAGCGCGGATCCCACGCTCCGTCAGCCAAACGATCGACACCTGCGCGAGCACCGGCCTCACCCGCCGGTCGCCTATCGCGGCGCCCGCTCAGGACCCGGCAGACCTGGCGCTCGAGGGCGCGGCGGCGAATGCGAACTGCGTCAACGGAACCTCGACCGGGGCGTTCGTCACGTTCTTCACAACCGGGCGTCTGACCGGGGACGACCCGGCCTCGCCGGCCACCGGAGACGTCTACGGATACGACGTGGAGGCTGATGAGCTGGTCAGGATCTCGGCCCCGCAAGGTGGCGCAGGCGGCACATATCCATGTGCTCCCGGCAACAGCGCGGTGCTCTGTTTCGGCGACAGCGGTGTCGGCAGCCAGCCCGGGGTCGGCACGGGCTCGGCGACGGCCCCTCTCGGGCTCGCGACGAATCCGACGACGCCAGGCGACAGATTGGCGTTCGTCCAGTCGCGCAGCCGTCTCCTGCCTGAGGACACCGACAGCGCATACGACGTCTACGAGTGGCGCAACGGCGACCTGTCGCTGGTTTCGACCGGCAAGAGCAGCACCGACGGCGCGCTCTACATGGGCAACGACAGCACCGGTCGCAACGTGTACTTCGTGACCAGGGACAAGCTCACCTGGCAGGACATCGACGTCGTCGCCGACGTCTACAGCGCGCGGATCGGCGGTGGGATACCGCAACCGGCGCCGCTGGTCCCGTGCACGGTTCTCGCGGGCGCCTGCCACGACGGAGGTGCCGGACCGGCGCCCGTGCCGCCCCGGGACACCGTTGGCGAGCGTGGGCAGGGCGACGCGACGCCGAGCGCCAGGAAGACCCTGACCATCGGTCGACCATCCCGCGCTGCGCTGCGACGGGCCGCGAGGAGAGGCGTCCTCGCGCTGAGGATCAGGAGCTCGGGCCCGGGTCGAATCGTCGTAAAGGCGAAAGGACGGGTAGCCGGCAGGAAGCGGTCGCTCGGCACCGCCAGGAAGCGCCTGACAAAGGCTGGCGCCACGACGATCAAGCTGAAGCTCAAGCGTTCTGCCCGGCGTCAGCTGCGCGCGGCGGGCCGCCTCAACCTGGTGGTCACGGCGGACATGCAAGGCGCCCGGGCCAAAGCCATGACGGTCAGATTGAAGAGAGGTCGACGGTGACTCGCGGTATCGGAACGATGGCGATCGACGACAGGACCACAGTGCGACTTCTACGGATGGTGATCGTGACCCTGCTGCTCGGCGCCGCGGTGTCCGTGACGTGGGGGCCGCAGGCCCACGCAGTCTACGGCGACAACTATGGGATAGCGGCGATCAACGACGGCGCCGGGCCGCTCGAGGACGCGCCAGCGATTCCTGGGAACCATGCGTTCTGGGCGGGGACGTGTGACCGCACAGCGGCCCCGGCTCCCGGTGCGCCGATTCCCGGTGGCGTAGGAACCCGGCCCTCCCAGATCCTCGCGCCGAACGGCGACGTGCTCGCTCGGCAGGGGAACTGGATGAGCGGAGCCGCGTTTCCGCCTGCCTTCACGGTGGAGTACCCCCCCGGCAGCGGCCTCGTCTGGCTGGACGCCAACCAGAACGGGATTCCCGAGAGCACGCCTACCGCCGACTCTCCGATGGTGAAGTCCCAAGTCTTCGTGCCGGCTCCGCCGACCCCGGACCACTGCATCGACTGGGGTGCGATGGCCCTGTACAACGACCAGAGCAGCATCTGGCAGAGCCTGCCGTGGGGAGGCACCTGGGGCAGCGGGCAGATCGGGCAGTCCGAGCCTGGGTGTGACGACCCCGCCAACCCATGTCGTCAGGCGCCGAGCTGGCGGCTGCCGGCCGTGACCCAGGCAGGCGCTCATCCGGACGGCACGACGCTGTTCGCTTGGAACCGCAACACCGAGGGCGTTGGAACCAACGTCGGCTCCGTCGACGGGTCGGTCGACAACATTCAGGTGGACCTGCCGCCGGGCTTCGTGGGCAATCCGCAGGCGGTGCCGCAGTGCACCGCCGAGCAGTTCGCCGTCAAGCCGCTGCAGTGTCCCCCGGAGACGCAGGTCGGCGTCCTCAGGCTCTACATCCAGGCCGTGACCTTCGGTGGCGCAAACTTGGGCCCGCAGGGCTTCGACACCACCTATCCCGTCTACAACCTCGAGCCCAGGCGGGGTCGCGTCGCCGAGCTCGGCTTCGCATACGCCAGTGGCGAGGGTGCCGTGACTGTGCGGCTCGTCGGCAAGGCGCGCACGAACGGCGACTTCGGCGTGACGGCCTACGCAGGGCAAATCCCCTCGGCGCTCGTCGCGATCGCCCAGTCGATCACGCTCTGGGGCGTGCCTTGGGAGGCTGAGAACGACCTCTGGCGGTCGAGGCTCGGACACCGGGAGAACACGCCCTGCACCCGACAGGCCGGGACCGCCCTCACCAAGCACTACATCCCGCCAGGTGGGCTCCAGGCGCTTTCCACCGGTGAGGACTGCCAGGCCCACTACCAGCCAGGCTGGGGACCGATAAAGCCGTTCCTGACCAATGAGACCGACTGCAACCCGGCCCCAACGGTCACGCTCACCACGGACTCGTTCCAGCACCCCGGCCGTTTCACTGCTGAGGGCGATCCGGATACAACCGACTCGGACTGGAAGCGCTACCAGTCGACCTCACCCGGGGTCACCGGCTGCACCGGTCTTCGCTTCGGGCCGGACATCGACTTCCAGCCGACGACTTCACAGGCCGATGGCCCCTCGGGGCTTGACGTCCAGCTGTCGATCCCCCAGAACAACGACGCCAGGGACGGAGCCGGAAACCTGCTGCAGCCGCCGTCGCCCGGCGCTTCGCAGGCCCAGGTCGACCAGTACGTCCAGGACGCCAGGGAGTACTGGGAGTCGCCGCAGGGCCTCGCGACCGCCCATCTGAAGGACACGGTGGTGACGCTGCCTCAGGGAATGTCGGTGAACCCGTCTGCCGCGCCGGGCCTGCAGGCCTGTAGCGACGCCGGGATCGGCCTGCGCCAGCCCGGGAACCCTCCGTTGTTCAACAACGGAGATCCCTTCAACGGCGACGGCGGCGCGGACGGTGCCGAGTGCCCCGACGGGTCGAAGATCGGTACGGTCGAGGTCGAGACGGCGCTGCTCGCCGAGAAGCTCACGGGTGACGTCGTGCTCGGCCAGCCGAAGTCGACCGATCCGCAGTCGGGCGAGATGTTCCGGCTGTTCCTGGTCGTGCGCAACGCCGAGCGAGGCTTGATCGCGAAGATCTACGGGACCAGCACCGCCGACCCCCAGACCGGCCAGCTCACGACGAGGTTCCTGAACAACCCTGAGCTGCCGTTCGACCGGCTGAAGCTGAGCATCAAGGGCGGCTCCCGCGGGCTGCTGGGGTTGCCGCAG
>DATABO010000046.1:0-21402 GCA_036259535.1 Thermoleophilaceae bacterium
AAGACCACCAACGCGCCGCTGGTGTCGGTGCCCGGGCTGAGGTCGCTCGGCCTGGAAATCGACGAGAAGAACGTTGAGAACGAGGCGTTGTTCAACAGGCCCGCATAGACACAAATATGGCCAGGGTCGGCCTTCGGGCTGGTGACGGTGCCGCCGGTACAGCCCGCAGGAGCAGGACCGCCGACCGGCACGGTGTGGTAGCCGGTCGAGCCGATGCCTGCCGCGAGCGGGATCGGGAACGAGATCGGCACGAACTCCACCGACTGCCCGCCGGGCGGAGCGTCGGGCACATGATCGAAGTCCATCCCGAAGCCCCACGTGCCAGTTAGCGTCTCGCCCGACGGCAACGTCCCGCCAGCCGTCCATGGCGAACCCTCCGGACCAGCCGGACCAGCCGGCCCCTCAGGACCAGCCGGACCAGCCGGACCAGCAGGACCAGCAGGACCAGCAGGACCCTGACCGCCCGCCGGACCCTGCGGACCCGCCTCACCACGAGCACCAGCAGCCCCACTGTCGCCCTTCGGACCCGCCGGGCCCACAGGACCAGCAGGGCCCTGCGCGCCGCCGCCCCCCTCAGCCGCCTCCAACGCAGCCCTCGACCGCTTGTCAGCCTTCTTCGCAAGACCAAGCGCCCGCTTGACCTGCTTCATCACCTTGCCGGGCACAGCTGCCGTTTGGGCGATCGGCTCCGCGACCGCGGGGACGCCGACGACGGCGACCGTCGCGGCGACCGCTACAACCGTGATCGGCCCCGCCACGCGCAGGCGCCTCAAGAGACTCGACAACATCAGGACTTCCTCTCGCTCGTTCGTGCGTTGAAGGGCGAGCCGTGCGAAGTTCAGCGGCGCGACCCCGGTCCAGCTACCTTTGAGTTTCTGGACGATCCCAACATAAACTCGGAGGTATCTGGGTGTCAAGCACCAACCGTCGAGGGGACGAAGGCTCCGCGGCGCGGGCGGGGCGCCCCGAAGCGGCCGGCGTGGCGACAACAGTCCCCTGGCAAGCGGAGGCGCGTGCAGAAGCTGGACCGGCGCAGCGCCCCGGGCTGGATTCGAACCAGCGGCCCTTCGCTTAGGAGGCGAATGCTCTATCCCCTGAGCTACCGGGGCGGGGACTCAGGAGAGGGTACCGCCGCCGGACGCGCCGACCGAGCGTCGCGCCGTCAGCCGTGCAGCGCCGCGAGCGCCGCCGACTGCGCGGTGGTCATGCCGGCGATCGGCTCGCCGTCCCAAGACACGTCCTCGTACATCGCGACCTGGAGCTTGCGGTGCTCGCGCAGGCTCAACCGCTCGTGGTGGCAGAAGGCGAGGAAGGAGTAGAGGCTCGGCAGCTGGTCGTGCCAGCCGCGGTCGGCGCCGCGAACCTCGACGAGGTCGTGGATCGTGCCGGGAATCTCGCGCCAGCCGCTCGAGAACATCGCGCCGAAGACGGCGAAGTCGAGCTGGATCAGGCGGCCGGGCGGGACGAGGAACGGCTCCTCGGGCAGCCGGACCGCGGGGTCGATCCCCGCGAGCAGACCGCCCGCCAGCTCATCGCCCTCCATCAGCAGCACGCCGTCGGTCGTGCGCGGGTTGCACTCGATGATCGCCAGGCCGTCGCCGGTGTCGACGAAGTCGAGCGACATCTGGCCGCTGTAGCCCAGATCGGCGCCAAGCTGCTCGACCACCGCGAGCGTCTCCGCGCCGTCGATCGACTCGAACTGGACGCCGGTGCTGTGGTGGAACTGGCGCGGCGCGCGGTAGGTCGAGTGAGCGGTCACGCGGCCGTCGTGGAGGGTGCTGTAGGTGCAGACCATCGGCCCATCGACGAACTCCTGCACCAGCCACGGCGCCTCCGGCGTCGGATGCACGTCCTCGGGCTTGACGCGGCCGGCGAGCGGCCCGTGGTTGGTCAGCAGCGTGACGCCGCCACGCGAGTACACGCCGCGGCCGAAGTAGCGGGGCCAGCGGCCGATCGCCTCCATCAGCTCGGCGTCGCTGCGGACCGTCACACCGGCCGGCGCGCGGATCCCCAGCCGCTCGACGAGCTGCTCGAACGAGTGCTTGTCGTGGACCTGGGCGAGAGTCTCGAACTCGGCGGTGTAGAGCCGCGCCACCTGCTCGATCTCCTCCCGCGCCGTCGCAAGGTAGAACGCCTCCTCCCAGGTCGGCACGACGAGCTCGATCCCGTGCTCGGCGCAGTAGTCGGCGACCTGGCGCGTGAAGGTCTCGGTCTCGTCGCGCGGCGAGGCCGTGACGAAGTGGCCCTTCAGGTAGCGCGAGTGGTTGCCCGGTGCCGACGCGTAGGTGTCGGAGGAGTAGACCTCGTGGCCCGACTGCGCAAGCTGGCGGATCACGCTCAGCGCGAACGGCATCCGCGCGCTCGTGACGAGGATCCTCACGCGGCGGCCGGGCGATCGGGGCGGTCCGGGTACACGTCGTCGATCGTCGCCAGCGGCGTGTACGGGACCCCGCCGGCCGCGGTGACGATCCGCTCCCCACCGCCGGCGAGACGGTCCAGGACGCTGACCACCCCGACGATCTCGCGCCCCTCGGCCTGCAGCGCCTCGATCGCCTGAATCGTCGACCCGCCGCTCGTGACCACGTCCTCGACGACCAGACAGCGGTCCGAGTCCACCAGGAACGGCCCCTCGACGCGCCGCTGAAGGCCGTGCGCCTTCGCCTCCTTGCGGACGAAGAACGCCTTGACGTCGGCGCCGGCGCCCAGCGCCGCGCACGCCACCGGGTCCGCCCCCATCGTCAGCCCGCCGACGGCGGTGGCGCCAAGCCGCCGCGCCTCGGCCGCAACCAGCTCGCCCATCGCCGCGAACCCGGCCGGCCGCAGCGTCGCCCGCTTCGCGTCGACGTAGTAGTCCGCCTCCGCGCCGCTGGCGAGCGTCACCTTCCCGATCACCAGCGCGTGCTCGCGCAGCTCGGCGATCAGGCGGTCGCGGGCGCTCACGCTTGCGCCTAGGCGTAGACCATGATCTTCATCCCCAACGAGATCTGGCGATCGATCTGGTACGCGTTGGGGATCGGCACCCGCAGGCAGCCGTGGCTGGCCGGGTAGATCGGCACGGAGTGGTAGCCGTGGATCGCATAGCCGCCGATGAAGTAGTTCGACTGCACCATCCCGAGGTGATTGGTGCCCGGCTCCTTGCGGTAGAAGGTGAAGGTGCCGAAGACGGTCGGCGTCGCCGGGGCGCCCGATGACGAGTGGTAGACGTTGACGGGCCGCGCGCCGCGGAAGAACCCGAGCACCTGGCGCGACCAGTCGTACTCGACGTGGTAGCCGGCGTCGGGGAACCTCGGCTTGAAGGCGCCCTCGCCCTTCAGGACCATCGAGAAGACGGCCGGGCTGGCGTAGCCGATCCGCTCCATCCCGTTGACCTTGCGGAAGGCGATCACCGCGCGCGAGGTGCCCGCGTCGTAGTAGCCGGTGACCGGGACCGCGAAGCCGAGGTCGTCGAGGCCGCGCTGGAGCAGCAGCACATCGGTGCCGCGCCTGCCCTCGCCGGCGCTCAGCACGACCGCCTTGAAGCGGGCGACGCGCGAGCGGAACGCCTGCTGGCCAGCGGTCCTGGCATGCAGGATGCGCGCCGTGTAGACGCCCTTGCGGCGCGGCTTGAACCGGAACGCCACCTTGCCGGCGCCGCGCTTGGCGCGCCGCACCCTCGCCCGCTGGCGGTCGACGAGCGCTCCGCCGCGGCGAACCTCGAGCACCGCGACCTGGCCCGCCACGAACGGCCGCACGACGCCGCCGATCCTCAGCCGGTCGCCGCGCGCCACGTAGCGCAGCCGGCTCGTCGCGATCCCGCCCTCGACCGCGAGCGTCGCCCTGCCGGCCTTCGGCTCCGGCGGCGTGGCGTCGAGCGGCGGGGGCGGCGCCGGCGTAGTGACGGTCGGCGCCTCGCCCGGGTCGGGCGACTGAGCGGGCGCGGCGGCCGGAGCCGCGAGGGTGACTACTGCGAGCGCGGCGGCGATGGAGGCGGGGAGTCTCATGAGATGGGCAACGATAACTGCGCGCTGGGACCGACAGACGTCGCGCCCGGCGGCAAGGGCGACGGGCCGTCGCGCAGCAGCCGCGGCAGCGCAGCGCATGCCAGCAGCATCAGCGGCCCCGCCACGACCGCCACCTTCCAGCCGTCGTCGGCCTGCGCGGAGAAGGCGACCGTGTTGTTGAACGCGTGCATCCCGATCACCGCCCAGAGCGACTTCGTCCGCTCGTAGACGAGGCAGAAGATCACCCCGAGCATGGCGAGTGGCGGCAGGATCAGCAGCGCGTCGGCGCCCTCGAAGTTGAAGTGGATGAACCCGAAGATCACCCCGTCGATCACCGCCGCGAGGACGATCGGGAAGCGGGTGCGCAACGCGCGGTAGAAGAAGCCGCGGAAGAACAGCTCCTCGACGAACGGGGCGACGACGATCACCATCGTCCCGGCCGCGATCAGGCCGAGCGTGCTGTCGCCGGCGCCGAGGCTCTCGGTCACGTCCTGCTCCGCGTCGGGCTCGACGATGACCGAGTAGACCGCCGTCAGCACGTAGAACGCGAGCATCCCGAGCGCCGCCCAGCCGATCGTGCGCCAGAGCGGCGCGCGGCGCAGGCCGAAGTGCCAGGGGCGCGGAGGAGCGATCCGGCGCGCGAACGCCAGCGCCACGCCGACGAAGAAGAGGCCCTGGATCAGCGTTGCCACGACGGTCACCGCCGGCGAGTCGTCGCCCTCGCCGACGCCGGCGATCGCCAGGATCACGCCGACGACGACCAGCGTGAGGACCAGCGCCGCCCCGAAGCCGTAGAAGGCGAACCGCGGCGGCCACGACGGCTGCGGCGGGCCGACCGGTGCGGTGGGCGGGGCGTCCGCGAGCGGCTCGAGGTCGGGCCGCTCGGGCGGCGGAGGGGGAGCCTGCTCCATGGGCTCAGACTATGGCGGACAGCTCGCCGAGCGAGCGGACCGCCTCGACCCCGGCCGGCGGGTTTCCGGCGCGCTGCACGAGCACCGAGCGCAACCCAGCCGCCCGCGCGCCGACCACGTCGTTCTCGACCGAGTCGCCGACGAACAGCGCCTCGGGCGCGTCGCATCCGGCCAGGCGCAACCCCGCCTCGAAGACCGCCGGCGACGGCTTGGCCTCGCCGACCACAGCCGACGACACCGAGCCATCGACCAGCTCGCCGATCCCCGCCCGGTCGAGCCACTCCGGCAGCGAGCAGTCCCAGTTGCTGACGACGACCAGCCGCAGATCGCGCTCGCGCAGCTCGCGCAACGCCGGCAGCACGTCGGGGAAGGTCCGGAACGCCAGCGCCTCGAGCATCGCCGAGCGGACGCTCGCGTGGTCCAGCGCATCGCGGACGCCGGCGCCGTCCGGATCGCGCCCCGCGCCGGACTCGCCGCCCTCGTCGAGCGCTGCCAGCAGCGCCTCGCGCATCGCGACCGCGCAGTCGTCGCGCAGCCGCTCCAGGCCCGCCCGATCGCTGCCGCGCATCTGGTTTGCGAGGTAGTAGCCGATCTCCGCGCCGAAGCCGCGCGCGGCCACCTCGAGCCCGACGTCGACCCCGGTCCGCTCGACCAGCGCGTCGCGCAGCCGCGGCGCCGGGTCGTCGAGCTCGACCAGCGTCCCGAGCGCGTCGAGCAGCACCGCCTGCGTGCGCGCCATCACGCCACCCATTGCCAGGTCGCGAACTGGGTGACGAACAGGCCGAGCACGATCGCCGACGCGATCGCGACCCGGTCGACGATCCGACGCTCCTCGCAGGCCAGCCCGAGCCACATGAAGATCGGGAACAGCACCGCGACGAAGCGCGGCAGCGACATCAGCGGCTGCGGCTCCACCGGGTAGGAGAGCGGCAGCATCAGCGCCGTGACGACGTAGAGGCCGTAGGCGAACGGCAGCCGCCGCAGCACGCCGACCGCTCCCACGAGCGCGAAGCAGAGGAAGCCGAACAGCGTCAGGTTCTGCGCCGCGACCCGGAACGGGTCGCCCGCCGACTGCTCGAAGTAGGCCACGTCGCGGCTGCCCGACAGCAGCTGGCGCACGCCCTCGAACGCGGCCACCGCGCCGTCCCAGGCCCCCACCAGCGGCCCCGCGAACGTCCGGTTCCAGAACTCCTGGACGTGCGAGAAGGACAGCGGATCGCCGTAGGCGAGGCCGAGGTACGTCGCGTAGGCGACCAGCCCGGCGGGCGCCAGGGCGAGCCAGAGGACGTCGAGCCGGACACGGCGCCCCGACTGCTGGAGGTAGAGGAGCGCCAGCGGCAGCAGCAACAGCACCCCGGCGCTGCGCGTGGCCGACGCACCCGCCGCCGCCACGCCGGCCCACGCCCAGCTCCCACTGCGCGCCGCATAGAAGGCGCCGACCGAGCAGAGCAGGAACACGCTCTCCGCGTACGGCGCGCCGAAGTACAGCGACGCCGGGAACACGCTGAGCAGCAGCAGCGTCGGCCACGCCGCGCGGCGTCCCAGCTCGAGCGCGGTCAGCCGGTACAGCAGCACCAGCGCCGCGAAGAACGCCGCCAGCGACACGACGTAGGCGGCGATCAACATGGGGCCGGGCCCGCCCCCGCCGAACACCGCCAGCACGCGCGTCAGCATCGGGTAGAGCGGGAAGAACGCATGCCGCGGCGAGTCCGCGCCGTCGTAGCCGTCGTTGGCGATCGTCAGGTACCAGACCGCGTCCCAGCGCGCAAGCGGCTCGGCGAGCACGTCGCCGAAGCCGCCCAGCGGCGACGTCACCCACGGAACGCCGAACTTCCCCGCGTTGGGCTCGATCGCGTCGCCGGCCGACAGCGCCGCGAAGACCGCCACTCCGAGGATCGCCAGCCGCGACCACACGAACGCCCGCCACGCCATCCGCACCGACTCGCTCGCGCGCACGCGCGCGAAGAGCCAGGCGAACGCGCCGTCCACCGCAGCGCCCGGCGCGCCCTCGCGCGCGTCAGCGGCCGAGTCGTCGCCGACCGGTGCCTCCGCTGCCTGGGTAGCCTCCCGCGTCATGCCGATGCCGGATGGTCCCATGGCGGCGTCCTTCGTCGCCGAGCACCGCAACGAGCTGACCGCCGTCATCACCGTGTTGGCGGCATTCGTGATCGCCGAGCTCGTCGACCGGATGCTCAACCGCCACGCCCACCGCGCCGCCGAGCGCATGGTCCGCGGCGAGCTCTCGCCCGCCGTCGACACCCGCCTGCGCCTCGTCCGCCGCCTCGTCTTCGTGACCATCCTCGTCATCGGCATCGCCCTCGCGATGGCCCAGTTCCCCTCCGTCAAGCGCGTCGCCACCGGCATCCTCGCCTCCTCCGCCCTGCTCGGCCTCGTCGTCGGCTTCGCCGCCCGCCAGACCCTCGCCAACTCGATCGCCGGCATCTCGCTCGCCATCTCCCAGCCGATCCGCGTCGGCGACCTCGTCACCTTCGAGGAGGAGACCGGCGAGGTCGAGGACATCCGCCTCGCCTACACCTCCATCCGCTGCGACGACGGCCGCCGCCTCGTCGTCCCCAACGAGCGCCTAGCCCAATCCTCGATCGTCAACCACACCGTCGTCGACCCCCGCGTCAAGGTCGCCGTCGACATCTGGCTCCCCCCAGACGCCGACACCGACCGCGCCCTCTCAGCACTCACTCACGACGACGTCGAGGCCCGCATCGCCGAGATCACCCACGACGGAATCCGCCTGACAGCAACCACCTGGGCCGACACCCCATCCGCCCGAGCCCTCGTCGCCTCCACCCTCAGGCAGGAAAGCCTTCGCCGGCTCCGAACCGACGCTCTATCCTGACGAGTCCACCGACGTCGCTTCCGCGGGTGGCGACGATTTTGCGTTTGCGCGCGCAGCTTGCGAGCACGTAAACCAAAATCGGAGACAGGCCCCGCGGCCACAAACGCCTGAGCAATGACCTACCGCCAACGCAAGCAGCGCCGCCGCCGCGCCACCCACCGCGGCAAGCCGATCTTCGTCGGCCTCACCGTCATCGCCATCGTCGCCGGAATCGCCGCCACCTCCGTCGCCGGCTACGTCATCGCCGTCGCCGCCTCCGCCCCCGCCCTCGACGAGCTCAAGCCCAACGACAAGGGCGAGTCCAGCGTCATCTACGCCGCCGACGGCACCCGCCTCGGCTACGTCCAGTCCGACGAGATCCGCACCCCGATCGGCTGGGACGAGATGCCCGCCGACCTGCGCGAGGCGACCGTCGCGATCGAGGACGAGAACTTCTACAAGCACGCCGGCGTCGACTACGGCGCGATCGTCCGCGCGGGGATCAAGAACCTCGAGTCGGGCAAGAGCCTGCAGGGCGGCTCGACGATCACCCAGCAGCTGGTGCGCGCGCTCTACATCGACGACCCCGAGCGCAACATTCAGCGCAAGATCCGCGAGGCGAAGCTGGCGAGCGAGCTCGAGCAGGAGCGCTCGAAGAAGTGGATCCTGCAGAACTACCTCAACGACGTCCCCTACGGGACCGTCGACGGCCGCACGGCGATCGGCGTCGAGGCCGCCGCCGAGACGTTCTTCGACAAGCACGCGCGCGACCTGACGCTGCCCGAGGCGGCGACGCTCGCCGGCCTGCCCCAGGCGCCGTCGCAGTACAACCCGTTCCACAACGAGCGCGCGGCGCTCGAGCGGCGCAACGAGGTGCTCGGGCAGATGCTCGACAACGGCTACATCACGGCGGCCGAGCACAGCGAGGCCATCTCGGCGCCGCTCGACGTCGAGCAGGGGACGCGCTACACGCGCCGCCGCGAGCCGTACTTCTTCGACTACGTCCAGGAGCAGCTGATCGAGCGCTACGGCGTCGGCGTCTACCGCCGCGGCGGCCTGAAGGTCCACACGACGATCAACCCGAAGATGCAGGACGTCGCGCGCGACGCGATCAACGCCTACTACGGCGACCCCGCCGGCCCGGCGTCGGCGATCGTCTCGATCGATCCCGCGAACGGCGAGATCAAGGCGATGGCATCGAGCGGCACCTACCAGGACCGCCGCTTCAACCTGGCGGCCCAGGCGCATCGCCAGCCGGGCTCGGCGTTCAAGACGATGGTCCTGACGGCGGCCGTGCTCGAGGGGATCGACCCCGATGCGACGAGCTACACCTCGACGAGCCCGATCACGATCGACGTCCCCGGCTCGGTGCCGTGGACGGTCAAGACGTTCGGCGGCGCGGGGGCCGGCACGATGAGCCTAACGCGCGCGACGCTGTCCTCGGACAACTCGATCTACGCCCAGCTGATCATGGACGTCGGGCCCGACTCGGTCTGCAAGACGGCGAAGCTGATCGGGATCACGACCAAGCTCGACTGCAACCCGGCCGAGGGGCTCGGCGGCCTGCGGCTCGGCGTCACCCCGCTCGAGATGGCGAGCGCCTACGCCACGCTGGCGGCCGGCGGCGTGCGCCACCGGCCGACGGCGATCAAGCGGGTGGTCTTCCCGGACGGCAAGAGCGAGAACCTCTCCAACGGCGAGGGCAAGCGCGTGATGACCGATGGCCAGGCCAACGAGGTGACCCAGATCCTCGAGATGAACATCACCTCGGGCACCGGCACCGCCGCCGGCTACGGCTGCCCGGCCGCCGGGAAGACCGGCACCACCGACGAGGCCAAGGACGCCTGGTTCGTCGGCTACACGCCGAAGCTCTCGACGTCGGTCTGGGTCGGCTACCCCGACGCGAACATCGCGATGCCGGGCGCCCAGGGCGGCACCACCGCCGCGCCGGTCTGGCACGCCTTCATGTCCCCGGCCGCCGGCGACGATTGCAGCGACTTCCCCGAGCCCGAGGAGCCGTTCGAGGCGACGCCGTTCTACGGCAAGTACGCCAGCGGCGGCGGGTCGACCAGCTCCTATGACGACTACTCCTACTCGTCCGGCGGCGGCTACACCGAGAGCTACGACAGCGGCGGCACCGGCGACGAGAACTCCGGCGCCTACGTCGCACCTACACCCGAGGCCCCCGCACCCGCCCCGGCGCCGACTCCCACTCCGCCCGCGCCCGGCGGTGCGCCCGCGCCGGCGGGCGGCGGCGTCCAGACGCCGTAGATGGCTCACCCCGCGGCTCGGCCGCTCGGTGCCCGCCCGATGAGGGATTCGCATCGCGGGAACGGCTCGATCCTTCACTCGCCATTGGCGGTTGGGACCGCGGTCGCCTCACTGAGGGTTCTGCACGGCCTGGACAGCACGATCCCTCATCGGGGCCTGGACGCGTGGCCGAGCTCGAGCTGATCGCGGCGATACGGGCAGCGCTCGGCGCGCCTGGCGAGCGCGTGGTCCGGGCGAGCGGCGACGACGCCGCGGTCGTCCGCGCGCGGCCGTTCGCCGTCACCTCGATCGACGCGGTCGCCGAGGGCGTCCACTTCCACCTGGCGACATGCTCGCCCGCCGACGCCGGCCACCGCGCCCTCGCAACGGCGCTGTCGGACCTCGCCGCGATGGGCGCCGAGCCCGGCGAGGCATACGTCTCGCTCGCGCTGCCGGCCGCCATCCCCGACGGCGACGCGCTCGAGGTGGCGCGTGGGATGGCGGCGCTCGCCGAGGCCACCGAAACGACGATCGCCGGCGGCGACGTCGTCCGCGCCGGGTCGCTCGTCATCACGGTCTCCGTAACCGGCTGGGCCGACTCCGAGGACGAGCTGGTCGCGCGCGACGGCGCGCGCCCCGGCGACGTCGTCGGCGTCACGGGCCAGCTCGGCGGTGCCGGCGCCGGCCTGGGCCTGCTGCGCGCCGGCGAGAGCGATCCCGCGACGCGCGACCGATCCGATGACGCGTCCCTCCCGGCAAGTCGGACGCTATTACGGGCCCTGACCCGTACAAACGCCCAGGATTCCGCCGAGACCGCCCGGGCGCTGATCGACCGCCACCTCCGCCCGGTCCCACGGCTCGCCACCGGGCGCGCGCTCGCCCGAGCCGGCGCGACCGCGATGATCGACCTCAGCGACGGGCTTGCGACCGACGGGCGCCATCTCGCCGACGCGAGCGGCGTCGAGCTGGAGATCGACGCCGCCGCCCTGCCACTCGCCGCCGGCGTCGCCGAGGTCGCCGCCGCGGCCGGGCGCGATCCGCGCGAGCTGGCGATCGCCGCCGGCGAGGACTACGAGCTGCTGTTCACGATTCCCGCCGACCGCTGGGACGCCGCCGCGGCCGCCAGCGACGTGCCGCTGACCCGGCTAGGCCGTGCGCTGGATGGGGAAGGGCTGCGGTTCACGGGCCCCGATGCGCCGGATCTCGATGCGGTCCGGGGCTATGAGCACCTGTGAGCAGCGCGATCCGCGCCGGGCGACGCGCAGCGCGTGGGCACGGGTGAGCATCGCCTGAGCCACCGCGTCGGCGTCGATCCTGTACTCGCCGTTGGCGAGCCTGCTGCGCAGGTCCTGGCTCATGTGGCTCTGATCGGCTGCGTCCATTCCGATGCTGAGATTGTGGCGGTCGCGGTGGACGAGTGGTCGGCGGCCCCCCGGGGCCAGGCGGCCCGATCCCGCGCTGTCAGCGGCGCAGAGCGCTGTCGGTGCCTCCGAGCGATCCCGGGCCCGCGTAGCTCAGCGGTCCGCGCGTGGTCGGCGTCACCGGCTCGCCCCCCGGCGCGCCGGACGCGTCGCGCGATCGACGGGAGATCGTCACGACCGACGCGAGCACGGCCGCGAACAGCGCCGCGACCGCGACCGAGGCGATCCCAATCTGCCCCCCGAGCACCAGCAGCAGCAGGTACCAGGCGCCGGCAAGCGGGTCCAAGCCAAGCACGAACAGCTGGTAGACCGCTAGCAGCAGCGGCAGCACCAGCCCCGCAGCGATCAGCCCGAAGCGCACGCGCCGTGCGGGCGGCGGGTCGATCAGCGTGGCGAGCATCCAGCAGTGGACCGCCGGGACGGCGACCAGCGCCGCGAAGGGGTCGATCAGCCACAGGGCGAGCGCGGCGACGCCGAGCGCCAGCGCAACGGCGACGCCTGCCCCGGAGCCGGGCGCCTCGTCGAGCCGGCGCGTCGTCGGACCGGCGAAGCGCCGCAGCGCCACCCAGCTCAGCGCGACAGCCACGAGCACGACCGCCAGCACGGCGACGGCCGGCCCGTCGAGTGGATAGAGGCTCGGCGCCACCGGCGCCGGTGGCGGCTCCGGCGTCGCGCCGAACAGGTCGAGCAGGTTGGCGAGGCCGAATCCGAGCGCGAACGGCGCCAGGCCGGCGGCGATCCAGAGCAGCCACGGCCCGACCGGCGCGCGCCGCCGCCGGGCGCGCGCGAAGGCATCGACGCCAGCCGCGAGGGCGGGCAGGATCAGCGTCCCGGCGAGCACGGCCAGCACCCAGCCCGGCATCACCTGACCCGCCATCGTCACGTACGTCCGCGGCCCGCGCTCCGGGCGCGGGCCCTGGTCCAGCGCGGTCACCGTCCGCAGCGTCGCGCGACCGAGCGCGCCGAGCCGGTCCTCGTCGACCGGCGTGCCGGCCGGGCTGTCCGACAGCTCGCCGTCGCCGGCGATCCGCACGGCGTCGTAGCCCTCGGCGAGCAGCACGCCCTGACCGCCGATCCCGAGCGGGAACGCCATCCGTGCGAGCTGACCAGCCGGGCTCGCCGACGCGCCGGGCGGCTCCAGCTCCTCGCGCAGCGACTCCGCGGCCGTCCGCTGCAGGCCGATCCCCGCGCGCGTCGTGTCGTTGCTCCACGGCACGATCGCCGCCGGCTCCCCCGGCCCAGCCCCCAGCCCGGACACCACCAGCACGCCGTCGACGAGGTCCGGCCCGTCGATCTCGTCGAGCAGCCGCACCGTCCCCACGTCCCCGAGCGCAGACCCGTCGACCGAGGCCAGGATCAGCGTCTTGCGCGAGGGCCGCCCCTCGAAGACGCGCGCGATCTCGATCAGCGCGGCAGTGTCCGCGGCGCTGCCGGCGGCGTCGGGAGCGCCGACGGCGTCGCGCGCGGCGATCACCACCACCTGCCTGCGCGAGCGGCCCGCGCGGCGGCCGATCACGTTGACCAGCTCGTCGCCGTGGTGGTCGAAGCGCTGGCGCTCGACCGCGAAGCCGCTCGCCCGCAACGCGTCGCCGACCTCGTCCGCGACGGCGCGGTCTCCCGTAGTGCCCGCGGCGCGGTCGGGGTGCTCGGTGGCGATCCGGCGGGCCTCGGCCGCCGCCTGCTCGCCCTCGAACAGCACGTCGGCCGCCAGCCCCTGCGGCAACGGCCGCGGACGGCTCTCGAGCGAGAACATCACGAGCACCACCGCGAACAACGCCGGCACGAACGCCGCCCGGTAGATCCGGGGCTCGATCAAAGCCGTTCCCTCACGTCCGACCCAACCTACAATCTCGCGCAGGCGCCGGTACCTCGCGGTACCTGCGTCACTCCGATGGCTCAGCAGGCTCCCCGCATCCTCCTGGTCGACGACGAGCAGTCGGTGCAAAAGCTGCTCGCCTCCGCCCTGCGCAAGGAGGGCTACGAGGTCGTCTGCGCACCCGACGGGCGCGCCGCGCTCGACAGCGTCGCCGGCGAGCCGTTCGACCTGCTCGTGCTCGACCTGATGCTGCCGAAGGTCGACGGCTTCGAGGTCTGCCGGCAGGTGCGGGCCACCAGCTCGGTGCCGATCATCATGCTGACCGCCAAGGTCGAGGAGATCGACAAGGTGCTCGGCCTCGAGCTCGGCGCCGACGACTACATCACCAAGCCCTTCTCGATGCGCGAGTTCCGCAGCCGCGTCAAGGCGGTGCTGCGCCGCTCCCAGCTCGTGCGCGCGGAGGACCCGACCGAGGAGGCGCTCGAGGACGGCGAGCTGCGGATCGACTTCGACAAGCGCCAGGTGACGCTCGCCGGCGAGCCGGTGCGACTGACCTACGTCGAGTTCGAGATCCTCGCCGCGCTCGCCCGCCACCCCGGCCGCGTCTACGGCCGCTCGACGCTGCTCGAGCGTGTCTGGGGCGACTCCGCCTACCGCGACCCGCGCACCGTCGACGTGCACATCCGCCACCTGCGCGAGAAGCTCGAGCGCGACCCCAAGACGCCGGAGCTGGTCCAGACCGTGCGCGGCGTCGGCTACCGCTTCCGCGACCGCCGATGAGCGCCCAGCGTTCGCGACCTCCGCGCGGGCGCTCGCTGCGCGACAAGCTGACGCTGCTCTTCTTCGGCATCACCGCCGCCGCCTTCGCCGTCCTCTACTTCCTCGTCGTGCCCGAGCTCGAGTCGAACCTGCGCGCCCAGAAGTTCGACGCGCTCGAGCGCGTCGCCGCAGGCACCCAGGAGCGCCTCGACGAGATCACGCTCGATCCCGACATCACCTCGAGCGAGCTCGACGACCGCGTCGCCGCGATCGCGAACGCGATCGACGCCCGGGTCACGCTGTTCGGCATCCAGCAGGCGCTCGGCCGCGGGCCGGGCGGCTTCTATGTGATCACCGACTCGCGCAACGAGCCCACGGTGCCGGAGAACCGGCGGCTGGTGCGCGAGGCGGTGCGCGACGGCGAGCTCGCGCTCGGGCAGACCCGCTACCGCGGCGAGCGGCTCGCGCAGGTCGCCCAGCCGCTGATCTTCGAGGGGGAGCCGTCGCGCGTCGCGCTCTACTCGCGCTCGCTCGAGGACGTCGCCGAGACCGTCAGCTTCGTGCGCAGCCGAATGCTGATCGGCGGTGCGATCACGCTGATGCTCGCCTTGATCGGCGGTGCGGTCGTCGCGCAGACGCTGGCGCGGCGCGTGCGGCGGCTGGAGGTCGCCGCCGAGGACGTCGCCGCCGGCCACTACGTTGAGCCGCTGCACGACAGCTCCGAGGACGAGCTCGGCGAGCTGACGCGGGCCTTCAACGAGATGCAGGAGCAGCTGCGGCGCGTCGACGTAGCGCGGCGCGAGTTCGTCTCGACCGCCTCGCACGAGCTGCGCACGCCGATCTTCTCGCTCGGCGGATTCGTCGAGCTGCTGCGCGACGACGACGTCAGCGAGGAGGAGCGCCGCGACTTCCTCGACGAGATCGCCGGCCAGGTCGCGCGGCTGCAGAAGCGCGCCGTCGACCTGCTCGACCTGTCGCGCCTCGACAGTGGGTCGCTGGCGCTCGACCTCGACACCGTCGACCTCGCCGAGCTGGCGCGGCTCGTGGCGAACGAGTTCCGCCCCGCCACCCTCGAGCACGAGACCGACCTCCAGCTCCAGCTGCCCGAGGGCGGAGTGCCGGCGCGCTGCGACCGCGAGCGCGTCGTCCAGATCGTCCGGATCCTGCTCGACAACGCGCTGCGCCACACACCCAGCGGCACCACCGTCCGCGTCAGCGCCGGCGTGGACTCGGCCGGCGCGGCCCTGACCATCGCCGACGAGGGGCCGGGCCTGCCCGCCGGCAAGCCGGTCTTCGACCGCTTCGTCACCGGCGGGGCGAGCCAGGGGGCCGGGCTCGGGCTCGCGATCGCGCGCGAGCTGGCCGAGCGGATGGGCGGCGCGCTGCGGACCAGCGAGAACGGACGGGGAGCCACCTTCACGCTCGAGCTGCCCGATGCGCCAGGTTGATGCGGAACAGCCCTTTCAGGGTAGGTTGAAAGACGTGCCGGCGCCGAGCCCGAAGAGTCGCGACGTCCACCTGTCCGTGCCCGCGCGGCCCGACTACCTCGTCCTGGCCCGGCTAGCGCTGTCGGCGATGTGCCGCCTGACGCCGCTCGAGCACGCCGAGGTCGCCGACCTCAAGCTGGCGATCACCGAGGCCGCGTCGCGCTTCGTCGCCGAAGGGCAGCCGCTCGAGAGCGTCGTCAGCTTCGAGTTCCGCCTGCTCGACGACCGGATCGAGATGGACCTCGACGGCGCCACGGTCGACGCGCCCGCCGACGAACACGAGGTCTCGCGCGCGATCGTCGAGGCGACCGTCGACGACTTCCAGCTCCAGGACGGCCACGTCAGGCTCGTCAAGCGATTCGCGGCTTGACCCCCCAGCGCCCATGACCCCGGCCGACCGGAAGCTCGTCCTGGTCTCCAACCGCGGGCCGGCGACGTTCGAGCGCGACGAGCAGGGCGAGCTCGTCGCCAGCCGCGGCGGCGGCGGCCTCGTGACGGCGCTCACCGGCCTCGTCCACCACCGCGACGCGCTCTGGGTCGCGTCCGCGATGTCCGACGAGGACGCCGAGATGGCGTCCCGCCACGACAGCAAGAGCTTCTCCTGCGAGATCGAGGGCGTCGCCTACCGAGTGCGGCTCGTGGCGTCGGAGGCCGAGGCCTACGACCGCTTCTACAACGTGATCGCCAACCCGATGCTGTGGTTCGTCCAGCACTACCTCTGGGACCTCTCCAACGCCCCGGACGTCGGCCGCTGGGAGGTCGAGGCCTACGAGCACGGCTACCTGACCGTCAACCGCGACATCGCCGACGCCGTGCTCGAGGAGATCGACGGCGTCGAGGACCCCGTCGTGATGGTCCACGACTACCACCTCTACGCCGCCCCGAAGTTCATTCGGGCCGCCCGGCCCGACGTCTTCCTCCACCACTTCGTCCATATCCCCTGGACTCAGCCCGACGCCTGGCGCGTGCTGCCGCGCGACATGCGCCAAGACGTCTTCGAGGGAATCCTCTCCAACGACATCGTCGCCTTCCACACGCGCGCCTACCGGCGCAACTTCCTGCTCTGCTGCCGGGAGCTGTTCGACCTCGACGTCGACGAGCGCGCCGGCGTCGTCCGCTTCAACGGCCGCGACGTCTGGGTCCGCGCCTACCCGCTCCCGATCTCCGCCGACACCTTCCGGCGGACGGCGCAGCGGCCCGCAGTGCACGAGTACGAGCGCGAGATCCTGCGCCGCCGGCGCGAGCACCTGATCCTGCGCGTCGATCGCGCCGACCTTTCGAAGAACATCCTGCGCGGGTTCTCCGCCTTCGACCTCTTCCTCGAGCAGCACCCGGAGTTCAAGGAGGAGGTGACGTTCATCGCGCACCTGATCCCGTCGCGGCAGGACGTCCCACAGTACGCCGAGTACCTCGAGCGGATCGAGGCGCTGGTCGCCGTCGTCAACCACCGTCACGGGACCACCGACTGGATGCCGATCGATTTGCGCCTGCGCGAGAACCTCGAGGAGGCGATAGCCGCCTACAAGCACTACGACCTGCTGATGGTCAACGCGATGTTCGACGGGATGAACCTGATCGCCAAGGAGGGCCCGCTGGTCAACGAGCGGCACGGCGTGTCGCTGCTGTCGGAGAACACCGGGGCGCACGAGGAGCTGGCGGAGTTCGCGCTGTCGGTGAACCCGTTCGACGTGCAGGAGCAGGCCGATGCGATCCACCGGGCGCTGACGATGTCGGCCAAGGAGCGAGGGTGGCGGGCCGAGGGGCTGAAGCAGGTGGTGACGGCGCGGGATCCGGGGGATTGGGTGGACGATCAGCTGGCGGACATCGAGGCGAAGTCGCAGGGGGCTGAGCCGGTGGTGTCGTAGGCCTCGGCCTCGAGGGATCGGGGTCGGCGGCCGCGGGTCCTGTCTCCGATTTTGGTTTACGTGCTCGCAAGCTGCGCGCGCAAACGCAAAATCGTCGCCACCCGCGGCAAGCAGCGTCTACGGCTCGGGTACTGATGAGAGCCATACGTGGAGCGTTGTGGCGTTGTCGACCGTGTGGGTGCCTGGCGCCGCAAGGGCGATCGGCGGTTCAGTCGTTGTGGTGCTAGGCCCCGTATGGGAGGACAGGTCCACAAAGCGGCGGATTGGGCGCCTCGTGCGGCGTTCATGCATCGGCCGGGATCTACTGGGAGAGCCACGGCGGCTGACAGACCGGGCCGGCCGCCCGGCCGCCAGCCACACCGCACGCCGCCCTACCCAGCCATAGACCGGCACCGCGGCTAGCCGACCAAACCGCATCCGCGCCGCGGCGGGAGCATGCCCCCAGTCCGGGGCGGTCGCGCCTCCACCGCAGACCCACCGCGGCGGGGAGGTGGGGATGGCGCCCCACGCCGCCGGGCCGCCGGTCCGACTTAGGGATCCGGGGTGAATTCGCCGGTCAGGGGTGGTGCAGGCGGACGCGGAGTGGGCGCCTGCGGCGGGGCGGCCTCACGGATGGCCGGTCGGGGGACGGCCTGCGGCGGTATGGCCGGAATCGGTGCCGGTGTGGGTGTTACCGCCGACGGAGGCGCCGGCGCCCGCGGCGGGGCTTGCACTCGTGCTCGGCGGCGCCGCGGCTCTGAGGCCCGGCGAGTTGCCTGTCGCTTGCGGGCCGCACGCTTACCGGGCGACGCCTGCTGCGAGCGTCCTACGCGTCGCTCGCGGCGGTGCCTTCTGGCCAGCTCCGGTCGGGCGGCGAGGCGGCGCTTGGCCTTGGACCGTGCCGGGCTCCGCTTCGGCGGTACATGGCGAACCGGCGATCGAGGCGAGGCGCGCTTGGCGCCGAGATCCGGTTCGGTCGATGTCGACGGCTCGACCGGTGGCGGGACGAAGCCCGTCTCCGGCGTCAGCGGCGCAGGCGGCGCTTTCTCCTGACAGGAGTCGGGGCCGGTGGCGATGATGAAGGCGGCTGAGGCGAGGATCGCGAGGCGGGCGAGGTTGGCCCAGCGGATGCGGGAGAGGAGGGGTGATGGGGTTCGGTTGGGCGGCACGTCCTATGGAGGGACGTGCGGGGAGGAGCTCGCCCCCTGGGGACGGAGAATTTGCGGTTTGCGCTGCTATGGTGCCGCGCTCGATGGTCCACCTATACGACTTGATGCTGTTGCTCGACGCGGCTGCTCCGGAGGAGCGGCGGCAGGAGATCCTCGCGGAGGTGCAGGGGATGATCGGCGACGGTGGCGAGTTGACCGAGGTCCACGATTGGGGCAGCCGGCGGCTGACGTTCGAGATCGACCATCGGCCGGAGGCGGACTACAAGCTGCTGCGGTTCGAGGGCGGCAACGACGTGCTGGACCGGCTGAACAGCAGCCTGAAGATCATGGACGGGGTGCTGCGGTTCCGGATCATCCGGCAGAAGCCGGGCGGTCCCGAGGTGCCCCCCCGGCCGGAGCCGGCGCGTGCCGGCGGCCGTGCCGACGAGCCGGAGGGCCGTGTCGCGGCCCGGGCCGCGGCGGACGCCGCGCCTGAGCCGGCCGACGCCGAGTAACGGTTCGGCACGCCTCTGCGACGGCCGCGTGCCGTCGCGACGGAAAAGATCCCTCGGAGCGGGGAAGTCCCTCTCGTTCCGTCTGCCACGCCTCTACCCTCGGGACTCGGCTGGAGATCCCAGATAGCAAGGAGCGTCAGATGGCAGCCACCAACATCAACCGGGTCGTACTGACCGGCAACCTCACGCGCGACCCCGAGCTGCGCAGCACCCCGAGCGGCACGTCGGTGTGCAGTTTGCGGGTGGCGTGCAACACGCGACGCAAGGACGCGTCGGGCGAGTGGGTCGACAAGCCCAACTACTTCGACGTGACCGTCTGGGGCCGGCAGGGCGAGAACGCCGCCCAGTACCTGGAGAAGGGGCGGCCGATCGCGGTCGACGGCCGGCTCGAGTGGCGCGAGTGGGAGGACCAGAACGGCAACAAGCGCCAGGCGGTCGACATCATCGCCGACTCGGTCCAGTTCCTGGGCGGGCGCGGCGAGGACGGCGGCGGTGGCAACGGCCAGCGCTTCACGCCGCAGTCGGACGTGCCGGCGGACACCTCGGACTTCCAGGCTGCGCCGACCGGCGGTGGCGGCGCGGCGGACGACGACATCCCGTTCTAAAGCCGGCGAGCGGGATCGCCTGTACCATGCGCCCTCGTTATGGCTCAAGCGATCCTGCTCCAGGACGTGGATGCGCTCGGGGAGCGCGGCGACGTCGTCGACGTGACCCCCGGCTATCTGCGCAACTACCTCGCCCCGCGCAAGCTGGCGGCGAGCGCGACGCCCGGTGCGCTGGCCGAGGCCAAGCGGCGGATCGAGGCGGCCGAGCGGGAGGCGCGCGAGAAGGTCGAGCGTGCCGAGGAGAACGCGGCCCTGCTGCGCAAGACCGTGCTCACGATCGAGCAGCAGTCGGGCGACGACGGCCGGCTGTTCGGCTCGGTCACCGCGCAGGAGATCGCCAGGGCGATCAAGCAGGCGCGCGGGATCAAGGTCGACAAGCGCAACATCCACATCGACGAGCCGATCAAGTTCACCGGCTCGCACATGGTGCGCGTCGAGGTCAACGACGGCGTGTTCGCCGACGTCAAGACCATCGTGACCGGCCAGTAGCGCCTCTTTCCTCTCCAGGGACAGGCCGCTGATGGCGATCTCCGTCCCCCCGGAGGCGGGTGCCGGCGTCCCGCCGCAGAACGACGAGGCGGAGGTCGCGGTCCTCGGGACGATCCTGCTGACCGAGCAGGCCCTCGACCAGATCTTCGTCGACCTCAAGCTGGGCGCCGAGGACTTCTACCGGCCGCGGCACCAGCTGATCTTCCGGGCGATGATGCGCCTGAAGGAGAAGGCCGAGCCCGAGGCCGTCGACGCGATCACCGTCTGCGACGACCTCAAGCGCGAGGGCAAGCTCGACGAGGCGGGCGGCGCGGCCTACATCCACTCGCTGCCGACGATGGTGCCGGCGGCGGGTGCGGTGCGCGACTACGCGCGGATCGTCCGCGACCACGCGATCCTGCGGCGGCTGCTCGGCGCGGCGCGCGAGATCCAGGAGAAGGTGTCGACCGACGGCGGCGATCCGCGAGCGCTCGTCGAGCAGGCCGAGCAGGCGATCTTCCGCGCCGGCCACGACCACGACTCCTCGCAGCTGCGGACGATCGAGGACGTCCTGCACGAGGAGCTCGACAAGCTCGAGCGGCTGTCGAAGGAGGGCCAGAGCCTGACCGGCACGCCGTCGGGCTACCGAGACCTCGACGACATCACCGGCGGATTCCAGCCCGGCAACCTGATCGTGCTGGCGGCCCGACCGGCGATGGGCAAGTCGGCGCTCGCCACCTGCATCGCCGAGAACGCCGCCGTCGACCACGGCAAGGCGGTCGCGCTGTTCTCGCTCGAGATGTCCGAGGGCGAGCTGGCGCAGCGCTTCATCGCCTCGCGGGCCAAGATCAACGGCGAGTCGCTGCGCAAGGGGCGGGTCAAGGCCGAGCGCTGGCCGAAGCTGCTGCAGGCGACCGAGAAGCTTGCCCGCGCCCCGATCTTCATCGACGACTCGAGCGACCTAGGCGTGCTCGAGCTGCGCGCGAAGGCGAGACGGCTGCACCAGCGCACTCCGTTGGGCCTCTTGATCATCGACTACCTCCAGCTGATGCGCGCCGAGGATCCGCGCGACGGACGCGTCGAGCAGGTCGGCAAGATGAGCCGTGGCCTGAAGATCCTCGCCCGCGAGCTGCACATCCCGGTGATCGCGATCTCCCAGCTCTCGCGCGCCGTCGAGTCGCGCCCCGACAAGCGACCGCTGATGTCCGACCTGCGTGAGTCGGGCAACATCGAGCAGGACGCCGACATGGTGATGTTCGTCTACCGCGACGAGTACTACAACCCCGACACGACCGAGAAGCCCGGCGTCGCCGAGATCATCATCGGCAAGCACCGCAACGGCCCGGTCGGCAGCGTCGAGCTGAC
>DATABO010000047.1:0-1571 GCA_036259535.1 Thermoleophilaceae bacterium
GCCGGCTCGTCCTGCTGCGCGTCGGTGCGCAGCGCCTGCGCGGTCTTCGATCCGTCGCGGTAGATCGCGAGCGCCTTGAGGCCGAGCTTCCAGCCCTCCATGTAGGTCTCGGCGATGTCCTCGACGGTCGCCTCGGCCGGCAGGTTGACCGTCTTTGAGATCGCGCCCGAGAGGAACGGCTGCGCCGCGGCCATCATCTTGATGTGGCCCATGTGGCTGATCGCGCGCTTGCCGACCGCCACGTCGAACACCGGCAGGTGCTCGTCCTTGAGCGCCGGGGCGCCGAGGATCGTGCCGTTCTCGGCGATGAACGCCTCGATCTGGTCGACCTCGGCGTCGCTGTAGCCGAGCGTGCGCAGCGCCTGGGGCACCGTGCGGTTGACGATCGTCATCTGCCCGCCGCCGACCAGCTCCTTGAACTTGACCAGCGAGAAGTCCGGCTCGATGCCGGTCGTGTCGCAGTCCATCAGGAAGGAGATCGTGCCGGTGGGGGCGAGCACCGTCGCCTGGGCGTTGCGGTACCCGAACTGCTCGCCGAGCTCGATCGCCTCGTCCCAGGAGCGCTTGGCCGCCTCGAGCAGCGGCGCCTCGACCAGGCCGGCGTCGATCTCGTCGGCCGCCGCGCGGTGCTTGCGCATCACGTGCAGGTGCGGGTCGCGGTTGCGCTCGAACTCCTCGTAGGCGCCGACCGCGGCGGCGACCTCGGCCGACTTGCGGTAGGCGCGGCCGGTCATCAGCGCGGTCAGCGCGCCCGCGACCGCGCGACCCTCGTCGGAGTCGTAGGGGAGGCCGTTGGACATCAGCAGCGCGCCGAGGTTGGCGTAGCCGAGGCCGAGCTGGCGGAAGGCGCGCGCGTTGCGGCCGATCTCCTCGGTCGGGTAGCTCGACGGCGAGACGACGATCTCCTGGGCGAGGATCATCACGTCGACGACGTGCTCGTAGGCCTCGACGTCGAAGCTGCCGTCGGCGCGGCGGAACTTCATCAGGTTGATCGACGCGAGGTTGCAGGCCGAGTCGTCGACGTGCATGTACTCCGAGCACGGGTTCGACGCATTGATCCGGCCCGAGTTCGGGCAGGTGTGCCAGTCGTTGATCGTCGTGTCGTACTGCATGCCCGGATCGGCGCAGCGCCAGGCCGCGTCGGCGATCTGGCGCAGCACGTCGGCGGCGTCGTGGGTCGCGACCGGCTTGCCGTCGGCCCGTGCCAGCAGCTCCCAGTCCTCGCCGCGCTCTGCCCGCGACATGAACTCGTCGGTCACGCGCACCGAGTTGTTGGCGTTCTGGTACTGGATCGAGGTGAAGCCGTCGCCGTCGATCGACATGTCGAAGCCGGCGTCGCGCAGCGCAAGCGCCTTCTCCTCCTCGCGCGCCTTGCACCAGACGAAGTCGAGGACGTCGGGATGGTCGATGTCGAGCACGACCATCTTCGCCGCGCGGCGCGTCTTGCCGCCCGACTTGATCGTGCCGGCCCAGGAGTCGGCGCCGCGCATGAAGGAGACCGGCCCGGACGCCGTGCCGCCCTTCGCGAGGTGCTCCATCGAGCCGCGGATGTTCGAGAGGTTGATCCCCGA
>DATABO010000048.1:0-29270 GCA_036259535.1 Thermoleophilaceae bacterium
CTCGCGACGCACGCCTGCCGCGCCGGCACCGCCGAGGTCGCTGCCCTCGTTCATGCCGTCGATCAGCGACGCCAGCATGTCGAGCTCCTTCGGATACTCGTGCTCGGCGACGTCGTACTTGCGCGAGATCGGCCGGAAGACCTCGGTCGCGACCTGGTTGGCCTGGCTGACGAGCGGCCGGAACTTCTTGGGTATCTCTAGATCGATCATCGTGTCCCTTTCGCTCTAGACGAGCAGGGCGCCCTCCATGACGCCCGCCGCTCGGAGGTCGCGGTACCAGCGCTCGACCGGGTGCTCCTTGATGAAGCCATGGCCGCCCAGCAGCTGGACGCCGTCGGAGCCGATCCGCATTCCCTTGTCGGCGCAGAGCTTGCGCGCGACGGCCGTCTCGCGAGCGAAGTCGGCGCCGTGGTCGGCGCGGCTCGCCGCGCGGTAGGTCGCAAGGCGCATCCCGTCGCTCTCGATGCCGATGTCGGACACCGCGAACGCGACGGCCTGGCGGTTGGAGATCGGCTCGCCGAAGGCGGTCCGCTCGTTGACGTAGGGGATCACGTAGTCGAGCACGGCCTGGGCCGTCCCGACGGCGAGCGCGCACCATGCGATCCGGGCGCGGTCGACGCACTCGGCGTAGACGCCGGGCTCGCCGTCGCCGAGCAGCGCGGCGGCCGGTAGCCGGACGCCCTCGAGCAGCAGCCTGCCGGTGGCGGCCGGTCGCAGGCCCATCGCCGGCTCGGACTCCACCGACAGGCCGGCGGTCGAGGACTCGACGATGAAGAGCGCAGGCCCGATTCCCTCGGCCATCGCACCGACGACGAACAGCTCGCAGTCGGCGGCGCGTGCCACGAGCGACTTGACGCCGTCGAGGACCCAGTCCTCGCCGTCCTTGCGCGCGGTCGTCTCGAGCTTCAGCGGGTCGAACAGCGGCCGCGGCTCGAGCAGGGTCAGCGCGGCGGCGGGGACGTTCTCGCTGGCGAACGGAGGAAGGTAGGTCGCCTCCTGGTCTGCGTCGCCCCAGTGGGAGATCGCGGTTGCGACCGCGCCGGGAGCGAGTGCCGCGTAGGCCACGCCCATGTCGCCGTGGGCGAGCGCCTCGCCGATCAGGACGCTCGTGACCGCCGACTGCTCGTGCATCACGCCGCCGAGCTCCTCGGGGATGCCGAGCATCGCGACGCCGAGCTCGGTCGACTGGGTCAGCAGCTCGGGCGGCGTCGCACAGGCGCTGTCGGCCTCGAGCGCGATCGGCCGGACCTGCTCGGCGGCAAACGCTCCGACCGCCTCCTGGAGCATCGCCTGCTCGTCGTCGGGCGTGATGTCGAAGAGCCCGCGTGCCTTGGCGTGCGGCTGGCGCGCCGGCCGGCCGAGCTTCTGCGCGGCCTTGAAGCTGCGGCTGGCCGCGGTCGCGGAGCGGAAGCCCTGCTTGCTCCCTTGGAA
The DNA here is from genome assembly GCA_036259535.1 of Thermoleophilaceae bacterium. GTDB lineage: Bacteria > Actinomycetota > Thermoleophilia > Solirubrobacterales > Thermoleophilaceae > JAAYBF01. The sequence continues at coordinate 1,432 of DATABO010000048.1, forward strand.
GAGCGCGCGCTCGACCTGCTTGCGCATGCGAATGCGGTCGAGCAGATCGGAGCCGGCGAGGCGGTTCAGCGCGCGCAGCCCGAAGCCCATTCCGCGCTCCGCCATGCCCTTGTCGGTGGTGGCGTTCATGAAGCCCTCTTTCTTCCGGTGCTGGTCTTCTTCTTCTTCGCCTCGAGCGGCGTCACGCGGCCGTCGAGGTGCGGGGTCCCCCGCTTTGCGTCGCGAACTGCGAAGTCGATCTCCTCGTTCGCCGCGTCGCTGGCGAACGCGACCGTCGCCGGCAGCAGGATTGGCCTGCGGAAGCGGACGTCGACGGCGAACGCATCCGGCAGCCTCCCGTCGAGCGCCGCGAGCGCCCGCGCCTTCGTCCACATCCCGTGTGCGATCGCCCGCGCGAAGCCGAGCGGCTTGGCGGTCAGGGAGTGCATGTGAATCGGGTTGCGGTCGCCGGACACGGCGGCGTAGCGACGACCGAGGTCTCCGCCGAGCTTCCACTCGGCCGTCACCTTCGACTCCGTACCGGCGCCGTTGCGCGACGGCTGCTCCTTGGCGGCCTCCTCGGTCGATCCGCCGCCACGGCGCAGCATCGTGCTGACGTCCTCCCAGACCAGCTCGGCGCCGACCCGCGCCTCGGAGACGATCGAGAACGTCCGCCCCTTCGGGTGGGGCTCGAGCTTCGTCCCGCGCACGCGCAGCGTCAGCTGCTCGCCGAGGGCGATCGGCCGGTGCTGGACGATTCGGTTCTCGACGTGGACGAGGCCGACCGCGCCGAACGGGAAGCTCCCGTCCGCCATCAGCGCCATGTGCAGCGGGAACGCCTGCACGTGCGGGTAGGTCGGCGGCAGGCTGCCGCGCAGCGTGAAGCCGCAGACCTTCGCGTAGGCGGCGACCGCCTCGCGATCGGCCACGACATCGGGCAGGGTCAGCTCGACGTCGGGGATCTCCTTGCCGCCCCCGGGCACGAACGGCAGCCGCGACGCACCTGGGATCAGCGGTGCCGCGGCGCGCGCGTAGAGCGGCAGGATGCTCGGCGGGCCAGTGAGCGTGCGCTGCCTCATCACGCCCCCAGCAGGCTCTGCCCGCAGACGCGGACTACGTTGCCGTTGACGCCGGTCGACGCCGGGTTGGCGAGCCAGGCGATCGTCTCGGCCACGTCGACCGGCAGGCCGCCCTGCGACATGCTGTTCATCCGCCGGCCCGCCTCGCGGATCGCGATCGGCATCGCGCCGGTCATCTGCGTCTCGATGAACCCGGGCGCGACGGCGTTGATCGTCAGCCCCTTCTCGGCGAGCGCCGGCGCGAGCGCCTCGACCATCCCGATCACCCCCGCCTTCGACGTGGCGTAGTTGGTCTGGCCGGAGTTGCCGGCGATGCCGCTCATCGAGGACACGCAGACGATGCGGCCGTTGGGCCGCAGCAGCCCGGCATCCAGCAGCGCGTCGTCGATCCGCTCCTCGCTGGAGAGGTTGATCTCCATCAGCCCCGTCCAGCGCTCCTCGGGCATCTTGGCGATGGTGCGGTCGCGCGTCACGCCGGCGTTGTGCACGATGACGTCGACTCCGTCGGAGAGCTTCTCGGCGATCGCCGCCGGCGCGCCCTCCTCGGTGATGTCGAGCTCGATCGTGTCGGCGTCGAGCCGCTTGGCGACCTGCTTCAGATCGGCGGACAGGGCCGGGACGTCGAGTAGGACGAGGTCGGCGCCGTCACGCCGCAGCGTCTCGGCGATCGCCGCGCCGATGCCGCGCGAAGCGCCGGTGACGAGCGCCCGCTTGCCCGCGAGCGGCTTCTCCCAGTCGATCTTCGGCGTCTTGGCGACGCCGGGTCCGACCCGCACCACCTGGCCGGAGACGTAGGCGGACTTCGGCGACAGCAGGAAGCGCAGCGTCGAGTCGAGCTCGTCCTCGGCGCCCGGCGAGACGTAGACGAGCTGCACGGTGGTGCCGCGCCCGACCTCCTTGCCGAGCGAGCGCGTGAAGCCCTCGAGCGCCCGCTGTGCGGTCGCCTCACGCGGCGTGTCGCAGCCGAAGGCCGGCGTGCCGAGCACGACGACGCGGCCCGAGCGCTCGAGCTTGCGCACGGTGGGATGGAAGAAGCGCTGCAGCTCGACGAGCTCGGTCGAGTCCGAGATCCCGGTCGCGTCGAAGACCAGCGCCTTGAAGCGCTGGTCGCCGCCGCTCTCGGGGTCGAACAGCGCGGCGTCGAGCCCCGCGCCCGCCGCCGCCTCGCGCAGTGCCGGCTCGGGCGTGGTCGACGCCTCGGCACCGGCCGCGGCGAGCACTCCGGCGACCGCTGCGCCAAGCCTGCCGCCAGGAGCCGCGCCGAGCAGCACGCGGCCGGAGACGACCGGCGCGCCGGCGCGGTGACGGTCGAGCTCGACCGGCTGCGGCAGCCCGACGCGCCCGGCGACGAGCTTGCCGGGGAACGAGTTGACGATCTGCGAGTAACGGTCGCTCACTGGTCCTTGCCTCCCGGGGCCTCGAGGATCGCTACGACGCCCTGGCCGCCGGCCGCGCAGATGGAGATCAGGCCGCGACCGGAGCCGCGCTCGTCCAGGGCCTTCGCGAGGCTCGCGACGATCCGGCCGCCGGTGGCGGCGAACGGGTGGCCGGCGGCGAGCGAGCCGCCGTGGACGTTGAGCTTGTCGCGGTCGATCGCGCCGAGCGGCTCGTCGCGACCGAGCCGCTCCTTGCAGAAGACCGGGTCCTCCCAGGCGCGCAGCGTCGAGAGCACCTGGGCTGCGAATGCCTCGTGGATCTCGTAGAAGTCGAAGTCCTGGAGGGTCAGTCCCGCGCGGTCGAGCATCCGCGGCATCGCGTAGGCGGGAGCCATCAGCAGGCCCTCGCGCTTGTGGACGTGATCGACCGCCGCGGTCTGGCCGTCGACGAAGCGGGCGAGGACCGGCAGCCCGCGCTCGCGCGCCCAGTCCTCGCTGGCCAGCAGCACCGCCGAGGCGCCGTCGCTGAGCGGCGTCGAGTTCGCCGCCGTCATCGTGCCGTCCTCGCCGCCGAAGACCGGCTTGAGCTTCGCGAGCTTCTCGACGGAGGAGCCGGGGCGCAGGTTCTGATCGCGCTCGAGGCCCAGGTACGGCGTCATCAGGTCGTCCATGAAGCCGCGCTCGTAGGCGGCGGCCAGGTTCTCGTGGCTGCGCACCGTCAGCTCGTCCTGCTCGGCGCGGCCGACGCCCCACTCCGTCGCCATGATCGCGCAGTGCTCGCCCATCGACATGCCGGTGCGCGGCTCCTCGTTGCGCGGGATCGCGGGCACGACGTGGCCGGGCCGGACCTTGGCGAGCTGCTTGAGCTTGCCGGCGGTCGACTTCTGGCGGTTGGCCTCGAGCAGCACCTCGCGCAGGTCCTCGTTGAGCGCGATCGGCGCGTCGGACGTAGTGTCGGCGCCGCACGCTATGCCGGAGTCGATCTGGCCGAGCGCGATCTTGTTCGCGACGAGGATCGTCGCCTCGAGCCCCGTGCCGCACGCCTGCTGGATGTCGTAGGCCGGCGTCTCGGGCGCGAGGCGCGTGCCGAGCAAGCTCTCGCGCGTCAGGTCGCGGTCGCGCGAGTGCTTGAGCACCGCACCGCCGACGACCTCGCCGAGCTCGGCGTCGTCCAGGCCGAAGCGGTCGATCAGGCCATCGAGGGCGGCCGTCAGCATGTCCTGGTTAGACGCCTTCGCGTAGGCGGAGTTCGAGCGTGCGAACGGAATCCGGTTGCCGCCCACGACGGCAACCGGTCGAGTCTTTGCGTTCATCTTGGGGGGTCGTCTCCTGGGGAGTTCGGTTGGGAAGCCTTCGCGGGCTCGGAGCGGCGGCGCAGCCCGGGCTCGACGGTCGAGATCAAGAGCTCGGCGGCCTCCGCGGCCGGCATCGCCCCGGTTCGCAGCCACCAGCGCACGAGGGCCTCGGCCGCGCCCATGATCGCCGTCGAAAGCGCCTCGACCTCCGTGCGCGCACGCTCGCGGCTGCGCGGCGGGAGCTGCTCGAGCATCGACGCCGCGATCAGGTCGCGCAGCCGCGTGCGGTAGCCGGCGACCTGCTCGGCGATCTCCCCGCCGGCTGGCAGCGTCTCGTCGAACAGGACCGCCCAGGCCGCGCGGTCCTGATCGACGAAGCCGAAGAACGCGTGCAAACCGAGGCTGAGCGCTTCTGTCGGGTTGCTCGTCTCGCCGACCGCCTCGACGACGGTCGCGACCAGCCCATCGCCCGCCCGTTCGAGGCAGGCGAGATAGAGCTGCTCCTTGTTGCCGAAGTAGTTGTAGAGCAGCGGCTTGGTGACGCCGACGGCCGCCGCGACGCCGTCCATCGTCACGGCCGCATAGCCGCGCTCGGCGAAGAGCGCGTGCGCCGCGGCGACAGTCTGCTCCATGCGCTCGGCGCGCGGGAGGCGAGTTCGGCTGGCGTTCGAGACGGCCATTCCCAATGAAGGTTACCAGAGTATAAATTTCTATGCGAGTAACAAGGCCCGGCTAGAGTTGCCTCCGTGCGCGGCATGTCGCCCAAGACACGGGCAAGACGGCCCTGGTCGTGGAAGGACGTTCGCGCTCGCACGGTGGCGATCTACCGCTCATACAGCGAGGGGCGAGAGCGGACCGCCGTACTCGTCTGGCAGGGCGACGACCCGCGCGTGACCGTCGGTCCCACCGCGCCGCGCCTGCTGGTGGTCACAGTCGACGCCGAGCACGAGGCCGGCGCCGACAACGCGATCGCGATCTCGGGCTTCGACACGCTGGAGCAGGCACGCTCCCACGGCATCGACTGGGCCGAGACCGCGGCGGAGACGAGCTGGGACTCGCTCGGCGAGGCGGCGCAGGTCGGCGTCTTCGCGGCGATCCGCGAGCCCGGGTTCGTCGAGCGCGGCTGACTGCTTTCGGCGGCGACACGGCGCTTCACCGCCCTTTCACACGGCTGTCACGCGTAGGTCACAGCGGAGCGCGCGAGAGCGCGCACGATCGCGGCATGAACGAAGCGACGATCGAGACGATCCGCGCCCACATCCGGTGGGCTTTCATGGCGGCGGTCACCGCCACGATGCTCGCTCTGACGTTCGAGCAAGCACGACGAGGCCTGCCCGGCATGATCACCGCCGCCGTCTACGCGCTCACCGTCGGATTTGGGCTCGAGTTCCTGCGGGTCCAGTCGACGTGGATTCGTAGCCGGCATCACGGCCATTAGGACGCCCTAACGGGAGCTGGTCATCGGCCGCACCGTCCGTTAGATTGATCCCGATGGACAAGCGGCGATCCGATGTCCTGAGGGCCTCCCCGCGGATGTTCGAGTCGAACCTGCTCGACAAGCTGTCGCGCGTCCATCCGGTCGTCCCGCTGGTCATCTTCATACCGGCGATCGCCGTCCTCTTCGCGCTCGGCCAGGAGGGCACGCCGCCGCTCGAGGTGACCGCCTGGATCGCCGGTGGCTGGGTCTTCTGGACGCTGACCGAGTACTGGCTGCACCGCCTCGTCTTCCACTTCGAGCCCGAGGACGGCATCGGCGCGAGGCTGCACTGGATCATCCACGGCGTTCACCACGACCACCCCAACGACCCGATGCGGCTGGTGATGCCGCCGTCGGTGAGCGTCCCGCTAGCGATCGGCTTCTGGGCCCTCTTCCACTGGGCGATCGGCGGCCAGAGCGCCGACCTCTTCGCCTGCGGCTTCCTCGTCGGCTACCTCGCCTACGACATGACCCACTACCACCTCCACCACCACAAGCCGCGCACACGCCTCGGCAGGCTCTTCTACGAGCTCCACATGCGTCACCACTTCCAGGACCACACCCGCGGCTTCGGTGTAGCGGCCCCCTGGTGGGACGCCGCCTTCGGCACCCGCCTGCGCCGCCGCAAGACCCGCGCCTGAGATCCACCTGTCGCACGAGCGGGCTCAGTCGTTACACGACTGAGCCCAAAGGCAGAGGCCGAGGAGAGAGCATATTTGCATGCACTCCCCCGCCGTCCGCGAGCATGCCCTCGCCCTCGTGCGCTCCGGCCTCAACGATTGCGAGGTCGCCCGCCGCACAGGCATCGCGCGCACGACGATCCGCGACTGGCGCCGGCCGCGGTACGAGCCCCGCGGTGCCGAACGCGTTCCGTGCCCGCGCTGCTGGGGCCTGTCTCAGAGGATGTCGTTCGGAGCTGCCGACTATGCCGAGCTCCTTGGTCTTTACCTAGGCGATGGCCACATCGTCCGACTCGCGCGGACCTGGCGATTCAGACTCTTCCTCGACTCGAAGTACGAAGGGATCGTCGAGGAGTCGCGCGAGCTTCTTCGACGCTGCTTTCCAGGACAGTCCATCGGGACGGTCTTTGGTCACGAGAGGCGCATGACGATCTTGTCCGTCCACTCGTCCCATCTGCCCTGCGTCTTCCCACAGCACGGCCCTGGCATGAAGCACACGAGGCCGATTGTCTTCGAGGACTGGCAAGACGCGATCGTCGTGAGCAAGCCCTGGGACTTCCTCAAGGGGTGTATCCGCAGTGACGGCTGCTCTTTCATCAACCGCACGGGTCCCTACGAGTACCTGTCGTACGGGTTCAGCAACTACTCCACCGACATTCTGGATCTGTTCTGCCAGACCTGCGACGGACTGGGCCTCGAATATCGTCGCTACGCACGCTCAGTGCGCATCAACCGGCGGTCGAGCGTTGCTCGCCTTCAGGACAAGATCGGCGTGAAGCGCTAAGTTTCCCGGCCCACGCGGATGTGGCGGAATTTTGGTAGACGCGCGGCGTTCAGGTCGCCGTGTCCTTCGGGACGTGGAGGTTCGAGTCCTCTCATCCGCACTTGCAGGCCGGCCTCCAGCGCACCCGATGAGCGGTCCGAACCAGGGCGAGTCGGCCTACGCCAGCGCAGGGGTCGACTACGCGGCGCTCGACGCCGGGAAGCGACTGGCGCTGACCGAGGCGCTCGGGACGTCGGCGGCGCTGGCGGCGCACGGCGGGCGGGCGCTCGACGTCTCGCGCGGCGAGCCGGCGTTCGTGTTCGAGCTGGGGAGCCGGACGCTCGCGTTCGTGATGGAGGGGCTGGGAACGAAGGCGGTGGCGTCGCGCCAGGTCGCCGAGGAGCTGGGCTTGAACCGCTTCGACGCGGTCGCCTACGACACGGTCGCCGCGATCGTCAACGATCTTTGCTGCGTGGGCGCGTTGCCGCTGGTGGTCAACGCCTACTTCGCCACCGGCTCGTCGGACTGGTACCGCAACGCCGAGTGGCACGCGGCGCTGGTCAAGGGATGGAGCCGCGCCTGCGCCGACGCCGGGGCGACCTGGGGCGGTGGCGAGTCGCCGTCGCTGCCGGGGCTCGTCAACGGCGACGACATCGAGCTGGCCGGAAGCGCGGTCGGCGCGCTCCCACACGGCCGCGCACCGATCCTCGGGCAGGACCTCTCCCCCGGCGACGAGATCGTGATGGTCGCGAGCAGCGGCCTGCACGCCAACGGCGCCTCGCTCGCGCGGATGATCGCCGAGCGTCTGCCGGACGGCTATGCCACGCCGCTGCCGAGCGGCCGCGCCTACGGCGATGCGCTGCTGGACCCGTCGATCCTCTACGCGAAGCTGGTCGGTGCGCTTGCCGAGGCGGACGTGCCGGTCAGCTACCTGAGCCACGTCACCGGCCACGGGCTGCTGAAGCTGATGCGCCCGAGTCGCAGCCTCACCTATCGGATCGCCGCGCTGCCGCCGGTACCGGAGGTGCTCGCCTTCCTCGCCGAGCAGGCGGAGATGGACGCCCACGCGGCCTACAGCACGCTCAACATGGGCAGCGGCTTCGCGGTCTACACGGCTGCGGGCGCCGGCGAGCGGGTGGTCGAGATCGCGCGCGGACTCGGCCACCAGGCCTTGGTCGCCGGGCAGGTCGAGGACGGCCCGCGCCGGGTGATCGTCGAGCCGATCGGCGTCACCTACGCGGACGCCGAGCTCGATCTGAGCCCTGACGCCGGCAAATAGACTCGGCCACCAGACCACGAAAGGAAAACGCAGATGGCATACGAGGTACCGGATCTTCCGTACGACTACGCGGCGCTCGAGCCGCACATCGACGAGGCGACCATGCGGGTGCATCACGACAAGCACCACCAGGCCTACGTCGACAAGGCGAACGCGGCGCTGGAGGGCACCGACTGGGCCGACAAGCCGATCGAGGACGTGATCGCCAACCTCTCCCAGCTGCCCGACGACATTCGCGGCCCGGTGCGCAACAACGGTGGCGGCCACCTCAACCACACGCTCTTCTGGGAGTCGATGTCGCCGAACGGCGGCGGCCAGCCCGACGGCGACCTGGCCGCGGCGATCGACTCCGCGTTCGGCTCGTTCAGCGACTTCCAGGACAAGGTCAAGGCGACCGGCGTCGGTCAGTTCGGCTCGGGCTGGGCCTGGCTGGTCCACGACGGCTCCGGCCTCGCGGTCGTCGGCACGCCGAACCAGGACAACCCGCTGACCGACGGCAAGACGCCGCTGCTCGGCGTCGACGTCTGGGAGCACGCCTACTACTTGAAGTACCAGAACAAGCGCCCCGACTACATCGACGCGTGGTGGAACGTCGTCGACTGGTCGAAGGTCGCCGAGCGCCTCATCGCGATCGCCTAACCCACCTGCCAGGCGCCACGGGGGTCCGAGGCCGCGAGCCCCGGCGGCTATCCCATCCACTCCAGGATGGCCGCGGCGATGACCTCGCCGCGGTCCTCCTGGAGGAAGTGCCCGCCGCCCTCGATCACCAGCTGCTCGCCCGCACCGGGGATCAGGTCTACGAAGACCTGTCCGGCCTTCGGCGACGGGAAGATCGGATCGCCGTCCGAGAAGGCGACGAGTGCCGGCTTCTCCCAGCGCGACAGGGAGTCCATCACCGCCGCCATCTCCCGCGCGCCCGGCGCGCTCTCGTCGATCGGGACCAGCAGCGGGAAGCTCGCCGCGCCCGCCTTCGACTCGGGGCTCGGGAACGGCGCCTCGTAGGCGGCCACGATCTCCGGCGCCAGATCGGTCGTCGTCGCGCCCTGGAGCACCATCCCGACGGGCAGATCCGGGTTCTGCTCGGCGAACGACCGCCACTGCAGAAAGCCCTTGCTGACCCGGCCGGTGAAGAGGCCGGTGTTCATGATCACGAGCCGCTCGACCCGCTCCTGGCGCTCGACCGCCCAGCGCAACCCGATCGGTCCGCCCCAGTCCTGGACGACGACCGTGACGCCGCTCAGGTCGAGCCCGTCGAGGACTCCCGCGACCTGCTCCAAGTGGCGGTCGTAGGAGTACCAGCCGCGGTCGGTCGGCTTGTCCGACCGGCCGAAGCCGGCGAGGTCGGGGCAGATCACGCGACGTCCGCCGGCCACGAGCGGAGGAAGCATCTTCCGGTAGAGGTACGACCACGAGGGCTCGCCGTGGAAGCAGACCACCGGGCTGCCGTCCCCCTCGTCGACGTAGTGCATGCGCAGGCCGGCGACCTCGGCGTAGTGCGGCTCGAACGGGTAGCCGGGAAGGTCGGCAAAGCGCTCGTCCGGTGTGCGATGGATCTCCACGGCGCGACCCTAGCCGCCCCGCCGGCCGCCAATCAGGGCGACCAAACCGGTCAGCAGGCCAAGCCCGCCCAGAACCAGCGCGACGATCACCAGCCCTGTCGACGGGCCGTCGTCGTCGCTCGCGCCGCCGTGCCCACTTGCGGCGGTGAGCGTCACCGCAGGCGCCGGCGCCTCGAGCTCGTCCGCGCTCTCACCCGCCCGCGGGATCTGGATCCAGGCGTCCTGACCCTTCACGCACTCCGCGACGGTCGGGAAGTAGACCGCCTCGCCGGGCTCACCCGGCGGCAGCTTGACGCTCATGCCGAACACGTCGAGTCGGTCGTCTGGCAGCGGGCCGGCGTCGGCGGCGGTCCAGGTGACCTCCGCTACGCCGCGCCTGACGGTCTCGCCGTGCAGCTCGACGACGTCCTTGGGGCCGTCCTCGGTCGTCACCTCCCAGCCGGGATGGACCTGTGGGGTGACGCTTGGCACCGACCGTGGGATCCTCACGCGGATCGCCCGCGTCGGCGAGCCCTCGCAGCCGTGCGGAACCTGGACCTGCAGCGTTGCGAAGCCATCGGCGGGCGCCTCGCTCGGGGCGACGGTAATGTGCGCCGCGGCGGGCGCAGCCGCATACAGCGCCACCGCGATCGCCGTCGCCATGATCGTCCTCAACCTCATCTGCCTCTCCTTTGCTGGTTGTCGTCGGGAAGTCGTCTGCGTCACCTGACCGGCACCTCGAGCTCGGCCCGCAGCTCCTGGAAGTCGGAGACCGGCGCGCGCACCCGCAGCTCCCAGTCGCCCGCCGGGCTGAGGTTCGCCCGCGCGACCGCGTAGTGACCCGGGCCCGCCTTGCGCACGTCGAGCTCGAGCGGGCCGATGTCGAGATCGCGCTCGCGTGCGGTGATTACGAGGCGGCGCGGGCGGTCGTACTGCGCGCCGCTGCGCGCGTCGAACAGGTAGATGTGCAGCTCGTTGCGACCTGCGCGAGCCGGGTCGACCGTCAGCTCCAGCCGCGCCGGCCCGAGGTCGGCCGAGCCCGAGAAGGGACCCGCCTGCGCGCCGGCTGACGGCGAGTAGGAGACCAGCGCCGCGGTCACCGCGAGCGCGGCGACCATCAGCGCGACCTCGGCGCGCAGAACGCGCCGGAAGACGAGGCCGGCGCGTCCGAGCGCCTGCTCGCCGGCGGCGAGTCGTTGCAGCTCGGGCTGCGTGCGCCGGCGGTTGTGGCCGCCGAGCGCGACCAGTGCGAGGAAGACCGCCGCCTTGACCAGGATCGCCCGTCCGAACGCGCTGTCTACGAAGTCGGCGAGCGAGTCGAGCTGCAGGACCGACTGCGCGACTCCGGTCGCCAGCAGCGCCGCGACCGCCAGCGAGGCCACCGCTGAGAAGCGCATGACCACAGCGGCGAGCAGGCGCGTGCGCTCCTGCGGCGGAAGCGCGCGCGTCGCCGCGGGCACGGCAAGCAACAGCAGCGCCACGCCGCCGACCCAGGCGCTCATCGCCGCGACGTGGATCGCGTCGAGCGGGACCAGCAGCGCGGCATCGTCACCGGCACCGGCGTGGCCCGCGAGCGGGGGCGCGACGATCAGGTAGGCGCACGGAAGTCCGAGCGCGAGGGAGACGAACGTCCTCCGACGCAGACGCCTGGTCGCGACCGGGCGGCGGCCCAACAGCACCCCCAACAGCGCGAAGACCGCGAGACGGAGCGTCCAGACGTCGCCGAAGCGGGTGTCGAGCACGTCATGGATCAGGCCCGCGTCGAGCGCCGACCAGAGCGACTCGCCCGTCGCCGTCGCCGCCTGGAGCGGGATTCCGAGTGCGGTCGCGAGCAGCCCCGCGAGCGCCGCGACCGCCAGCAGCGAGGCAGCGCGCCTCTCGAACGCCCGCGCGGCGCGGTCCGCTCGCTCGCCCGCGCCAGCCAGCGCGCGCCAGCCTGGCCCCCAGACGAGCAGCAGGAACGCGAGGCCGCCGGCGAGCAGCGCCGTCGCTGCGTAGCCGACCGCGCGCGCGGCGCCGAACGCGACCTCGGTGACCGGTCCGGTCCCGCTCTCGATCAGCTCGGAGACCGCCGCCGCGGAGGCGCCGCCCGCCTCGCCGACGGTGAACGAGTAGCCACCGGCCACCGGGTGAGCGTCGACCGAGACGACGCGGTAGGTGACGGTGTAGGCGCCGTCGGGCAGGCCAGCGTCGAGCGTCACGGCGAGCGTGTCGTCGGCCGGCCGCTCCACGTCGCCGGCGTCGACCCTCTCGCCGCTCGCGTCGAAGACCCGCAGCGCGCCGAAGCTCGACTCGACCGGCTCGTCGAACGTCACGGCGACCCGTTGCGGCTGGCGGTCGAGCGCGGCGCCGCGCGGCGGCTGGGTCTCCTCGACGACGACGTGCGCGAACGTCTCGGCAGGCAGGGTCAGCGCGACGACAGCGGCTGAGGCCGCGACGCAGCCGGCGATCGTGCGGCAAAGGCTCACCAGGCCTCCCCGTCGGCCTTCGCCTGACCCACGTCGTCGCCATCGCCGCGCCGGCGCCGTACGAGCACGACGAGCGCGATTCCCCCCACGACCACCGTCGCGAGGGCGACGAGCGCCGCTACCGGAACGCCGTCGTCAGGCCTTCCGACCCAGGTCAACGTGCCGGCGACGCTGCCCCCGCGGCCGCCGACGCGCAGCGGCACCTCCCAGTCGAAGACCTTCGTGCGGCGCTGCGGATCGCGTACCGCCGGCGGTCGACCGGCGCCCATCCAGTGGATGCGGTGGTCGTGCCACTCGAAGCGGCCGGAGCCGTCGACGACCTCCCACTGCGGCGTGGCCCGCTCGTCCGCCCGCTGGGGCACGTCGACCTTCGCGAAGCGGTCCTCGTTGAGGTAGAGCGCCGGCGAGCGCCGGTTGACCTCCACCGTGCCGTCTGGGCGCAGGCGAGCGTACGGCTCGCCGTCGTAGCCCTCGACGACGACCGTGCGATCGCCGCCGTTGCGGAGTGCGAGGCGGTCGTCGCGATCGAGCACCTCGACGGTCAGCCCCACGTTCGCCGGAGTCACCGATCGAACGTCGGATATGTAGTCGGTGCCGCCCCCGCCGTGGGCGAGAGCGCTTGTCGCGGCCGTGGCCAGCGCAAGCAGCGCCACCATGGCCGCCCCGCTGATGCGGCGCAATGCGTACCTCCTCGGGCAGCTTGGGATCACGCTCCGGCCGGGAGCGCAAATCGCGCCGCGGCCGGAGCTACTGGGCCAGTGCCGCGGGAGGCGGAGGGCGTACGGCCAGCGAATCGGCGATCAAGCGCCCGCCGCGCGCAACGACGCCCGACGTCCAGCGTGCGCCCGCGGGCGGCGCTTGCCGGGCTACCGGACCACGATGGGACCGGCGGCCCGGGCGCGCGAGTCGTGTCAGCTGCTCTTCGCCGACGTAGCGCCCAGCGAGCAGCGGCAGGGCGATGACCAGCAGCGGAGCTGCGTAGAGCAGCGTCGGCGCGAGCATGCCCGCCGCCTCTGCCAGCAGGCAGAGCGACGAGAGCAACGCCAGCACCACGAGGACGCGCCGGTCGCGACTAGGCATGCGGACGAGCGTACATCAGGCCCGCAAACCCGCGAGTACGCTTGAGACGATGACTTCTACGACCGCCCGCGGCTGGACCGAGCACACCACCAGGGCACTCGCCGACGCCGGCTACCGCTCGAGCGCCGCTCGCGAGGCGGTGATCGTGGCGATCGCAGAGCTCGGGTGCAGCATGACCGCTCGCGAGATCGCCGACCTGCTGCGCGAGCGCGGCAGCGGCGTCGGGCTGGCGAGCATCTACCGCGCGCTCGACCTGCTCGACCGGCTCGGCTTGGTGCAGCGCTTCGACGTCGGCGAGGGAGTGGCGCGCTACGAGGCGGCGCTGCCGGGCGGCGATCATCACCACCACATCGTCTGCGAGAGCTGCGGCACGGTCGAGCCGTTCGAGGACGAGGTGCTCGAGGACGCGATCCATGGGCTGTCGGCGAAGACAGACTTCGCGATCGCGGCGCACGACGTCACGCTGCACGGCGAGTGCCCGGCCTGCCGCGCGACCGCCTGAGCGCCGGCGCGGCTCAAGGCCGGCAGCGCTTCGCACCGCCGGTCAGCCCCTCGACGAGCGCGGCGGTGTTCGACCGGATCGACTCCACGTAGGTCGCGCCGCCCGATCCCTTTGCGCCGAGCGTGTCGGCCCACAGCGCCTCGCCGACCTTCGCGCCCGTCTCGCGCGACACCGCCCGCTCCAGCCGCGGGTCGATCGAGCTCTCGGGGAAGATCGCCGCGACCCGCTCGTGCTCGATCTGGTCGACCAGCTCGTCGACGTCGCCGGCCGACGGCTGCGCGGCCGTCGACTGCGAGGGGATCAGCGCCCCGACGACCTCGATGCCGTAGCGGTCGGCGTAGTAGCCAAGCGCGTCGTGGGTCGTGACCAGCTTGCGCCGCGCCGGCGGGATCTCGCCGATGCACGCGGCCACCGCGCGGTCGAGGCGGTGCAAGGTGCGGTTGTAGGCGCGCGCGTTGGTTATGTACTCGGCTCGCCCGTCGGGATCGGCGGCGATCAGGGCGTCGCGGATCGCCAAGACGGCCGCCACTGCGTTGCGCGGGTCCTGCCACCAGTGCGGGTCGGCGCTCTCGCCGTGATCGTGCGCATGGTCCTCCTCCTCGGCGTGAGCGGACTGTCCGGTCCCGCCGTCGATTCGCTCGACCGCCTGGATCAACTCGACCTGCGGCGCGTCGGTGCCAGCGCTCTCGAGCAGTCCGTCGAGCCAGCCGTCGAGGTCCCCGCCGGAGCGCATCACCACATCCGCCTCGGCGACCGCGGCGGCGTCGCTCGGCCTGGGCTCGTAGCCGTGGGGATCGGAGTTGGGCTGCAGGAGCTGCCGCACGTCGACGCGCTCGCCGCCGACTTGGCGTAGGAAATCCGCCACCTGCGTCGTGGTCGCGACTGCCGTCACGGTGGCATCCCCGCCCGAGGGGGACGACGTGTCGTCGCCGCAACCGCTCGCCATCGCGGCCGCGACCGCCACGATTGCCACCGTCGTCCAGGCTGAGCGGGCACTTCGCATGGCGCGGAAGCATAGTGAGAATGATTCTCGTTTGCTGTCACGCCTTCCGCTGCGCCGCTGAAGGCGCCGCCGGCCACGTAGCCTGAGCCAGGCATGACCCACGACCACTCCTCTCACGTCCACGGCGCGTCGCGGGAGGGCGACCGTCGCCGCCTCTGGATCGCCCTTGGACTGATCCTGGCCCTGATGGCCGGCGAGGTCGTTGCCGGCATCGTCGCCGGCTCGCTTGCGCTGCTCTCCGACGCCGCCCACATGCTCACCGACGCCGCGGCGATCGCGCTGGCCCTGTTCGCCGGCCGCCTGGCCGCCCGCCCACCGCGCGGCGGCTACACCTACGGCTTGCGTCGCGCCGAGATCCTCTCCGCGCAGGCCAACGGAGCGACGCTGCTTGCGCTCGCCGCGGTGATCGGCTTCGAGGCGGTGCGCCGGATCGCCGACCCGCCGTCGGTGGAGGGCGGCCTGGTGCTAGCGGTCGCGCTCGTCGGCGTCGCCGTCAACGTGGTGGCGACGCTCGTGCTGGCCGGCGCGAACCGCGACAGCCTCAACGTCGAGGGGGCGTTCCAGCACATCCTCACCGACCTCTTCGCCTTCATCGCCACCGCGGTAGCCGGCGCGGTGATCCTCACGACCGGCTTCGGCGAGGCGGATGGGATCGCCGCGCTGATCGTCGCGGCGCTGATGACGCGCGCCGGCTGGGGCCTGCTGCGCGACTCCGGGCGGATCCTGCTCGAGGGCTCGCCGCGCGGAATCGACCCGGGCGCCATCGCACAGGCGCTGGCTGCGGAGCCCGATGTCGTCGGCGTGCACGACCTCCACGTCTGGGAGGTCACTTCCGGCTTCCCTGCCCTGACCGCCCACGTCCTGCTCGAGCCCGACTGCGACTGCCACCAACGCCGGCGCGACTTCGAGTCGATGCTGCAGGAGCGCTTCGGGATCGATCACACGACGATCCAGGTCGACCACGCCCACGCGGATCAGGGCCCGATCGAGCTGAAGCGCGGGAGCTGAGGAGGGCTACTCGCGCTCGCGGCGGCCGCGGCCGCCGCCGACCCGCTCGACCGCCTTGCTGGCGTCGACGTAGGGCAGCAGCCCGAGCTCGCGGGCGCGCTTGACGGCGCGCGCCATCTTCGACTGGTCGCGGCGGCTGAGGCCGGTCACGCGGCGCGAGCGGATCTTGCCGCGCTCGGTGACGAACCGCTGCAGGAGCGCGATGTTCTTGTAGTCGATCTTGTCGATCTCCTCACGCGGCAGCTTGGAGTAGCGCCGGGCCTCGCCCTTCAGAGAGGGCTTGCCGCGCTTGCGATCCTTCGTGTTGCCTCGTGCCATCGGCCGGTAAGGGTGACACAGCGAGGGCTTTCGCGTCGGCGCGCCTGTTGGTCCGAGACCGCTGCTTCCATTCCGCCATCGGCCAGAGCAGCATCATCCGGGTCTTCGCGGCGGTCGTCGCCGTCCTCGCGCTCGCCACGGTCGCGGGGATGGCGATCCTCTGGCCCGGCGACGTCGACACCAGGGTCGGCGAGGCGATCGTCACCAAGTCCGACACCGCGACGGTCCTGTCGGTCAGCGAGTTTGCCTGCGCGGGCCTGGAGACCGACGTCTGCCGCGAGGTGAGGATCAGGCTCGAGAGCGGCGAGGACAACGGCGCCGTCAAGGAGCTCGTGCTCGACAACGGCACGATCGACCCCGACGTGTCGGAGGGCGACGAGCTGCGCGTCGTCAAGAACGTCGTGCCGCCTGGCGCCGACCCCGTGCCAGGGCGCGAGTACTCGATCTCGGACTTCGACCGCCAGGGGCCGCTGCTGCTGCTGGCGCTGATCTTCGCCGGCGTCGTCGTGCTGTTCGGGCGGCTGCGCGGCGCGATGTCGCTGATCGGCCTCGGGCTCAGCCTCGCGGTCGTGCTGGGCTTCATGGTCCCGGCGATCCTCGACGGCGAGAGCACGCTGGCGGTGGCGATCGTCGGCTCGGTCGCGGTGATGCTGACGACGATCCTGCTCGCCCACGGCGCCAACCCGAAGAGCCTGGCGGCGATCGTCGGCACCGCCGCCTCGCTGGTCGTCACGGTCGGCCTCGCAGTGCTGTTCACCGACCTGACCCACCTCACGGGCCTGGCGAGCGAGGAGGCGACGTTCCTGCAGATCAACGACGCCGGCGTCTCGCTCGAGGGCCTGCTGCTCGCGGGGATGATCGTGGCGGCGCTCGGCGTGCTCGACGACGTCACCGTCAGCCAGTCCTCGACGGTGCTCGCGCTGCGCGCGGCGAACCCCGGCCAGAGCTTCCGCCAGCTCTTCGCGCTGGCGATGGACGTCGGCCGCGACCACGTCAGCGCGACCGTCAACACGCTCGTGCTCGCCTACGTCGGCGCGTCGCTGCCGCTGCTGCTGATCTTCAGCTCGGGCCAGATCGACGTCCTCGACGCGATCAACCTCGAGATCATCGCCAAGGAGATCGTCGCCACCCTGGTCGGCTCGATCGGCCTGATCGCCGCCGTCCCGATCACGACCGCGTTGGCCGCCCTGCTCGCCCGCCGCATGTCCGCCGACGAGCTCGCCGCCGTCGAGCCGCACGGACACTCCCACTAGGAGGGCCGTGGACGCCGACCCGCTAGCGCTGGCCGCTCTGGTCGTCTGGTGCTTCGTCGTCGCGACGGCGGGCGGAGCGGTCGGGCTGGTGCTCGGCAACATCCGCATCCCGGCGGTCCTGGCGGTCGCGTCGAGCCCCGCCGCCGGCGCGGGCGCGAACATCGGCATCTCCGGGGCCGCCGCGATCGCCGCGGCGATCGTCCACATCCGCGGCGGCCGGATCGACTGGCGGGTCTTCGCCTGGATGGCGCCGCCGTCGATCGTCAGTGCGTTGATCGGCGGCTACGCGGCGGGGCTGCTGCCGGACGCCGTGCTGCTCGCGGTGATCGGCGCGACGCTGGTCGGCTTCGGCGTCGACATGCTGCGCAAGCGCGGGCGTCGTCCGCCGGCGGCCGAGGACGGCGGCCCCCATATCGCCGCGCTGGCGCTGGCGGGTCTCGGCATCGGGCTGCTCGGCGGCCTGATCGGCCTGATCCTCGGCGCGCTGCGCATGCCCGCCCTGCTGCGCTGGGTCGGCGGCAGCGCCCATCAAGCGGTCGGCACGAACCTCTCCGTCGGCGTCTGCGTCGGGATCGCCGGGGTCATCGGCCACTCGCCGGCGGGCGTCGACTGGGGCCTGCTGGCGCTCGGGGCGGCGGCCTCGGTGCCCGGTGCGCTGCTCGGAGCGCGGCTGACCGGGCGGATGTCCGAGCAGGCGCTGCTGCAGGCGATCGGCGCGATGCTCGTCGTCGCCGGAACCGCGATGCTCGCTCAGGCAGCGCTCTGAGACGGCGCGGGCACCCAGCCCGCGGGAAACGCCCCCGCCGGGATGTCCGCCGGGCCGGGCTCGAACCAGCGCTCGACCAGCGCCTCGGCCGGCCGGCCGGCGATCAGCGGCCGCACGTCGCCGATCTGCATCAGCAAGTGGAGCGAGGACCCGAGCTGGAAGTCGACGGCCGTCGGATCGTCTCCCCCGGCCACCCCACCCTCGATCAGCTCGTCGACGATGTCGAGCTGCTCGGGAAGCTCCGCGAGCGTGGCGGCGACCAGCTCCGCCGAGATGCCGACGTAGCGCCACGCGCCACGCACCATCCTGATCGCGAAGTCCGTCCCCGACGGATCGAGCGGACCGGCGCCGGCGAAGGTCCCGAGCGCCTCGGGCCGGAAGTGCAGCGCCCCGAAGACCAGGTTGCGAGCCGCCGCCTGAAGGTCCTCGGCGATGCCCCGCTCGGCCTCGCGAATCGCCGCCGCAACCGCCGCCGGGTAGAGGTCCGCGTCGTCGACCAGCTCGTCGAGCTTCTCGAAGATCGCCGTCGTGCCGTGGACCGGCTCGTCGTCGACCAACAGCCCCGGCACCGTCCGCTTGCCTTCGCCGTAGACCCGCTCGATCTCGTCGGCGTGGGGCCCGGAGACGAGGTCGATGGTCTCGTACTCCAGCCCATGGCGGTCCAGGACGGCCTTCACCGCGAGACACGGATGCGAGAACGGGACCGCGTGCAGGACGAGCTTCGGCTGATCTGACATGCGCAGAAGCTACCCCACGACCTCCAGCCCCGCTGGCGATTCCCTCGCGCGCCGTCTAACATCCGGCCCTCGGGGCGTGGCGCAGTCTGGTAGCGCACTCGGCTGGGGGCCGAGCGGTCGCTGGTTCAAATCCAGTCGCCCCGATTGGACGGAGCCCGCGTGGGGAGCGGGCTTCCTCCATTAGTCGGGACTGGAGGGGTCCCGCCCAGGCCTCTCGCGGTACCGCCACTAGTACCAATAGTGCGAAGAGGTCCGATGGCGCTGGTTCAATCGCGCGGTGCCCACGAACCCTGAGCGTTTCTTCGCTGACCCGAAGGAGTCTTCGCGGTACAAGGTCGAGTTGCTAGGCGACTATGCCCTCCCGTTCTTCTACAAGCTCGGGAGTCGCTACCCCCGAGTCTGGATCGTGGACGGCTATGCGGGTCCCGCCAGTTACGAGCCAGAGCCAGGCTCATCGCCTACTCAGATTGGTTCCCCGATGGCAACGGCGCGCGTCGCCCGTCAGGTCGTTAGCGAGCAGCACCGCTCCGAGCTAAGAATCATCAACGTAGAGCGGGATCGAGACATCTACGCGCGGCTTCAGAGCAACCTGAAGGGATTCGCGCCGCAAGTCATCAACTTCCAGGGCTCGTTCGACTCACGAGTCGAGGACATCCTGCAGATCGTTGGCAACGATCCGGTGCTCTTCTTCGTCGACCCGTTCGGCATGGAGGGTGCAGACCTACGATTGGTTGACCGGCTGTTGGACCGAAAGGCTCGGACCATCACCGAGTTGCTGATCAACTTCAGCTATCGCGGTTTCCAGCGCATGGCGGGGAACCTCATCAGTAGGCCGCGCTCGCCCGCACGTCAAAAAGCAGCCGACACAAAGATCGCGAAGCTCGACGCGATCCTCGGAACCCGGCAATGGCGATGGGTTTGGAACGACAAGAGCCTGACGCCTACTGAGAAGTGCGCGCGAGTAGCTGATCTGTACCGGGACTCCCTTCGCGAGCGCGGCATCGAGTACGTGCATCCAATTCAGATGCGCGACGACTACTACGGTCCAGTCCGGTACGAGTTGATCTTCGCGACGCGCTCATCCCATGGCGTCTACCTAATGAGCAACTTCGTCGCTAGCTACCAAGAGAAGCTCTTCGACGCCACGCACTCCGATCTGTCATTCGAGCCCCAGCTGCGTATCCAGGAACATGCGGTGCGCAGAGACGGTCTCCGTGCGGAGATCCACGCGCTCGGCCTCGAACTACGGAAGGTTTCGCCAGAGCAAATCATGCGGCACCTCGCCCCTCGCCACTGGGGCACCTTCAAGGAGAAGGACTACATGTCGTGCATCCGGGATCTTGTCCGAGGGGGAGGCATCCAGCGAGATAGCGCGACCGGCATCACGAAGCGGGAGGAGTTGCGGTTCATTCCGTTCCGCGAGCAGGATCTCTTCAGCATCCCCGTTGGCGGACGTACGTCGGACCTCGCGGAAGCTTCAAATGTCACCCACCTGAACGCCCAAGACGCCGCTCAGGCCGGCACTAGCTGATTTACGTCGGGCATCTGGGACCACTCCTGCCCCTCGAGCAGGCGGCCACCTGCCTTTGACGTGCGCCCTCCCCACTGCTTGAAGAAGAAGGCGACGTCCTCGTCGCGGCACCGGTCTCGGAGTTCGCATATCCATTCTGCCCGCACTTGACGGTGGCGCGGTCCCGACTCGCCACCGGCGATCAGCCAGTCGATGTCGCATAGGTCAAGCCCAATTAGAGGTCCGAGGAGTGGCTCGGCTGAGATGAACTTCACGGCAGCCGGGGTTCCTCGCAAGGCATCTGCTCGATGCACGAACCGACGATTCTCAATCGAGACTCCCATCCAGATGTGATCGGGCCAAGGCAAGCTCGATGCCAGATCCGTGAGCCGCTGCTCTCTCTTGGTGAGAATCTGAAAGATGTGGTGATCGGCGCGCACCATAACGTCGAAGACTCGCTCGATGAACTCGAAGGGAATGTCCTCGTGGAACAGGTCGCTCATGGAGTTCACGAAGATCCGCCTGGGTTTCCTCCACGCCAGCGGTTGATCGAGGCGCTGTGGCCAAAGACGCAGATCGAAGCCTTGCTCATAGTGGTGGCCAGCAATGCCGCGCCAACGCTCCGCAAACGCCTCGGCGTAGCAATGGGCGCAACCCGGCGATACCTTGCTGCAGCCGGTCACCGGATTCCATGTGGACTCAGTCCACTCGATAGCGCTTCTCTCGCCCATCTGACCTAGTTCGGGGTCTGCCGTCGGCCTCCTTGAGGACTAGGCACTCGGGTAGCGGCCGAGCGGTCATAGACCGGATCGAGAGGCCGGAACGCCGCTTCGGAAACGGGCTCGCTGGACCCGAGGGCATCGTCAATCTGGCTCGCGGTACCAGACGCGGTACCGGCGACTACGCCGAAGCGTCCTCGCGCCACCACTGAGCCGCCCGCGCGGCGGCCTCGCGGTGAGCCGCTTGATCGGGGTGGCCGTAGAGGTCGATGGTGGTCTGGATGTCCTTGTGGCCAAGTTGCTGCTGGACGAAGTAGATGGACTCCCCCGCCGCCAGCCAGAGCGTTGCGGCGGTGTGGCGTAGGTCGTGGAGCCGGACCTTGGATGGGAGCCCGGCCTTGCCTAGCGCTGCGTCGTGGCCCCGGCGACGGACGTTGTGCCGATCGAGCATCCGGCCGGCCGGGCTGCGGAAGACGAGCTTGGCTAGTTCGCCGTCTCGAGCAGTTGCTGAGCGGTGCCGACATAGAAGGTCGAGTAGATATGGATCTACGGCGACGCGGCGACTGCGGTCGCCCTTGGGAGTGCCGACCCCGCTGTCCTTGGCCGCTCTGACGACGTTGAGTGCCGACCCGTCCCAGTCAACGTCCCGCCACTCCAGGGCGATGGCCTCGCCGATCCGAAGCCCTGCCGCGATCAAGACCTCAGCGAGCGGCCAGTACCAACCTGAGCAGTTGTCGAGGTACCGGCGGGCGTCGTGGCGGTTGAGGAAATGCATCGTCGGACGCTCGTACGGAAGCTCCAGAGGCTCGTCGCGGTCGGCGTTGACGGCCGGGTTGCTCGCGAGCACGCCGTCGCGGACGGCGCGACCGAGGATCTGTCGTAGCGGGATCAAGCTGTCGTTGATCGTCTTGCGACTGAGCGTGCCGGCCGCGTCGAGGTCCGCGAGGTGACTCTCGATCCTTGCGCGGGTGATCTGGCGCAGCTTCAGATGTCCGAAGGCTGGTTTCAGCCGCAAGCGAATCTCGATCTCGTAGCCGCGAAAGGTCGAGGGCTCGATCAGCGGCTTCTTACGAGCAAGCCAGGCGTCTGCCGCCTCAGCGAACGTCTCCTGGCTTGTCGTTCGTTGTGCTCCTGCATCGACAGCTGCGATGGCAGCGGTCAGCGCCCGCTCGGCCTCCTTGCGCGACGGGCCGACGGCGCGCTTGACCTGGGTGCCGTCGGCCGTGCGGTACTTGATGTCGTAGGTGAAGCCGCCGGACTTCTTGTTCCGTCGCAACACGCTTCCGCGAGCCATCGGCCTACCCCCGAGCCTCTAGCGACCAGGCGTCCAGGTACGCCGCTGCTCGTCGAGCCATGCGTCGATGTCCTCGGACACGAACCGCAGCGGACCGTCGGCACCACCGAGGCGGATGGACGGAAGCCGTCCATCCGCCGCAGCGTCGTAGACCCAGGACCGCGAGACGCTCAGTCGCCGGGAGACATCCACAGGCCGCAGGAGACACGCAGTTGGGACCGCCGTGCTCATCGAACACGGCGGCTGCTGCCGCGATCCAGGGGTTTACGCCGAACGTCAACCTCACCGAGAAAATCACGCGGACCGGGCAGGCACAAGTGCCGTACCAGCGCCGCAGCGACAGCGTCGAGGTGCGAGTTCATGCGTCCCCTCCGTCCCCCGCGTCCCCTGAGCGGTGGCGGTCGGTAACGACGACCCAGCGCTCCTTATCGGCGTCACGGCCCTGGTGCATATCCACGATGTCGATGCCATCAGCGCGGAGCGCCGGGGCGAGGAGGGTCAGCTTGCGGGAAAGGGACTGGGCATTCGCCGGCCAGGCCCGTCCTTTCGTGACCTCCAGTGGACGGAACTGGGTGATGACGTCCAGCAGTTGCGTTGGGGTGCCTTCCCAGGAGGGCTCGCCGCCTGGTGAGCGGACCAACTCGGTGACGGCCCTGGCAACCGGACTGCCGTCCAGGCTGAGCCGTAGCGCGTACGCCGCATTCGCTTCGTAGGCCGCGAGGAAGGTCCCCGGCTCCCAGCCTAGGGCCGGCTCCGCTGCCGTGACCCAGCTTGCGAAATCGGCCATCCTAGGTCGATGCGACAGCTGGGTGGATGGGGCCTGCTGGATCGCCATCGACACCGCATCCATCAGCGCGCCCAGTAGGCGTGGGCGCTCAGCTTCGAACGCAGCAAGGATCTCGGCCTCGTCGACCCGATCCTCGGGCGGAATCGTGTCCAGCCGGATTACCAGGGCTCGCGTGATCAAGTCCTGGCGCGTGGCGATCGCATCGATCCCGTTGAGGACCAGCGGTCGGGTGATCTCGACCACCCACTCCTCATCGTCGGTGAAGAGCGCACGAGTCGCGAACCCTCCCCCCGTAGACAGTCGGCAAAGTGCATCCGACATCCACGTCGGCAGGCCCGAGAGGTTGTCGAACGCGAGTACGTGCGCGCCCTCCGCCGCGATAGCCAGGTCGCGCTCGCTGCGCGGCAGCGGACGGAGCAACGGGAGACCGGGATCGATGAGCGACTTGAGGAGCTTGCTTGCCGTTGACTTCGCGGTGCCAGCCTCGCCCTGGAGGATCAGCACCGGGTACGGCCCCTCCGGAAGGAGAGCCCCAACCGCCCAGGCGATCACAAGCTTCAGATCCGACCCGGAGACGTTGATGAAGTCTCCGAGTCTGCCCAACGAGCCTCCACGGATCGGCTCAGGGAGCGCTCGGGCTGTTGGCTTACGTCGGAAGGCAGTATCCGGCGATGCAGCAACCTTCCATCCCTCGGACGTTGCCTCGACCGCACGACCGGACTGGTCGTTGAGGTCGACGCGCACGACCCCGTCGCCACCTGCAATCCGGGTGTGCAGCGTCGCCTCCTCTGAGTCGGCCGCCTCAGCGTCGAGAGCTTCGACGGCGGCACTGACGGTGTGCTGACTTGGCACGGTGCCGTACTTCGCCCGATAGCTTCGCTGGAGGTGTCGCCTGAACATCCGCGAGCGCAGACCAGCGAGGGTGACGCCCCCACCCTTCTGCGGAATCCATGCGTATGTCCGCCTTGACGAGTCGCAAACGAGCGTGACCTGTTGCTGCGCAAGCTCAACGAGCTCGTCGGTCTGGCGCTGCTTCGGCGCGTTGGCATTAGTAGTCGTGTCGTAGGTCTCCACGATCTATCTCCTTGGCCCAACACGTGCAGACGGACGTGCTGGCATTGGATCTGAAGAACGTCTGCACCTATGTGTCCCGCTCGCGAAGGATGCGCTCTAGCGGACAGATCTGGCCGGTAGGCCAGATTCGGGACCAGGAGAGGGTTTGTGGGCTTCCTAAAGTCTCGGCCGGAACCCGAGCGCGGCGAGCAGCTCACCGACGGTCGCTGAGGCTCCGGACATCAGCAACGGTGCGTCCAGGCGAACTTCGTAGCGGGTGTCGCCGCGTTCCCCGAACCGATCGACATAGCCCGCCTTCTCCAGCCTTCGGATCCGTCTGCGAAGCGTCCGCTCGGTAATCCCAGTCCGGCGCTCCAACTCGCGACGCGTGATACACGGATTCCGCATCAGTTCGACCAGGACAGCAACGCTCTCCGGCACGAGCGGATCGGCCTCGCCGAGACCCCCGACCGCGTGCGTGTTGGGATGACGCAACTCCATGGACGCGCACGCATTCTCCCTGACGCCCCCGATGCGCAGACCGACGAGATACTCCTGCGGCCGACTACACCAGACTGCCATCGGGCTACGCCCGCACTGATATCGCGCAGTGCGTCGGAACCGACGGTCCGGGCCCCTACAGCCTAATCGTGTGATTGACTTTCCCGCTATGCAGGGAGAGGGACAAGGCCGTCGCCGCTTCTATGAGCGCTGGCGCTGGATCGAGTGGCTATTCGCCGCATCCATCGCGTATCTGCTCGTCATGTCGCTGATCAAGCCCGAGACCGACGACACGGCTGCAGGACTCGCTGTGGTGGCGTTCATCGCGTACAAGGCCATCGCATACTTCATCGACCTCTCCGAGCGCCAGTGCAGTGCATGCGGAGCCCGCGCTCGCAACGACGAAGATCGCTGCAACAACTGCGGCGATTTCCTCGCTCGCAACTAGCGACCTCCTGCGCCCCTTCTTCGGCCCGAATTGCCAGGCACGGCCCCTGGGGCCGTCCGAATACCGAGGAACCCCGCGGAAGCCCTCCCGTGGCCCCGGAGACCTATTCTCACGGGCCAGCTACACCCGATCCCCTAACTCGAGCCCGTCGAAGCGGACCGCCGGCAGTGCCGGCACCGCGAACTTGCCGTTGCGATGCAGGAGCCCCGCTCGAACTAGATCATCGACCGCTCGCTCGACCTGATCGCGCTGCTCGAAGTCGTCGGGATCGTTAGCGAACTCACGGACGATCTCCTCGACCGTCAACTGCGCCGGATGCAAGTAGAGCAGGTGCGCGAGCACGCCCGCCTGCGATCCACGATCCGCCTCATCCGGGTTGACCACTGCCGTCCGGGTACGCTGCTTCTGCATGGGAGCTACTACCTCCTGTGTACGCCCCCGGTCGTGACAGCGGCCGGGGGCACTTAGCGAAAGACACAGACGATACGCTATGCCTCGGACGAACTCGCGATCTGTCCAGTGCGAGATGTAGGCTCGTGTTCCTATGTCTCCGGTTCGATTCCAGCGGCGCAGCGGTGCATGAATCCGCCTTGGTCTCCGACCCGATGACGTCCAGAGAAGGGGTCGTACGAGTTAGGCGGCTGCCAAGGGGGATCGATGGCGAAGGTATCTAAGCACTACGGAATCAAGGGATCGGTGGAGTTCCTTGATGTCAACGTGTCGAAGGACAACAGACTCTTCGTGGATCCCCGCGCGGTGCGGCTGCAGAGAGGTCCAGGCAGGTTCGCTAGCCAGGCGAATGCCTGCACAAAGTCTTTCTTCGACGAGGTTGCGCGATGCGTTGTGTCCGGTCAGCAAGCTGACGCCGCTCACGGATTGGATCTGCTGCAACATTTCAAGGAGCCCAAAGAGACCCGCCTGGGGCTTTCTAAGAAGGGAATTGATGGGCACGGAGGCGCAGAAGACGTGGGTCAGTGGATCTGGGATGCGCTCTCTACGGATGTCAATGCGCTACTGAGCGTAGGGATACTCAAGCTAATCGAGGATGTCCCGATCTTTGTCGAGGGGGTGGACAAGGACATCACGTCTGACTTGACCACTCGCATCATCTACGAGCCGCTAGCAAAGTTCACCCAGGAGATGGTGTCTAAGCACCCCGAGTTTACAAGGGGGAGGCACTCAACTGATGTCTTTGACCGTCAGGTCTGGAATCCTCGCAGGCTTCGTTGGGAGGTTAAGCAGCTGGACTTGCCGGTCGCCGAGGGCAAGCCTTTGGTCCTCGTGCCCAAGCACTGGGCTCGTCCTGGGCTCCTTATGTCGGCTACTCGCTACTACGAGACCACAATGCTGAGCTTTGTCCAGGATCAACGCGCGGTTCCTGACAGGAAAACCGGAAAGCCCATCAAGGACCCAAAGCGCGTCCTCAAGGAGAAGCGAGAGTTCAGGCGCGGACGAGACACGATCATTCGGGTGACGGAAGACGCAGAGGCAAAACGAGAGGACCTGCTCGATCGATTCCGATCCTTCGTTGACTCCCGATACGAGCGTCTTGAGGACAGCGAGATCGACGCAAGGACGCGGTAGAAGACTCTCTACATCACCCAGCTCTGCCCCAGGGCATCAGAGTTCGTCGGGCGTCACGACAAGCCCGAGTCGGTCCGCGCCGCGGCGCAGGCGGCCATCGACCGTGACGAGGCGACAGCCAAGCATCTGAGCAAGCACGACGTACTCGGCGTCGTAGGTGCGGCCCCACCCCATCTCCGTCGCAAGCGCCCAGGCACCGCTGCCTAGGCCCTTTGGGTTCTCGCAGCGGATCGAGGCGGCGGCAAGGCGATCATGCAGGACGTCCGCTCGGTCGTAGCTGATCGTCCCCTTGAACGCCTGAAGGTGCAGGTTCGCGCGCACCTCGGACCACATCAGCGGCGGCGCGACGAGATCCTCCCCGAGGTC
Source organism: Thermoleophilaceae bacterium (assembly GCA_036259535.1). GTDB lineage: Bacteria > Actinomycetota > Thermoleophilia > Solirubrobacterales > Thermoleophilaceae > JAAYBF01. Next base: position 28,295 of record DATABO010000048.1, read on the forward strand.
CTTGAACCCGTCGGCCCTCGCACACGCCGCCGTGGCGGCGCTCGCGTCGATGACGAGCATCAGCGTCCGGCGCGAACTTCGTCCAGGCCGGCTACCCAGTTGGGCACGGGCGTGCCGTCCTCGAACGTCCGCCAGGACTTCGGGAGCCCCACCATCTCCGGCTCCGTACTGCTCGACGTGCGCTCGACGACGATCCGCGCGGCGGCTGCCTCAGCCTCCGACAACTCGTCGATCTGCGCCCGCAGCTTCTCCTTGGCGGTCATACCCCGATTCTACCCCGGCCTTACCGCTGCTTCCAGGGTGCGACGGCGCTGGTGCAGAGCCGTCGCAATCGGAGCGCAGTACCAGCCGCGGTACCAACTGCATCGTCCTATGCCTCCCCCAGTCCCCAACCGGGAACGCAGGGGACGCAGTGGACGCGAGCCGACGCATCTCCACCCCTCCCCCGTCGGCTGGGGGCCGAGCGGTCGCTGGTTCAAATCCAGTCGCCCCGACTAGACGGTCACGACAGCCTGACGCCGCCGTCGTCGGTGATCGTCCAACGGGGGTTGTGGGCGATCTCCCAGGGGTGGCCGTCGGGGTCGATCATCACGCCGCTGTAGCCGCCCCAGAAGGTCTCCGCTGGCTCGCGGGCGATCGTCGCGCCAGCGGCCCGGGCGTCCTCGATGGCGGCGTCGACCTCGGCCGGCGAGCCGAGATTGAGCGCGAGCGTAGTGCCGCCCCAGCCACCGGAGTCCTCGACGCAGCTGTCCTCGGCCAGCCGGTCGCGGTCCCACAGCGCGACGACCATGTCGCCGGCCTGGAAGAAGACGACGTCGTCGTCCGGCGCGGCGCCGGTCTCCCAGCCGAGCCCCTCGTAGAACGTTCTCGCCCGCTGGAGGTCGCGGACTCCGAGCGTGATCAAGCTCACGCGCTGTCTCACGGCGGCGATGCTAGCGCCGGGGGGGGGGGGGGGGGGGGGGGGGGGGGGGGGGGG
>DATABO010000049.1:0-11506 GCA_036259535.1 Thermoleophilaceae bacterium
CGGCGCCCGCCGCGGCGCCGCCGACGCCCGCGCCTGCGCCCGCGCCGTCGCGCCCGAGCGTGGCGCCGAGCACCGCCTGCCCCAGGCCGACGGACGGCGCCACGGGCAACAGGACCTGGAGGTCGCGTCGCTGGCGCGCCACCGTGACCTCGAACTCGCGGCAGCCGTCGCACTGACCGACGTGGCGGCGCAGGAGCCGGCGCCGAAGGCCCGGCCCGCGCGCGCTTGCGATCTCGCTGCGAATCTCGAAGCACGGCGCGTCGCGCGCCTCGCGCGTCGACATCAGCGAGCTGCGGGCCTGGAACACGAGCGCCTTGACCTTCTCGGGCGTCACCTCGAGCACCGTCCCGATCTCGCGGTAGCTGAGCGCGTCGAGCTGGGACAGGACGAGCGCCGCGCGCTGCTGCTCGGGGAGCCGCGCCATGTCGCGGACCAGGTCGCGCAGCTCCTGACGACGCTCGACCTCGGCCACCAAGCCATCGAGCGGGAAGGTCACCTCATCGGGATCCTCGACGACGCGCTCGCGCCGCGCCCGCAGCAGCGAGAGGCTTCGGTTGCGCGCAACGGTGAACAGCCAGGGCCTGAGCTCGATCTCGTCGTCGGTGTCGGCGATGCGCCGGTAGGCCGCGAGGAAGGTGTGCTGGACAGCGTCCTCGGCATCCTCGGGGTTGCCCGTCAGATGGCGGCAGAACGACAGGATCGCCGGCTGGTGGCGGGCGTGCAGCGCCTCGAAGGCGGAGCTGTCGCCGCGTCTGACCCGCGCGACCAGGCGGGCGTCACGAGACGGGGGCATCGTCCCATTATCCACCCGACGACGGCGCGACCGCCCTCGTTGCCGCTATCGCGCCGTTAGCGAAGGCGGGACGTCGTCGTCCTGGCCGAGCGTCTCCTGCTCGCGGCGCACGCCTGCGCCGTAGGCCACTCGGAACAGGGCTGCGTCGCGCACGTACTGCGCAACGCTCACCTGCTCGCGCTCGGCCTCGCGCTGTAGCAGAGCCCAGAGCTCGGGCGTGAATCTGATCGTCGTCGCACGCATCTACCCCTACAACGCGCGCGCCGGGCGAAGGTTGGGAGGTCACTCGTGCGCCGGCACCTGCTCGTTCTGGCGCGCGACGCGCCATGCGGACTGCACGGGGTCGAGGAAGAACGGCGGCTCGCGGAACTTGAGCCGGTCGTTGTAGGTGTAGTTCTTGATGTAGCCGCTGCCGCCGGTCGTCCCCACCGGCCCGCGATAGCGCTGGGCGATCGCACCCTCGACGTTCAGGCTGCCGAGCGCGGTGCCGCAATGCCAGTTGTCGACGATGAAGGAGTGGTTGAGCGAGAGGATCGCCGCCTCGATCGTCGGATTGAGCAGCGAGCCGGTCAGGTTGGCCGAGGAGCTGGCGCAGTTGTCGTGGTCGACCGGGTGGTAGACGCGCACGAAGCCGTTGGCGATCAAGCCCGTCAGGAGGCTCTCGCTCGCGCCGGTCAGGTCCCCGTCGACGATCACGTCGTTGTCGGCGGCGACGGTCAGGTCGGCGCCGTAGCTGCCATGGATCCAGGCGTCCCCGCAGGCCAGCGGCGCGTTGTAGGTCTGGACTCGCGCGTAGGCGACGCTGCAGCTTCCGTCGTTCTCGACGTAGACGACGCCGTTGCCGGGCAGTGGGAGCGTCTGCCATCCCTGGTTGCGCTCATTGACCTGCATCGAGTCGCCCTCGAGCACGATCTGGGTGCGCCCCGCGAATCTGTAGTCGTCAGCGGCGATGTCCTTCAGCGCGACGTTCGACGGCGGCAGCTCGAGCTGGCCCGCCGGGTGAGTGACCGTGCCGAGGAAGTTCGGGGATGCGTCGCAGCTCCCGCGCTCGACGTAGCCGGGAGCGGGCCCGTTGAGCTCGATCGAGTCGCGCGCCGTCCGCCCGAAGGTCGAAGAGCCGCAGACCCAGATGCTGTCGTTGGTGTGGACCGGCCCGCGCTGGAGATCGCCCGGCGCGAACTGGAGCTCGTCGCAGTAGTAGTCCTGTCCCGTCCGCTCCTGGTACTCGTCCTCGCGGTCGTCGCGAAACTGGTCGCAGTGCTCGGCCGCCCAACTGCGCCAGCCCGACGACGAGTAGGTAAGCGGGTCGAACGTCTCGAAGTGCGTGAAGTAGATGTAGTCGATGAAGTTGCGTCGCCGCAGCGTCACGACGATGCTGCGAGCCGCCCCGCGCGAACGTCCCGTCACGCGCAGGCGCATGTTGCCGTTGGGGTCGACCATCGAGTACTGGTCCTCGGGGTCGCACTCGTCGTGACCGGGAGCAGGCAGCAGCTCGACCGTGTACTGCGACTCGTCGCCGCCGGGCAGGTTGCGCCAGATGCGTGGGTCGGGGCCGGTGCCGTCCCAGACGTCGTTGACCGGCGCCTGCTCCTGCGCGTTGGGGTCGAGCACGTCGGTGCACTGCGCGTAGTAGCCGTTGTCGCGCGCCAGGCTGCTCAGGTACCACTGGACGCCGCCCTCGGCCGCCGAGTAGGCCTGCTTGTAGTCCTGGTCGGCGCGCGAGATCCCGATGTCTGGGTCGACGGCGGCGAAGCCGACCCCGACCAGCAGGCTGCCGACGGCGAACGCTCCCATCAGCGTCACCGTCGTGAAGCCGTCCTGGAGGCCGAGTCGGCGCGTCAGAGGCATCGCGGGCCCTCCAATGGCCGCGTCGGGTCGGCGAGCCGCACGTAGACGTCGTTCTCGAGCGTCGTCGTGTCGGCGTCGCGCGGGACGCGGCGCTCGGGCTGCGCGACGAAGCCGATGTGGACCATGATCGTCCGCGAGGCGTCGGTGGCGCTCAGCGGGGTCGTCAGCTCCTCGAGATCGCCAGTCGGACTGCCGGGCTCGAACGCGAAGTAGCTGAACACCGGCCGCGCCTGGCCGCCGGACTCGATCTGGCGCGCACCGCTCAGCAGCACTCGCGACGACGCGGGCACGGTGCCGAACTCGAGGTCGGGATAGACGCCGGCTCCGGGGAAGACCTCCTCGACGATCCGGCCCGGCGCGCCGCCCGCGGGCGGCACGAAGGTCAGCCGCCTCCGCTCGATGTTCTGCGAGCCGTCGCTGAGGTCGGCGTAGAAGGTGAGCGTGCTCCCGTCTCCATAGGAGATCGGCTCGGCGGTCTCGCCGAGGCAGACCTGCGAGCGCAGCTGGCGCGTGATCGTCTCCATCGCCAGCCGGCCGCGCTGGAGGGCGTCTGTGCGATCGGCGATCTCGTGCGATGCCGTAGTCGCGCGCTGGAGCACCGCCAGGCTCGCGAAGGTGACCACCAGGGCGATCGACATGCCGATCATCAGCTCGATCAGCGTCATCCCGGAGTCGTCGCACAGGTGCCCGGTCACGACGGCACCTGCGTGCAACTGTTCCCGCTCGTGGCGCCGTTGGTGTCGAGGCTCAGCGTCGCCGCGGTAGCGGTCCGCAGGTTGGGGTGCTGGTAGGTGCCCGACGTAGCGGTGAGGCGCGATCGCCACGACGAGCTGGTCCGTGTCGCTCCGCAGACCTGATAGCGCCCGAACGGCAGCGGGATCGTCAGCGTCGCCTCTGCGACGGCCGGCGAGAGCGGGATCAAGCCCGAGTTGTAGATGACCGAGTCGCAGTCGTACGCGGTGTCGACCTGCCTGACGTAGACCTGGATCGCGTCGCTCGTCGAGCCGGTCCGCTTGAGCTTCAGCGTCAGCTGCGGCACGACCACCTGCACCGGCTCGAGCAGATCGCCGGGATCGAGCGCGACGAACCCATAGCCGGAGGTCTCGAAGTAGTCGCTGTCCCAGAGCGCCGGGTTGTTCGCCTCGCAGTCGCCTGCGAAGACCCCGTAGCCGTCGCGGAACGGGAAGAGGCCCTCGGCGTCCTTGCTCGCCGACGCGGCCCCGACCGCGAACGGCTTGTATCCGTTGGGCAGCTTCGCGTTGGTGACGCTGATCGATCGCCATTGCGTCGGCGCGCCGCTCGGAGTCACGAACGTCGCGCGTAGCGATGCCGGATCGTCGAGCTCGATCTGCGTCAGGCTCGTCTTGCCAGCCGCGACGGCGACCTGCGAGGTAGCGGGAGTGTCGCCGTTCCAGGTGACTAGATCGCCGTCCACCTCGGCGGTCCAGTTGCCCGCCTCGACGAAGGCGAAGACGGCGCAGCCGACGTCGTTGGTGGTGTTCGAGTACGACGTCGCGCCCTGGAGGTCGACCGTCACGCCCGGCAGCGGTTCGCCGTCGCGGTCGGTCAGCTTGACCGCGACGGTGCCGGTGTCGTCACCGAGCGCGCCGACCGGCGGCGTCAGCAGGCTCGTCGCCGTCACCGGGCGGTCGACGCTCGCCGGCGCGTGGACGGTCGAGCTGAGGCGCAGATACTCCGAGTCGGTCTCGTCGGTGGTGCAGCTCACGAGCCCGCTCGCGTCGCGGACGGCCTCGGCACGTGAGACGACGGTGTAGGTGACCGGCCCGAGCGTCACCGCCCGGGTCTGGGTGAGGTTGACCAGCAGCGTCGGCGGCAGCGAGCGCAGCCGCTCGAGGTCCTGCTGCGCGAGCGTCGCAGCAGTCGAGCGGTCCTTGTTCATCCGGCCGGTCTTCTGCGCGCCGTCGAGTCCGTCGAGCACGGCGGCCGTCGTCAGGGCCAGCAGCACTGTGCCGACCAGCACCTCGATCATGATCGAGCCGCCCTCGCCCGCGAGCCTCTCCCAGATGCGCGACATCGCATCGGGTATCGGTCCCGACGTCGTATGTCTTGAGGGCTACCGGATCTGGTCGTAGACCTGGAACATCGGCAGGTACATCGCGATGACGATGAAGCCGACGATCCCGCCGACCATCATGATCATGATCGGCTCGAGGATCGAGGTCAGCGCCTTCAGCGACGCCGCGACCTGGTCCTCGTAGAAGTCGGCGATCTTGGAGAGCATCTGCTCGAGCGCGCCCGTCTCCTCGCCTACGCCGATCATCTGGACGACCATCACCGGGAACGCCTCCGGGGCAGCGCGCATCGGAGCGGAGAGCGTTCCGCCCTTCTTGACCGACCGCTCGACGTCGTCCATCGCCAGCTCGACGACCTTGTTGCCCGACGTGCGGCCGGTGATGTCGATCGCCTCGAGCATCGGCACGCCGGCCGCCACCAGGCCCGAGAAGGTACGTGAGAAGCGAGCCAGGGCGACCTTCTGGACGATGTCCCCGATCTTCATCGGCGTCTTCAGCTTGAGCTTGTCCCACTGGACCCGACCGCGCTCGGAGTTCTTCCACCTGCGGAACGCCCAGACCACGGCGACCGTGAGCAGGATCAGCACATACCAGCGCTGGGTGAACATGTGCGACAGCCAGACGGTGAACTTCGTGATCGGCGGAAGATCGCCGCCGAAGTCCGCGAAGATCTTCTCGAAGACCGGGACCAGGAAGCTGACGAGCGCTATCAGCACGATGCCCGCGAAGCTTGCGATCAGGCCGGGGTAGATCATCGCCGCCTTGATCTGGCGGCGCAGCGCGTCGTCCTTCTCGAGCTGGTCGGCGACGCGCAGCAGGGTCGACTCCAGGATGCCGCCGCTCTCGCCGGCGGTCACCATCGCGACGTAGAGGTCGTTGAAGACGTCGGGGTGGCGGCCGATCGCCTGAGACAGCGACAGGCCCGCCTCGACGTCCTTGCGGACCGCGGTGAAGGTCTCGCGCAGCTTGTCGTTCTCGGTCTGCTCCTCGAGCACGTGGAAGGAGCGCAGCAGCGTCATCCCCGACGAGACCATCGTCGAGAGCTGCCGCGTGGCGACCGTCAGGTCCTCCGCCTTGACCTTCTTGAAGCGCGCGAAGATGTCGCCGACGTCGGTCGGCTTCTGCTCCTCGATGTCGAGCACCGTCAGCCCGCGCGAGCGCAGCTGCGAGACGACGACCTGCTTGTCGTCGGCGTCGATCTCCCCGCGCGTCGGGACGCCGGCGACGTCGAGGGCCTTGAAGGCGAACGTGGTCATGCCGCCTGGACGGTTCCCATCAGGCGCCGTAGCTCCTCGGGAGAGGTCGAGCGCGACTCCGCCAGCTCGCGCGTGATCTTGCCCTTGCGAACGAGGTCGGCCAGCGAGGCGTCCATCGTCTGCATGCCGTGCGCGACGCCCGTCTGCAGAGCAGAGTGGATCTGGTGCGTCTTGCCCTCGCGGATCAGGTTGCGCACGGCGTTGGTCGGCACCAGGACCTCGGTGGCCGCTACCCGCGACATGCCGTCGGCGGTCGGCAGCAGCTGCTGGGTGACTATCCCCTGCAGCGCGACCGAGAGCTGCATCCGCACCTGATGCTGCTGCTGTGGCGGGAACACGTCGACGATTCGGTCGATCGTCTGCGCGGTGTCCTGCGTGTGCAGCGTCGCGAAGACGAGGTGTCCGGTCTCGGCCGCCGTCAGCGCGGTCGAGATCGTGTCGAGGTCGCGCATCTCGCCGACCAGGATCACGTCGGGGTCCTGGCGCAGCGCGGCCTTGAGCGCGAGCGAGAACGTCTGGGCGTCGGCGCCGATCTCGCGCTGGTTGACGATGCAGCGCTTGTGGCGGTGAAGGAACTCGATCGGGTCCTCGATCGTCATGATGTGCTCGTCGCGCTCGTCGTTGATCAAGTCGAGCATCGACGCGAGCGTCGTGGACTTGCCGGAGCCGGTCGGACCGGTGACGAGCACGAAGCCGCGCGGCTTCTTGGTGAACTCGCGCAGCGTCGCCGGCAGGCCGAGGTCGGCCAAGCGCGGCATCTCCTGGGGGATCAGGCGCAGGGCGGCGCCCAGCGACGCGCGCTGGAAGTAGGCGTTGACGCGGAAGCGCGCCTTGCCGGGAATCGAGTAGGCGAGATCGATCTGCCACTCGGTCTCCAGCTTCTGGCGCTGGTCGTTGGTCAGGATCGAGTAGATGACCTCACGCACAGTCGTCGACTCGAGCGGCGGATAGTCGAGCGCGGTCAGCTTTCCGCGCAACCGCACCATCGGCGGCGAGCCGGCAGTCAGGTGGAGGTCGGAGGCATCGCGCTCCATCACCTCGATCAGGACGTCTGCGAAGTCGAACTCCATACCCGCCCCCTATCGGCAGTCGCGCCGGGAGTCCTGAATCTCAGGAGACACGCGTCACCTCAGCGATCGAAGTCAAGCCCTGGCGGACCTTGTCGAGCCCGTCGTCGCGCAGCGGTCGCATGCCCTGGTGCACCGCGACCTTGACGATCTCGTCGGCGGACGCCCGCTTGATCGCGAGCTCCCGGATCTCGTCGCTCAGCGTCATCACCTCGTACAGGCCCACGCGCCCCTTGTAGCCGGTGCCGTTGCAGCGCGCGCAGCCGACCGGCTCGTAGGCCTCGACGTCGAACGCCGCGTGATAGCCCGACTCGCGCAGAGCGTCGACGTTGAGGATCGTGCGCCGCTTGCAGCTGCTGCAGAGCCGTCGCGTCAGCCGCTGGGCGACGACGCAGTCGACGGCGGAGGAGGTCAGGAACGGCTCGATGCCCATCTCGGTCAGGCGCGTGATCGCGGATGCCGCGTCGTTGGTATGCAGCGTCGAGAGCACCAGGTGGCCGGTCAGCGCCGACTCGACCGCTATCCGTGCCGTCTCGGAGTCGCGGATCTCGCCGACCATGATCACGTCGGGATCTGCGCGCAGCATCGAGCGCAGTCCGCGCGCGAAGGTCAGGCCGGCCTTGTGGTTGACCTGGAGCTGGTTGACGCCGGCGAGCTGGTACTCGACGGGATCCTCGATCGTGATGATGTTCTTGTCGACCGAGTTGATCGCGTTCAGCGCGGCGTAGAGCGTGGTCGACTTGCCCGAGCCCGTCGGCCCGGTCACCAGCACGGCGCCGTAGGCCTGGCGGAAGGCGAGCTCGAAGCGCTCGCGCGGCTCGCCCGACATGCCGAGCTTGTCGAGCGTCAGCAGCGCCTGGTCCTTGTCGAGCAGCCGCATCACGATGCCCTCGCCGTGCACCGACGGCATCGTCACCACGCGGATGTCGACGGCGTGGTCCTCGACCTTCAGCCCGACGCGGCCGTCCTGCGGCACGCGCCGCTCGGAGATGTCGAGGTCGGCCATGATCTTCACGCGCGAGATCACGCCGGCGACCATCCGGCGCGGGATCGAAGTCGTCTCGCTGAGCACGCCGTCGATCCGGAAGCGCACCCGCATGTCGCGTCCGTCGGGCTCGAAGTGGATGTCCGAGGCGCCCTCCTCGACGCCCTGGGCGATGATCGAGTTGACGAGCTTGATGACGGGCGCGTCCTCGGCCGACTCGCGGATGTCGGTGACCGCCTCGGCCTCGTCGTCCTCCTCCTGGACCGCCTCGGCGACCGCGTCGTCGAGGCGCGACATGCGGCTGATCAGCGCGGCGATGTCGTCGGGCGAGGCGACCACCGGCCGCAGCTCGTGGCCGGTCAGCAGCTTCATGTCGTCGAGCGCGAGGACGTTCGACGGATCGACCATCGCGACCAGCAGGCTGCCCTCGTCGAAGCCGATCGGGACGGCGCCGAAGCGGCGCGCCGCCTGCGGCGGGATCAGGTTGGACGCGCCGAGGTCGGGCTTGTAGACGTTGAGGTCGACGTGGTGCAGGCCGAACCGCTCGGCAGTCGCGCGCGCGAGCTGCTCTGGGGTCAGCGCCCCGCTCTCGACCAGCACCTGCTCTGCGGTGCGGCCGGAGGCGCGCGCCTCGTCGACCGCGGCGTCGACGCGCTCGCGCGGCGCGAATCCCAGCTCGACGACGACGTCGGAGATGAAGCGGCCGCGTGCGCTCGCCTGACGCGGCGGGGTCAGGCCCGTGCCGGGATCGGGATCGGACGCGTGAGCGTGCGCGGTGGCGGCGTCGACCGATCCGGGCGACGGCACCGGGCGCAGGTGGGGCGGCCCGCCGTCGGGGCCGCCGAAGCTCCCGTCGCCGCCGAAGCCGCCAGTCATCGCGCGTCGGCGACGTCCTGCGCGAGCGTCGTGGGATCGATGTAGCCCTCGACGACGCGCGCCGCGCGGCCGCGGCCGACGATCACCACCGCGGGCGCCTGGGCGATGCCGAGGTCGCCGACGATCGCTCTGTAGCGCCCCAGCTTGCCGATCCGATCGGCGAAGACCGTCACGCCGGGCTGCCCGCGCAGGCCGCTGACCGCGCGCGCAGTCGCACGATCGTCGGCCGAGGGGCTGCCGCGGAAGAAGAGGACGACGGTCTTGCGAGCCCGTAGCGCGCGTGCGACCGCCAACGGCATTCCCCGTCGCTCGGCCCGCGCGCGACGCCGGTCGGCGGCCGAGGGACGGCTGGTCTGGGGCATATCGGCGGTCCTTGCCGGCACGGCGGGTGCGACCGGCGGCGCCGCGGTCTCCGAGGAGTCGCGCGACCCTTGGGTCGCATAGAAGGCGACGAGGCCGAGGACGGCCGCGATCAGGACGATCAGGAGTGGGCGCGAGACAGCCATCTCCGGCCTCTATCGGCAGATCGGCAACCGACCCTTACGGCGGGCGAACTTGTGCAGAGCCGCGCGAGACGGGCCTAGGCCGGCTCGCCGCCGCGCGCGCCGGCCCGCATCGCTTCGAGCGGCGCCGGCTGGCCCGTCCAGCGCTCGAGGCTACGCGCACCCTGGCGGACGAGCATCTCGAGCCCCTCGACGACGCGCGCGCCGCCGGCCGACGCCCAGCGGGCGAGCGGGGTGGTCGCGGCGCCGTAGGTGAGGTCGAAGAAGGTCGGCGGCGGATCGACGCCGGTGAGGCCGACCGCTGCGACAGCCTCCTGCTCGCCGATCGCCTGGTCGATACCGACCGACGTGCAGTTGACGATCAGCTCGGCGGACTCGGGCGCCTCGACGTGGCGCAGGTCGAGGTCGCGGGCGAGCGCGGCGGCGCGGTCCGGAGTTCGGTTCCAGATCGACACCTCCCCCGCTCCCGCCTCGCGCAGCGCCCAGGCGACGGCGCGCGCCGAGCCGCCGGCGCCGAGTAGCAGGCAGCGCCAGCCCGCGGGGTCAGCGCCGAGCGCGTCGAGGAAGCCGCCCGCGTCGGTGTTGTCGGCCTCGATCCGACCGTCTGCGTAGGTGAGCGTGTTCGCCGCTCCGATCGCGGCGGCCGCCGCGCTGAGCTCGTCGGCGAGGTCGTGCGCGGCACGCTTGTGCGGCATCGTCACGTTGATGCCGCGGTAGCCGGACGCCGCGAGCGCGCGTGCGGTCTCGACGAAGCGCTCCGGCGGGAGCGGCAGGTGAACGTAGCGCCAGTCGAGACCAAGCTCGGCGAGTGCCGGCGCGAACATCGCCGGCGAGCGGCTGTGCGCGACCGGCCAGCCGGCCACGCCGAGCAGCGTCCGCCCCATCAGCAGTCGGTCGGCGACTGGCCGCCCTGGCGCTCGCGCTCGGCGTTGTAGCGGGCCACGTCCTGCTGGAACTCCGCATCGCTGGACGAGAAGGCGTGCGCGCCGTTACCGCACGGCTTGACGACGTAGTAGATGAAGTCGGTCTCGGCGGGACGAGCGGCAGCCTCGATCGCGGCCAGTCCCGGGTTGCCGATCGGCCCCGGCGGCAGTCCCGCGTTCAGGCGCGTGTTGTAGCCGGAGTCGATCGCCAGCTCCGACTCCTTCAGCGGCTCACTCCAGTTACCAGTCGCAAAGCGGATCGTTGCGTCGATCCCGAGGTGGATCCCCTGGCTCAGCCGGTTGTAGATCACCGACGCGACCAGCCGTCGCTCGCGCGGGAGCTGGGCCTCGCGGTCGATCATCGACGCGATCGTCAGGACGTCGTAGGGAGTGAGGTTCTTGCTCCTGGCGTAGCGCAGGTCGACCTTCTCGAGCTCGCGCTCGAAGGCGTCGAGCTGGCGGTCGACGAGCGCGCTCACCGGCTGGCCGGGCTTCAGCTCGTAGGTCGCCGGGAACAGGAACCCCTCGAGGTCCTTGGCCTCGCGGCCGCCGTAGTCGGCTGGGTCCAGCCGTGGCGAGCGGATCGTCGCCCGCATGTAGTCGCCGCGCAGCGAGTCGCCGATCAGCTCGGCGGTCTCCGAACGCGAGAGGCCCTCCGGGATCGTGATCGTCACCGTGTCCGGTGGCGGCGGGCTCTCGCTCAGCGCGTCGATCGCCGCGGCGTAGCTCATGTCCTCGCGCAACGGGAACTCGCCGGCCTTGAAGTCGCCCCCCTTGCCGGCGAGCGAGGCGCGCGCGCGGAAGAAGAACGCGGACGAGATCACGCCCTCCTGCTCGAGGATGTCGGCGATCTCGCCGACGCTCGCTCCGCTCGGGATCGTCACCACGACCTCCCCGGCGCCGTCGCCCTTCAGCGGCTGGAACAGCGACAGCAGGAACCACGCGAGAACCAGCACCGCCAGTCCGCCGGCCACGGCGACGATCGCGAGGCGCCGGCCGTGCGCGGCACCGTCGGAGGAGCCTCGGCCTGGCGCCGTCCCCACGGGGCCAGAGCGACCGACTCTTCCCCCCCGGCTCCCGCGACCGTGCAGGAACTCGCGCGCGGCGGCGCGGCGCTCAGACGCCGTACGCGCGCCGCGCTGCGGCACCGCGGACGGGCGCGATCGCACTGCGGCGGGCTCGAACGGGGCTGGCGGCTCCGGCGGCTCGGCGCTGTGGGACC
>DATABO010000050.1:0-37210 GCA_036259535.1 Thermoleophilaceae bacterium
GCGACGCGCTCGAGCTGCTGCTCGGGAGTCTCGGCCGGGTCGCGCGGGTCGCGGAAGGCCTCGGTCGCGATCTGCGAGGCAACCTCGCCTGCGCGCGCGCCACCCATCCCGTCGGCGACTGCGAAGACCGGCGCGTCGAGCACGAGGCTGTCCTCGTTCGCCTCGCGCTGACGACCGACGTCGGTCAGCCCCGCCTGTTCCACGACCCGCAGCGCCATGGCTACTCCTGGTAGCGGTACTCGCTGTCGCCGATACGGATCACGTCGGCGACCTTGAGCCGCTCGGCGCCGCGCAGCTGACGCCCGTTGAGGTAGGTGCCGTTGGTCGAGCCCATGTCCTCGACCAGCATGAAGTCCCCGCGCGGGAAGATCCGGGCGTGTGCCGACGATGCGAACGGATCGTCGACGCGAATCTCGGCGTGGTCGGAGCGACCCATCGTCGCGCCGTCGCGCAGGTCGAAGATCGTCCCCGGCTCGTGACCGAGCGCCGCGATCACCTCGAGCCGCGGCTCCATCGATCCGAGCATCCCGCCGTTGGGCGACTCCTCGCGCAGCCGGCCGCCCGACTCGGGCGGCGCCGCCGCTCCACCGCCGACCGGCTCGACGCCGCGCGACAGGTCGCGCAGCGCGCTGCGCGCCACCCAGAGCAGGAACAGGTAGAGCACCAGCAGGAAGCCGAACTTCAACGCGACCGCGACGGGCTCGTCCATCGTGCTCCTCCCCTCTACTCGAGCTCGAAGTCGAGGTCGGTCAGGCCGAGCGTGATCCGGTCGCCGTTGCGCAGCGGCGCCTCGTCGACCCGCCGGCGGTTGATCTTGATGCCGTTGGTCGAGCCGAGGTCGGCGATCCGCCATGAGTCCCCGTCGGCGCGTAGCTCGCAGTGGTGGCGGGAGATGTTCGGGTCGTCGATCACCATGTCGCAGTCGCGGCTGCGCCCGATCGTGAACGGGTCGCCCTCGATCACCGTCCGGCGGCCGTCGCCGGCGAGCACCGCCCGGCGGCCGGTCCCGCGCCGCGGCCGCTCCGGCGCCAGCGCGCGCGCGCCGGCGCGGTCGGGCGAGTAGACCATCGTGTGGCCGAAGTCGCCCTGCGACGGCGCGACGGCGGCCGCGGCCGGCGCCTGCTCCTCCTCGGGCGGGCTGAGCAGCTGGGCCTGGATGCCGAACTCGCCGAGCGCGAGGCGCTCGTCGGTCATGAACTCGACCACCGGCCGGCTGGTCAGCGCGAGGCTCTCGGCGCGCGCGTGCTCGAGCAGGTAGTCGGACAGCTCCTTGCGCAGCGCCGGCTCGTAGGTCGCGAACTGCGAGCGGTCGTCCGGCGACAGGAAGACGCGGTAGTGGTTCGGCACGTAGGTGCGCGAGACCGAGGCCATCTTCGACTCCTCCATCTCCTTGGCCAGCTTGCGCGCCAGCTCGACCGGCTCGACGCTCGACTTGAAGGCGCGACTGAACGCCCCCTCGACGAGGCCGCCCAGCTTCGACTCGAGGTTTCGCAGCAGGCTCAACGAAATCGACCCATCAGGGTAGTGCCGGACCCCGCCGCACGCGCGCCAGCAGCGGCAACGCGACGGCCGCCCCGACCCATGCGATCGCCAGCACCGGATCGAGCGACGTGACTACCGGCTCGACCGCCTGGCGCGCCGCATCGACCACCGAGTCCTCCCAGCCGGCGCGCGGCGACGCGGCCGGCGCGCTGCCGTAGAGCAGGTCGGCGCCGGTCAGCACCTCGGTGAAGCGCAGCCACAGCAGGCCGGCGGCGGCGAGGCCGGCGCGCCGCCAGACCGTTCCGCCGAGCCATGCCGCGGCAAGCACGAACAGCGGCGCGAGGCCGATCGCCCCGAGCAGCGGCGCCAGCGCGGGCGCCGACCAGAGTCGCCCGGCGCGCGGCAGCAGCAGCGGGACCGGCAGCAGCGCCGCGGTCAGGACGAGCGCCGTCCCCTCCTGCCCGCCCTCCGGCGACGCGAGCCAGCCGCAGACGCCGAGCGCGGCGGCGATCCAGCCGACACGTGGCAGCAGCGCCACCGCAGCGGCAGCTACGAGCGCGACGGTGCCGACCGTGAAGGAGGGCTCCGGTCCCAGCGCGATTCCGAGCGCCACAAGAGCTCCTGCGGCAGTGCCGGCCGCTGCCCGTCCGGCGATCGCCGCGCGCCACGACGGGCGAGCGGCGAGCTCCTCCTCACCCGGGACCACGATCGGCGGCGGCCGGCGCTGTCGCCGCAGGACGCGCGTCAGCCGCGTCCGTGGGCGGACCGCCGTCAGACCGAACCGCTCGATCACGTCGGGCTCGACGAGGCCGCCCTCGTCCGACAGCTCGTCCTCGGCGTCCACCAGGATCTCGCGCAGCTCGGCGAGCGTCGGTCGGTAGACCGGATCCGGATCGAGCGCGCCGTCGACGACCTCGCACAGGGTCGCCGGCAAGTCGCGGCGCTGGCGGCGCAGCGGCGGCAACGGAGCGCCGACCCGACGCGCAGTGGCGGCCGGGCTCGCGCCGCGCACCGGGTTCGATCCGGTCCAGGCCTCGTAGAGGGTCAACGCGAGCGAGTAGACGTCGCCCTCGGGCCCGACCGCCCGCCCCTCGGCCTGCTCGGGCGCCATGTAGGCGAGCGTGCCGACGATGTCGCCGGTCGCGGTCAGCGCGTCGCCGGTCGCCAGCCGCGCGATGCCGAAGTCGGTCAGCTTCGCGAAGCCGGCCCCCGCAGCGGGCTCCGCGAGCACCATCACGTTGCCCGGCTTGACGTCGCGGTGGACGACCCCGCGTGCGTGGGCGTGCTCGAGCGCCTCGCAGAGCGCCGCTCCGATCCGCGCCACGTCGCGATCCGAGACCGCGCCCTCGCGCGTGAGGTCGGCGAGCGTCGCGCCCTCGACCAGCTCGGAGACCAGGTAGGCCGCGTGCTCGTCGTGGCCGAGCTCGTAGAGCGCGACGATCCCCGGATGGTTGAGCCGCGCCGCGGCGACCGCCTCGCGCTGGATTCGCGCCTCGTCGCCCGCGGCGGCGCCGAAGGGGACCACCTTGACGGCGACGTCGCGCTCCAGCCGCTCGTCGTGGGCGCGCCAGACGACTCCGAAGCCGCCGGCGCCGAGCCGCTCGCCGAGCCGGTAGCGGCCCAGGACGACGCGCCCCGGCGGGTCACCGCCCAGTCGCTCGGTACGCGCGTCGTCGAGACGCTCGGTATGAGCGTCGGCGGCGATTCGTCGTGTGGTCTGAGACCTACTCATCTGGGTTCGGTGTTCGGTCCCGGAGCGGACCTACCTGCCATCGCGACCGGGGGCTCGAGGAAGGACAACCGATGGAAAGGTCATACTCCCCCTACTGCAGGGCCTCACGCGAGGAAACGACTCAGTCCTTGTTCGACGAACCGGACCAGCCAACAGCCGGCCGCGGTCGCCCGGCCCGCCAACGGCCCCGACCAGGGCCCTCGACCGACCGCCAGACCTTGATGGTAAGGCGATCGCTCGCCCTCGGCGCAGGGCTGCTCGTCCTGATCCTGCTCGTCTTCGGCGTCCGCGGCTGCCTCGACAGCCGCAAGGAGGCAGCGATCAACGACTGGGTGCGCGACGTCGACGCGCTGATGAAGCAGTCCAACGGCGAGAGCGAGGCGCTCTTCGACCAGCTCGGCGGCGGCGGCGGGACCGACGTCGACGTCGAGAACGCGCTCAACAGCTTCCGCATCCAGTCGGCGCAGCTGGTCGACCAGGCCAACGGCCTCGACCACCCAGGCGAGCTCGACCGCGCCCAGGGCGAGCTCGTCGAGACGCTGACCTTCCGCGCCGAGGGCATCGCCCAGATCGCCGACGCGCTGCCGAGCGCGCTGACCGACGGCGAGCAGGCCGAGGGCGCCGCGCGGCGGATTGCCGACGCGATGCAGCTCTTCGTGACCAGCGACCAGATCTACGTCAAGCGCGTCTTGCCCGCGCTCGACGAGGTCCTGGAGCAAGAGGGCCTCTCCCAGACCCTGACCGAGAGCACCTTCCTGACCGATCTCTCCTGGCTCGACCCGGCCGAGGTCGCCGACCGTCTCAGCGGCATCGCCAGCGGCGGAGGCGAGGAGGGCGACGAGGAGGCCGCGCCCGGCCTGCACGGCAACGGCCTCGGCAGCGTCACGCTCGGCGGCCAGACGCTGGTCGCCGGCGGGTCGACGAGCGTGACCGCCACCGGCGACCTCTCGTTCGAGGTCCAGGTGCTCAACCAGGGCGAGAACACCGAGACCGACGTGACCGTCACGGCGACCGTCGGCAGCGGCGCCGACGAGATCGTCGCCGAGGGCGTGATCGACACGATCGCCGCCGGCGAGAGCCAGACCGTCACGATCCCGCTCGAGGAGACGCCGCCGACCGGCCAGGCCGTCCCGATCACGATCGAGATCGAGCTCGTGCCCGGCGAGGACGAGGCTGTCGGCAACAACATCGGCGAGTTCTCCGCCATCTTCACGTCGTAGCCGCCAGTAGGCTGCGAACGGTGGATGGCCTCAGCTCTACCGAGGGGGTCGTAGCGCTCGCCGGTGCAGGCGTCGGACTGATCGCGCTGCTGCTCGCGACGGTGCTCGCGCTCAGGCTGCGGCGGCTGCGCGCCGACCAGCGCGCGGTCCTCGGGGCCGCTGGCGCGCGCGACCTCGTCGAGCACGCGGCGCGGCTGGAGCGCGGCTTCGTCGAGCTGCGCGACTGGGTCGAGGACACCGCTGCCGGGATCGAGACGCGGATGGGCGCCGCGGAGGCACGGATCGACGGCTGCGTGACGCATCGGGCGCTGGTCCGCTACGACGCCTACGGCGAGATGTCCGGCCAGCAGTCGAGCTCGCTCGCCCTGCTCGACGCGCATCGCTCGGGAGTCGTGGTGTCGTCGATCCACCATCGCGACAGCGCGCGCGTCTACTTCAAGCAGATCGTCGCCGGCGAGTCCGAGCTCGAGCTCTCGCCCGAGGAGCTCGAGGCGGTCGAGCTCGCGCTCGCCGGCGCCGGCCAGGCGACCCCGTGAGCGACGCGCCACAACGGGTCGCCTACCTCGGACCCCCGGGCACGAACACCGACGAGGCGCTGCGCGCGTCGGCTAGCGGGCCGTTCGAGCCCGTCTCCTGCACGACGGTCCCCGAGGCGATCATGGCTGTCCAGGATGGAGCGGCCGAGCGCGCCGTCGTGCCGATCGAGAACTCGCTCGAGGGAGGCGTCGCCGCGACGCTCGACGCGCTCGCCGGCGACGCGAGCGACGTGCGAATCGTGGGCGAGACGGTGCAGCCGATTCACCACCACCTGATCGCCGCCGCGCCGCTCGACCTCGGCGCGATCCGGCGCGTGCTCTCGCACCCCCACGCGCTGGGCCAGTGCTCGCGCTTCCTGCGCGACCGGCTCCCCCACGCCGAGGTCGCCGCCGCCAGCTCGACCGCCGAGGCGGTCCGCTCGCTGTCCGACGCCGATCGGCCCTGGGCGGCGATCGGCTCGGGGCTGTCGGCCGAGCTCTACGACGCCACCATCGTCGCCGAGCGGATCGAGGACAGGCGCGACAACGTCACCCGCTTCGTCTGGCTCGCGCCTGCGGCCGACGCGCAGACGCCGGCCGGCGGGCCCGCCAAGACGTCGATCGTCTTCTGGGGGTTCAACGACGCGGCGCCCGGCGCGCTGGTGTCGGTGCTGCGCGAGCTCTCCGACCGCGAGATCAACCTGACGAAGATCGAGTCGCGTCCGCGCCGCGTGCGCCTCGGTCACTACATGTTCTTCGCCGACCTCGAGGCGAGCGCCGCCGAGCCGCGCGTCGAGGAGGCCCTGACCGCGCTCGCCGGCCGTGTCGAGACCCTGCGCGTCCTCGGCTCGTATCCCGTAGCGCCGGTGCTCGGCGAACCTGGATCCAGCTAGCTCCGGAACGGACCGCGGGACCGGTCCGCCTGCGCTCCTGCGCTTCTTCCAGCCCGCAGTAGGGCCCCGCTACACTGGCCGCACCGTGACGGCGCATGCGGTACCACCAGCCGAGGCCCAAGCTGGCGACAGCGACCCAGCGCCTATCGGCGCGCCGCCGGACGGCCGGTCCGGCGGACGCGCTTCCTCATCCGGCCGGGTGCTCGTGCTCAACGCCTCCTACGAGCCGATCAACGTCTGCACCGTCCGCCGCGCCGCGGTGCTGATCCTCAAGGACCGCGCGGAGATCCTCGAGCGCAGCGACTGGGCGCTGCACGCCGAGAGCCTCACCCTCCCGCGCCCGATGGTGATCCGCCTGAAGACCTACGTCCGCGTACCGCGCGACGCCCACCGCCGCAAGATCACCCGTCGCGCGGTCTTCGCCCGCGACCAGTGGACCTGCCAGTACTGCGGCGCCGAGCGCGGCAGCCTCACCGTCGACCACGTCATCCCCCGCTCCAAGGGCGGCCCGACCGACTGGCACAACGTCGTCACCTGCTGCGCCCCCTGCAACCGCCGCAAGGGCGACCGGCTCCCGCGCCAGGCGAACATGGTCCCGCGCCACCCCCCGTCCGCCCCAAACTCTACGATCTTCATCCACGTGGCCGTACCGGTGATCCCGCAGTCGTGGGAGCGGTACATACCCAGCGCCGCCTGACCCCTTGGAGTCCAACAAGCCCCCACAGCCGCCCGGTCAGCGACCCGGGTCGAGCCAACCCCCGACTCCGACGAGCGAGCAGCCGACCAAGCCGATCCCGCCGGCCGATCCCGCAGCGCGCACCGCCGACGTCGCCGTCGTGGAGGAGGCGGTCGAGGAGGCCATCGAGCACGACGGCCTCAAGACCGTCCGCCGTTGGATGATCGTCCTCAGCATCTGGGCCCTCGCCGCCACCGCGATCGCCGTCATCGCCTTCATGGAGGCGCGCGACGCCAAGACCGAGGCCGACTCCGCCCAGTCCGCCACCCAGGCCAACATCGAGCGCGTCCAGCAGCGCCTTCGCGACGACGTCAACGAGCTTCGCACCGACGTCGACCGCCTCCCGACCCAGGCCGAGGTCAACCAGCTCCAGACCCGGATCCGCAAGGCCCAGCGCGATGCGACCAGCGCCCGCGACGACGCCGCCGCCGCCACCTCCGACGCCGAGGGCCTCCGCCCCGACATCGAGGACCTCGAGCGCGAGGTCAACTCGCTGCGCAGCATCGTCAACGCCCGCGGCGACTAGTCGGCCTCACCCGACCGATCGCCGTCGAGAACGACGAGGGGCGCCCCGGCGGGACGCCCCTCGCTACTGCGCTTGACTGGACCAGCTCGGCGACGAACCACACGACCGGCGGGACCTAACCCGGTCTCCATCTCCGAGGGTGCCACGGTTGGACTCCACTCGACGGGGTCCAGACATCCGGTCTAGTGGCCGGACACCTCCAGGGTCCCGAAACGTCTGTCACTCAACTTTGGACCACCTCCTTTCCCTAGTGGATCCATTGAAGCAGACGCCCGCGATCGACTCGCCGGTTGCCGGCGGCTCTTCACGCTAGGGATCAGCCGCGCGACCGCGGGGCCCGTCTCCGGTGGCGGTTTCCGTGCTCGGCTCCGCGGCGACTCCGCCCCGTGCCGAGCGCTCCTTGCCGCTGAGGGCGCTCACGTGGACAGTTGGCAGGGGCTGCGCGCCTGCTGCGCCTGCGCGCGCAATCCCGCCACCGTCGCCACCCGCGGAAGAAACCGCCTAGCCGACCGTTCGACGAAGCCAGGGAGTGGGCGCGAGTGCCGCATGACGAAGGCGCGCCCCATTGGTGCCGCCCAGCACCCCACCAGACCCCACCAACCGCCCACCACGGCAACAGCAGGGATCCCTACGCGCGGGTGGCGCGTCGGTCCGACCCTAGACCGACTGTGGCGCGTGGATGCGGTGATCGGCAGAGGAGCGTGCGAAGCCAGCTCCGTTGTCGATTACCGCATCCACGCCGAGGCAGCCGCCGACCTACTCAGCGTCGGGCTGCTCGTCCTCGGCGTCGTTCTCGCTCGGCGCTACGTCGCCGCTGATGTCGGACTCGTCCGGCTCGGGGACGCCGGCGGTCTCGGGATCGTCTGGGGCGGTGACCTCGACGATCGGCTCGAGGCCGTCGGGCGCGCCGTCGACGACCGCGGCGGTGTCCGCCTCGTCCTCCATGACGAGCGCCACCGCGCTGACGACGTCGTCCTCGCGGAGGTTCATCACGCGGACGCCCTGGGCTGGGCGCCCCTGCTGGGAGATTCCGCGCACGCCGGTCCGCTGGACCATCCCGTTCTGCGAGATGAAGACGAGGTCCTGGTGCTCGCGGACGATCAGGGCGCCGGCGACGCCGCCCTTCTTCTCGGTGATGTTGATCGTCTTGACGCCCATCGCGCCGCGGCCCTTGACCGGGTACTCGGCGATCGGGGTTCGCTTGCCGTAGCCGTTCTCGGTCACGACGAGCAGCTCGGTGTCGTCGCGGGCGATGTCCATCGCGAGCACACAGTTGTCGCCGCGCGAGACGTTCATGCCGCGCACGCCGCCCGTGTCGCGGCCCATCGGCCGCGCCTGCTCCTCGTTGAAGCGAGCGGCCTGGCCGGAGCGCGAGATCATGATGATGTCGTCGTCGCCCGAGGTCCGGCGCACGGCGACGAGCTCGTCGTCGTCGCGGATCTTGATCGCGATGATGCCGTCGGCCTTGATCGGCGTGTTGTAGGCGAGGAACTCGGTCTTCTTGATCTGCCCCTGCTTGGTCGCGAAGACGAGGTACTTGCCCTCGCGGAAGTCCCGCGTCGACAGCACCGCGCGCACGAACTCGCCCTCGCGCAGCGGCAGCAGGTTGACCAGCGCGCGGCCCTTCGCGGTACGCGACGCCTCGGGCAGCTCGTAGACCTTCTGCCGGTAGACCTTGCCGCGATTGGTGAAGAAGAGCAGGTAGTCGTGCGTCGAGCAGACGAAGAGGTGCTCGATGTAGTCCTCGTCCTTCATCTCCATGCCGCGCACGCCGACGCCGCCGCGGTGCTGCTTGCGGTAGGTGGCCAGCGGCAGCGACTTGATGTAGCCGGACTTGGTGATCGAGATGACCATCTGCTGGTCGGCGATCAGGTCCTCGATGTCGATGTCGTCCTCGGAGTGGGTGATCTCCGTGCGCCGCTCGTCGCCATAGGCGGCGCGGATCTCCGCGAGCTCCTCCTTGATGATGTCGCGGATCCGCTGCTCGTCGCCGAGGATCTCGCGCAGCTCGCGGATCCGCTCGACGACGTCGGCGTGCTCCTGCTTGAGCTTGTCGGCCTCGAGCGCGGTCAGCCGCTGCAGCCGGAGGTCGAGGATCGCCTGCGCCTGCAGCCGCGTCAGGTCGAACTTCTCCATCAGCCCGTCGCGCGCGGCGTCGGGGTCGGCCGAGCCGCGGATCAGCGCGATCACCGCGTCGATGTCGGTGATCGCGATCAACAGGCCCTCGAGGATGTGGCGGCGGGCCTCCTTCTCGCGCAGCTCGTGCTTGGTGCGCCGGATGACGACGTCGCGCTGGTGCTCGACGTAGTGGCCGATCAGCTCGCGCAGCGAGAGCGTCTTGGGCACGTTGTCGACGAGCGCGACCGTGTTGACGCCGAAGGTCGACTGCAGCGGCGTGTGCTTGTAGAGGTTGTTGAGGACGACCTTCGGGATCGCGTCGCGCTTGAGCTCGATCACGAGCCGGATGCCCGACTTGTCCGACTCGTCGCGGAGGTCGGAGATCTCCTTGATCTTCTCGTTCTTGACGACCTCGGCGATCTTCTTGATCAGCCCCGAGCCGTCGCCGCGGCCGTCGCCCTTGGACACCTGGTAGGGCAGCTCGGTGACGATGATCGCCTCCTTGCCCTGGCGCAGCGGCTCGATGTGCGCCTTGCCGCGCACGACGACGCGGCCGCGGCCGGTCTCGTAGGCGTCCTTGATCCCCTGCCAGCCGACGATGATCCCGCCGGTCGGGAAGTCGGGGCCCTTGATGTGCTTCATCAGGCCGGCGACGTCGATGTCGGGGTTGTCGATGTAGGCGATCGTCGCGTCGATCGTCTCGCGCAGGTTGTGCGGCGGAATGTTCGTCGCCATCCCGACGGCGATTCCGGACGACCCGTTGACGAGCAGGTTCGGGTAGCGCGACGGCAGGATCGTCGGCTCGAGCCGCGCGTCGTCGTAGGTCGGCGTGAAGTCGACCGTGTCGCGGTCGATGTCGCGCAGCATCTCCATCGCGAGCCGCGCGAGCCGCGCCTCGGTATATCTCATGGCGGCTGGCGGATCGTTGTCGATCGAGCCGAAGTTGCCCTGGCCGTCGACCAGCGGCTCGCGCATCGCGAACCCCTGCGCCATCCGGACGAGCGTGTCGTAGATCGCCGAGTCCCCGTGCGGGTGGAACTTCGCCATCACGTCGCCGACGGTCGCCGCCGACTTCTTGTAGGGCCGCGTCGGGCCGAGCCCGCCCTCGAACATCGCGTAGAGGACGCGACGGTGGACCGGCTTGAGGCCGTCGCGCGCGTCGGGCAGCGCGCGGCCGACGATCACGCTCATCGCGTAGTCGAGGTAGGACGAGCGCATCTCCTCCTCGAGCCCGCGCGGCTCGACGTTCCCGCCCGACAGAATCTCCGCTCCGGTCATCTAGATCGTCCTCCGCCTAGACATCGAGGTTGGCGACCTTGGTCGCGTTGTCCTCAATGAACTTGCGTCGCGGCTCGACCTGATCGCCCATCAGCATCGAGAAGATCTGGTCGGCCATCGAGGCGTCGTCGACCGTCACCTGCTGCAGTGTCCGGCCCTCCGCGTCCATCGTCGTGTCGAAGAGCTGGTCGGGGTTCATCTCGCCGAGGCCCTTGAAGCGCTGGACGCCGACGCCCTCGCGCGCGACGTCGAGCACCTTCTTGCGCAGCTCCTCGAACGACAGCGCGGTCTGCTCCTTGCGCCCGAGCCGGACGTCGAACGCCGGCGTGCCGACCATCTCCTCGAGCTCCTTGTGGACGCGGACGAAGTTGGCGTACTCCGACGTCGCGAAGAGGTCGCGGCGCAGCTTGTAGGTCGCGGCCGAGCCGTTCAGCTTCTCGACGACGCGGATCACGAACTCGCTCTCGTCCTCGGAGATCAGCTCGGTCTCGAACGGCGCGTCGTCGTGCCCGTCGCCACGGATCAGCTTCTCCACGGCGGAGGCGTCTGCCGAGCCCGCGTCGAGGATCTGCGACTCCTCGAGGAAGGTGATCGTGTCGTGGCCGTACTCGGCGCGCAGCGCCGACGCCCAGCCCTCGTACTGCTTGAGCAGCCGGCCGAACTTCTGCCAGCGCGCGTGGGTGAAGCTGGTCCCCGTGCCGCCGCGACCGAGCACCTCGATCCGCTCGAGCTTGTCGCGCAGCAGGACCTCCTCGAGCTCGGACTCCTTCTCGATGTAGATCTCCTGGCCGCCCGCCTTGACCTTGTAGAGCGGCGCCTTGGCGAGGTACACGTAGCCGTTCTCGATCAGCTCGGGCATCTCGCGGAAGAGGAAGGTCAGCACGAGGGTGCGGATGTGGGCGCCGTCGACGTCGGCGTCGCACATGATGATCACCTTGTGGTACCGCGCCTTCTCGATGTCGAACTCCTCGCGGATGCCCGTCCCGATCGCGGTGATCAGCGCCTGGATCTCGTTGTTCGACAGCACCTTGTCGATGCGGTTCTTCTCGGCGTTGATGATCTTGCCGCGCAGCGGCAGCACGGCCTGTGTGTTGCGGTCGCGACCCTGCTTGGCCGAGCCGCCGGCGGAGTCGCCCTCGACGACGAAGATCTCAGCGAGCGCGGGGTCGCGCACCGAGCAGTCGGCGAGCTTGCCCGGCAGCGTGGAGTTCTCGAGCGCCGACTTGCGCCGCGTCAAATCGCGCGCCTTGCGCGCCGCCTCGCGCGCGCGTGATGCCGAGACCGCCTTGGTGATCACCTGCTTGGTGTCCTGGGGGTTCTCCTCGAGGAACTCAGCGAGGCCCTTGTTGACCGCCTGCTGAACGAAGCCCTCGACCGGCGGGTTGCCGAGCTTGGTCTTCGTCTGGCCCTCGAACTGCGGATCGGGGATCTTGACCGAGATGATCGCCGTCAGCCCCTCGCGGATGTCCTCGCCCTGGAGGTTGCCGTCCTTCTCCTTGAGCAGCCCCTTCTCCTTGGCGTAGGCGTTGATCGTGCGCGTCAGCGCCGAGCGAAATCCGGAGAGGTGCGAGCCGCCCTCGTGGGTGTTGATGTTGTTGGCGAACGAGAGCAGCGACTCCTGGTAGGAGTTGTTCCACTGCATGGCGACCTCGACCTCGCCGACGTCTGAGGAGTCCTCGATGTAGATGACCTTCTTCTGGACCGGCTCCTTGGTGCCCTGCGAGTGCAGGTAGGTGACGAAGTCGCGGATGCCCCCGTCGTACTTGAAGTCGACCTTGGAGCCCTCGCCACGCTCGTCGGTGAAGGTGATCTTCAGGCCCTTGGTCAGGAAGGCCATCTCGCGGAAGCGCGTCTCGAGCGTGGCGTACTCGTAGTCGATCGTCTCGAAGATCTCGAGGTCGGGCAGGAAGGTGATGCTCGTGCCGCGCCGCTCGGTCTTCGCGCCCTTCGTCAGCTGGCCGGTCGGCGTGCCACGCTCGTAGCTCTGCGTGTGCTCGAAGCCGTCGCGCCAGATCGTCAGGTCGAGGCGCTCGGAGAGCGCGTTGACGACCGAGACGCCGACCCCGTGCAGGCCGCCCGAGACCTTGTAGCCACCGCCGTCACCGAACTTGCCGCCGGCGTGGAGGACCGTCAGGACGACCTCGGCCGCCGGCTTCTGCTCCTTCTCCATGATGTCCGTCGGTATGCCGCGACCGTTGTCGGTCACCGTGACCCGGTTGTCGGGGTGGATGACGATCTCGACGGTGTCGGCCTCGCCGGCGAGCGCCTCGTCGACCGAGTTGTCCATCACCTCGTAGATCAGATGGTGCAGCCCGCGGATGCCAGTCGAGCCGATGTACATGCCCGGCCGCTTGCGGACCGCCTCGAGGCCCTCGAGGACGCTGATGTCCTCAGCCCCGTAGGTCTGCGCCTTGCCGTTCTCCGAGCCCTTGTCCGCCAAGCGATGCCTTCCGTCGGTCCAACATGAGAAGACCCCGGCGCGGCGCGATCGGAACGCGGCGTCGGGGTGCGTTAACTGCAGTCCTGGATGTTAGCAGAGTAGTGCTCCCCTCGGACGGCTCGCCGACCAGGAAAAGGCCTGCAAATCACCATAAAATCAGGGCAGCTTGCCCACCTTCGCGCGCAGTCCCTTCGGCGACCCGCCCGCCGTGTCGCCCAGAGCGGCGGCGAGCCTCTCCAGCAGCTCGGGCGCGAGGAGCTCGAGCTCACTCGCCCAGGCCGCCGAGCGGCAGGCGACCGTTACGATCCCGTCGCGCTCGCGAACTGGCTGGGCCTCCGCCGCGATCGCCGGCCCGACGACCTCCGCCCACGCCGCCTGGACGCGAGCGAGCAGCGTCGGGGGCCGCGCCTCGTGGCCCAGCTGCTCGAGCGCGACGGCGAGCGGTCGCGGCGAGCGACGCCTCACGAGACCTCGCCTCCCGCCACCCTGAGGACGGTCACGCCCGGCGCGTCGTGGCCGGGCACGTGCTCGAGCTCGGTGGCGGTCACCACTCCTTGCCCGGCCTCGCGCAACAGGTCCGCGAGCAGCGCCCGGCGGCCGGCGTCGAGCTCGGACATCACGTCGTCGAGCAGCATCAGCGGCGGCCGGTCGCGCTCGTCGGCGAGCAGGTCGCGCTCCGCGAACAGCAGCGCCAGCAGCGCGGCGCGTTGCTGGCCCTGCGAGCCGAATCCCCGCAACGGCTCCGACGCATGCGACAGCCGGACATCGTCGCGGTGCGGGCCATGCGCGGTGAAGCCGCGCTCGAGGTCGGCGGACCGGCGCTCGAGCAGCTCGGCGGCCAGGCCGTCGGCCGTGTCCGCGCCCGACCGGGGCCGGTAGGCGATCTCGGCGCGACCGTCGAGCCCGAGGTCGGCGGCACGGACCGTGAAGCGCGGGGCGAGCAGGGCGACGGCCTCGGCACGAGCCGCCATCAGCTCGACGCCATGGCGCGCGAGCTCTGCGTCCCAGGCGCCGAGCGAGTCGGGGGCGGCGTTGCCCGCGCGAATCCGTCCGAGCAACGCGTTGCGTTGCGCGAGCGCCCGCGAGTAAGCGGCCCGCGCGGTCGCGCGGGCCGGCCAGAGCGCCGCCACGAGCTGGTCGAGGTGGGCGCGCCGGTTCGCTGGCGCTCCCTTGACGAGCTCCAGCCGCTCGGGCAGGAAGACGCTGATCAGCGGACGCAGCTCTGTCGCCCACAGGTTGTCCACAGTCGCGCCGTCGATGCGCAGCAGCTTCGGCTCGCCGGGCTGGAAGGCCGCCTCGAGCCTGTGCTCTCCATCTTCATCGGCGGTCGTCACGGTGACCCGCGCAGCGGTAGCGCCGCGTCGCAGCAGGTCGCGCTCGTTCGAGGTCCGTGGTGAGCGGCCGGTGCAGCCGAAGTAGACCGCCTCGAGCAGGTTCGTCTTGCCGGCGCCGTTCGGGCCTACGATCACCGACAGCCGCGCCCCAAGCTCGACGTCGGCCCGCTCGTAGTTGCGGAAGTCGCGCGCCGACAGTCCCGTGACGCGCACGGCGAGCCGGCTAGACGTTGAGGCGGATCGGCATGACGAGGTAGATGAAGCCCCCGTCGGCGCCGGACTGGATCAGGCCTGGCCGCAGCGGGCTGATCAGCTTGAGGACGATCTCATCGGTCTCCGCGCTGTCGAGTCCGTCACGGAAGAACTCGGGGTTGAACCCAATCGCCAGCGGCTCGCCGTTGAAGGGCACGGGCAGGGACTCGCTCGCCTCGCCGATGTCCGGCGTCTGGGCCGAGACTTCGAGCTGGCCCTCCCCAAAGGACAGGCGCAGTGGCGCGTTCTTCTGGGCGAGCAGGCTTACGCGGCGCACGACCTCGAGCAGCTCGCCGCGATCGACGCGCAGCTCGTGCTCGTACGCCTCGGGGAGCAGCTGCTGGTAGTTCGGGAATCGACCCTCGACGAGTCGCGACGAGAGGACGACGTCGCCGACGCTGAAGACGACCTGGTTCTCGAGCGCCGAGACCGAGATCTGCTCTGCGCCCGAGGCGGCGGCGATGCGACTGAGCTCCTGCAAGGTTCGGGCCGGAACGTTCACCTCCAAGTCGCCGCTCAGCGGTTGCTCGAGCGGCGTCTCCTTGACCGACAGCCGATAGGAGTCGGTGGCGACCATGCGCAGCGTGTTGCCACTCGCCGTGACCAGTACGCCGGTGAGGTGCGGTCGGGTCTCGTCGCGCGAGGCCGAGCGCGCCACGCGGTCCACCGTCTCGACGAACGCCGCCGCAGGGACGGAGACGGTGGCGTCGGCGCTGGCGACGGGCAGCTTCGGGAAGTCCTCGAGTGGGAGCGTCCGCAGGTGGAAGGTGGCTGGCCCCGACTTGACCTCGACGTCCTGCTCAGAGGCGCGGTACTCGATCGAGACGCTGCCGGCCGGCAAGGAGCGGGCAACGTCGAGCAGCAGCCGGCCGGGGACTACGACGGCGCCGTCGCGCTCGACCTGAGCCTCGACGCCGGCGCGAATCCCTAGCTCGGTGTCGGTCGCCTGAAGCTCCGCAGCGTCGCCTTCGACGCTGAGCAGGACGCCGGAGAGCGTTTGGATCGCGCTGCGGGTCGAGGCGCCGCGCGCAACGATGCCGAGGCGATCGAGAAACGACTCACGTGGAAGAACGAGCTTCAACTGATCTACCTGCTTCTAGAAGGGATAGGTGCTGTGGTCATGTTGGCGAGAGACTGGATAGCGGGTGATAGAGCCGAAGCGAGGCTATGGGCAACCTGTGGAGAAGCGTGGAGTCTTGCAGCATCCTCGGTCATCAAGCGGGCCCTGCGAGCTGACGCTTGAGCTTGTCCACAGCTTGCGCGAGCTCATGGTCGTGTTCGATGTCGCCGGAGAGGCTGCGAACGGCGGCGAGGATCGTGCTGTGGTCGCGACCGCCGAGGCGTCGGCCGATCTCGGGCAGGCTCTTGCCGGTCAGCTCCCGAGAGAGGTAGATCGCGATCTTGCGGGCCCTGGCAACGTCGGGGCGGCGGTCGCGCGCTACGAGTTGGCTCGAGGTCAAGCCGAAGAGGCTGGCGGTGGCGACGAGAACGTCGTCCACGCTGGGCTTGGCCGTGCGGCGATCGGGCCCGAGCTTGTCGAGCAGCTTGCGCGCGACGTCGGGCGTGGGCTGCTCCCCACGCAGGGAGGCGTACGCGACGACCTGGATCAGCGCGGCCTCGAGCGCTCGGACGCTCGTGGTCACGCGGCCGGCGATCTCGGACACCAGGTCGGCGGAGGCGTCGACGGCGTCTAGCCGCGCCCGCTTCTCGAGGATCGCGCGCCTGACGTGGAAGTCCGGTGGGTCGACCGATACGACCAGTCCCGAGCCGAAGCGCTCGCTGAGACGCTCCGCCACGCCTTGAAGCTCACCCGGGCTGCGGTCCGACGTCATGACCAGCTGGCGGCCCGAGTCGTGCAGCTCGTTGAAGGTGTGGAAGAGCTCCTCCTCGGTGCGAGCCTTGTCGGCGAGGAACTGGACGTCGTCCAACAGGAGCACGTCGACGCCGCGAAAGCGCTCCTTGAACGCCTGCGTGTCACGGGCGCGCAGCGCGTCGACGAACTCGTTGGTGAACTGCTCGACGGTCGCGTAGCGGACGGACACTCCGGCGCTGTAGCGCTGGAGGTAGTTGCCGATGGCATGCAGGAGGTGGGTCTTCCCCAGGCCGGGACGCCCGTGGATGAAGAGCGGGTTGTAGGCCTGACCCGGCAGCTCGGCGACGGACAGGGCTGCCGCATGGGCGAACCGGCTGCCCTTGCCGATCACGAACTGCTCGAAGGTGTACTTGGGGTTGAGCGAGCTCGCCGTCGCCTGCTCGACCGCCGGCTCATGCCGCGCACGTCCCTCAGGGGCGTTCCACTGCTCGTCGACGATCTCCACGACGACGCCCGGCGCGTAGCCGCGCGCGGCCGCCTCGCGAACGAGCGGGAGATAGCGATCGCGCACCCACGACCGGATGTGGTCGGGCGCGCGGACGAAGAGGGTCTCGCGGTCGACGCCGACGAGCTCGAGCGGGTCCAGCCAGATATGGAACTTGAAGTCCGCGACGTCGCGCCGCATCTCGGTGCGGACTCGGTCCCATATCGGCTCCAGCTGATCGCGCACAGAAGTACTCGGCCCTCCCGGACCCGTTCGGCAGACATTGGTTGGAGAGGCCTCGGCGCGGGGCTTCGTCCTCGGAGCTGGCGAGTCTACATCCACGCGACGCGCGTTTATCCCGCCCGTCGGACGACTGCCGCAAATCGCGAGGAAATCAACCGGGATACATCCGGGGGCTCCCGCCCCCGGACCCCCGAGGTGCCATGGCTGGTGGGAGAGGATCTTGCCTATACTCCGCCACCCGAGAGGAGCACTGGATGAAGCGCACCTACCAACCGAAGAAGCGCAAGCGAGCCCGCACGCATGGGTTCCGCGCGCGCATGAGCTCGCGCGCCGGGCGCGAGATCCTCAAGCGGCGTCGCAGCAAGGGCCGGCGCCGCCTCACCGTCTAGCGATGGGCGGCGCGGCCGAGGGCCGTGGAGGCCGTCGCAAGCGTCGACGGCTGTCGCGCAGTGGCGACTTCGACCGCGTGTACCGCGACGGGCGTTCGCACGCCAATCGCTACCTGGTCGTCTACTCCTTCCCCCGGGCCGGAGACGACGAGCCGCGTCTGGGCATCTCGGTCGGCCGCAAGGTCGGCGGCGCGGTGGCCCGCAACCAGGTCAAGCGCATGTTGCGCGAGGCCTTCTGGGCCTGTGGCGAGAGCTTGCCCGACGGTCACGACTTCGTGATCGTCGCTCGGCCGGAGATGTCGACCGTGGCCAGCGAGCGCGGCGCCGCGGGCGTGGAGGAGGAGCTGCGCGCGGTGCTCGCAGGCGCCGGCATCGGGAGCGACGGCCAATGACAGCCGCTCGCACGGTCGTCGTCGCTCCGGTCCGCTTCTACCAGCGCTTCGTCTCGCCGGCGCTGCCGAACCGCTGCAAGTACTACCCGTCGTGCTCGCAGTACGCGGTCACGGCCGTGCGCCGATACGGCATACTGCGCGGCCTGGTCCTCGCGGGTTGGCGGCTGCTGCGCTGCAATCCGTGGAGTCACGGCGGGGTCGACTTCGCCGAGGACCAGACGCTCTTTCATCAGCGCCAATAGGCCTCCATGCCCCTCCTTCCCATCGCGATCATCCCGCAGCCGTTCCTGACCGTCCTCGAGGACGTCCTCACCTTCTGGCACGAGCTGGTGGGCGGAAGCTGGGGCTGGGCGATCATCCTGCTCACCTTCACGATCCGGATCCTCATCCTTCCCTTGACGTTCAAGGGCGTCAAATCGATGCAAAGGCTGCAAGTCCTGCAGCCGGAGATGAAGAAGATCCAGGAGCGCTACAAGGACGACCGGCAGCGCATGAACCAGGAGATGATGAAGTTCTACCAGGAGAACAAGGTCAATCCCCTGGGCTCCTGCCTCCCGCTGCTGCTGCAGATCCCCTTCTTCATTGCGCTCTTCGAGCTGCTGCGCAGCGACTCCTTCAAGGCGGACATCGCCAGCAACGCCGCCTTCGGCCCGATCAACGACCTTGCGGAGCCGCTGACCGGTCAGCCCGTCGTCCTCGCCTTCACGATCGTCCTATACGTCGCGACGCAGCTGATCGCCACGATGATCACCTCGATCGGCGGCGACAAGACCCAGCAGCGGATCATGATGGCGCTGCCGTTCGTCTTCGTCATCTTCATCATCAACTTCGAGGCTGGTCTGATCGTCTACTGGATCACGACCAACATCTGGACGATCGGCCAGCAGCTGGTCGTACGCAAGCTCTACCCCAGGCCCGACCTGAGCGACGATGCCGCCGTGCCCGCCGGTGCCGTCGCGCTGGCCGGCAAGTCGGGCAGCAAGCAGGCCTCCAAGGCCAACACGAGCGGAAACGGCTCCGCAAAGGCCCCGCCGCCCTCCCCGCGCAAGAAGAAGAAGCGCTCCGGCCGGCGCCGGTAGGCTCCGCGCGATGGACGCCGCCCCCACGCTTCCGGACGAGCCCGCGGAGCGCCTCCGAGCACTCGTCTCCCGCATCGTCGACGAGCTCGGCCTCACCGCCACCGTCCACATCGACGAGACCGACGACGAGCTCCGCGCCACGGTCGACGGCGACGACCTCGGCCTGCTGATCGGCAAGCACGGCGCCACCATCGACGCCCTCCAGCACCTCGCCGTCCGTATCGCCTTCCCCCAAGGTCAGGCCGACAAGCAGCTCGTCATCGACGCCGCCGGCTACCGCGAGCGCCGCGAAGAGGCCCTCCAACGCCAAGCCGACCGTGCCATCGCCGAGGCGATTCAGTACAAGCGTCCCGTCGAGCTCGAGCCCATGCGCGCCCTCGAGCGCAAGGTAGTCCACCGCTACCTCTCCGACCGCACCGACGTCGAGACCCACAGCGAAGGCGACGAGCCCGACCGCCGCCTCGTCATTACCCCAGTAGACCGCCCGACGCCCTGACCGTTTCACGCGAAACGGTCCAAGCCCTGGCCTCCCACCACGGGCTACCCCATCCCGCCGCCCAACGCCTCCTATTTCAGGCGGCGAACCACGACCTCGACGCCCCCACCGTCGACCGCCTCGCCGCTCTCCTAACCGCGCTCGCAGCCCAGCCGGCGCCCCCAACCACCGTCACCGACCCAAACCAGGCCGTCGACACCCACATCGCCGACAGCCTCTCCGGCCTCGAACTGCCTCAACTCTCCCAAGCCACCCACATCGCCGACATCGGCGCCGGCGCCGGCTTCCCCGGCCTCGCCCTAGCCGCCGCCATCCCCACCGTCCACATAGACCTGATCGAGTCCACCGCCCGCAAATGCGAGGTCATCGCCAACCTCGCCAAAGCCGCCCGAATCGACAACGCCACCGCAATCCCCACCCGCGCCGAGGAATGGGCCACCACCGACGGCGCCCAGCGCTACGACATCGTCACCGCCCGCGCCCTCGCATCCCTCCCCGTCCTAGCCGAGTACGCCGCCCCACTCCTCACCCTCGGCGGCCACCTAATCGCCTGGAAAGGCGCCCGCGACCCCAACGAGGAGCATGCGGGCCACGCAGCAGCCCAAACGCTCGGCCTCGAACCACAACCACCAACCCCAGTACGCCCCTTCAAAGGCTCCCGGGAGCGCCACCTCTACGTCTACACCAAGACCACGCCCACACCAGATCGCTTCCCTCGCCGCCCCGGCATGGCAACCAAACGGCCGCTTGCGCACTAGCCGTAGACGTAGCTCTCCGCGGGTGGCGACGATTTTGCGTTTGCGCGCGCAGCTTGCGAGCACGTAAACCAAAATCGGAGACAGGACCCGCGGCCACCAACGCCCATCCCTAGCCCGAGCACCAACCGTTCGCCCTTGAACTACCCTCCCTCCGACCGCCTCCCCCAGTACCTTCACCCCGTGGGAACCGTCTTCGCAATCGCAAACCAAAAAGGCGGCGTCGGCAAGACCACCACCGCCGTCAACGTCGCCGCCAGCATCGCCGAGGCCGGCTACGAGACCCTGCTCGTCGACCTCGACCCCCAGTGCAACGCCACCGTCGGCGTCGGCCTCGCCAAGGATCTGGAGCCCAACGCCTACAGCTGCCTCTCAGGCGACCTCACCATCGCCGACGCCGCTCGACAGACGCCTTTCGATCGCCTCTCCGCCGTCCCGGCGATTCCGGACCTCGCCGGAGCCACGGCCGAGCTGCCGCGCCTGAGCGGCTCGGAGACCCGCCTTCGCGAGCAGCTCGGCGACGTCCGCGACCGCTTCCTGTTCACGATCCTCGATTGTCCGCCCTCCCTCGGACCCCTCACCGTCAACGCGCTCGTCGCCGCCGACCAGGTCCTCGTCCCGGTCCAGACCGAGTATTTCGCCCTCGAGGGCCTCGCGGGCCTGCTCGACACCCTCCAGCTGATACAGCGAGACCTGAACCCGACCCTTACGGTTGCGGGCATGGTGCTCACGATGCACGACAGTCGGACCCGTCTCGCACAGGATGTCGAGCGCGAGGTCAGAGAGCATTTCCCGGACCTCGTCTTCGACACCGTCATCCCTCGCAACGTCAGAGTGGGAGAGGCTCCGAGCTACGGAATGCCGGTCGTCCGGCACGCCCCTCGCAGCGCCGGATCGGCCGCCTATCTGAAGCTCGCCAAGGAGGTCGCCGCACGTGCTTGACCGTGAGCCTGAGCCTAAGGCTGGGCGCCGTGGGATGGGCCGCGGCCTGTCGGCCATCCTTCCAACAGCGAAGGACGAGACCGGCCTGCGCGAGATCCCGGTCGATCTGATCGAGCCCAACCCGCGTCAGCCGCGGCGCGAGTTCGACGAGGAGGCGCTCGTCGAGCTGTCGGAGTCGATTCGCGCACGCGGCGTCTTGCAGCCGGTGGTCGTTCGCCCGCTGGCAGGCGGGAAGTACGAGCTGATCGCGGGGGAGCGGCGCCTGCGGGCCTCCCGCCTCGCGGAGCTCGACGCGATCCCCGCGGTCGTGCGGCAGACCGAGGATTGGGAGCGGCTGGATCTCGCGCTCGCCGAGAACATGGCGCGGGTCGACCTCAACCCGGTCGAGGAGGCGCGCGCCTGCTCGATGCTCGTCGACGACCTCGGGCTCTCGAAGGCGGAGGTCGGGCGCCGCGTCGGCAAGAGCAGGGTCGCGGTGTCGAACCTGGTGCGCCTGCTGGAGCTCCCCGACGAGTTGCTCGAGGCGATCGAGGCCGGCGATCTCAGCGAGGCCCACGGCCGCGCGATATTGACCTGCAAGGACCACGAGGACCGAAAGCGCCTCGGACGCGATGCGCGCCAGGAGGGGTGGTCGGTGCGCGAGACCGAGCGCCGCGCGCGACAGCTCGAGGCCGGCGGTCCACCGCAGCGGAAGGCCGCCGAGGTCCATCCCGACCACGCCGCGGCAACCGCCGCCGTCGAGGAGACCCTCTCCGCCGCGCTCGGTCGTCCGGTGCGCGCCAAGCCGAAGGGCGACGGATGCCGGGTGGAGCTCGACTTCGACTCCCTCGTCGAGGCGCAGCAGTTCGCGGAGCGCCTTGCCGCCCAGCGCAGGGCGGCGATCCACGTCGCGTAGGCAGCGACGCCCGGCGGTCGCCGCTCAGCTGGCGCTGCGCCTGCGGCGCGAGCGTCCGCGCCCGATCCGTAGGCCCACCGCCAGCAGCGGCGCGGCGAGAAGGGCGATCGAGAGACCGCGGGTCAACGGCGACACGCCACGCTCCCCGGCCGCCTGGACGTGGTCGAGCCACTCGTCCAGGTGCTCCTCGCGGTCGGGGGCCGGCACGGCGAGGGCGGCCCTGGACACGATCGCCTGGGCCAGAGCGAGGCTCTCGCGATCCACGTGGTTGGCCAGCAAGGTTGCGACGAAGGGCATCAGGACGGCATAGACGATCGGAAGGCCGGCCTGGGTGCAGAGGCCGGCGAGCAGCAGGGCGAGGGCCCCGGCTGTACTGGCCGGCTGCACTAGCCGCCCCTCTGCCGGGCTCGGGCCGGCCACCACGCACGCCAGATTGCCACGGGAAGTGCTCGCGAGACGATCGACCAGGTCCGCGCGCGCGTCCCGGCGCCGGCCTCCGCGGCACACTCGACCTCATCCATCCACTCGTCCAGCGCCTCCTCGCGGGCGTTGGCCGGGAGGAGGCGGATCGCTGCTGAGATGATGGACCGAGAGCGCGCCACGTCGCGCGATCTCCGGGGGGCCTCGTCGGAGCCACGGCCTGCCGCCTCGCGGCGAGCAAACGCCGACCTCCGCATCACGAGCGCGACGAAGTGGGTCTCCGGGTGCTTGCCGCCCGCCGCACGCAGACTGATGCCATCGCC
Organism: Thermoleophilaceae bacterium; assembly: GCA_036259535.1. Taxonomy (GTDB): domain Bacteria; phylum Actinomycetota; class Thermoleophilia; order Solirubrobacterales; family Thermoleophilaceae; genus JAAYBF01. Next base: position 22,758 of record DATABO010000050.1, read on the forward strand.
GGCCCGCTCGAGCAGGCCGGCGTCGCGCGCGTGGACCGCGGCGACGCGCGACAGGTGCGCGCCGCTCCAGCCGCAGAACGTTCCACTGGGCACGTCTTCGCATCGTTGAACGAGCACTGAGCCGTCAGAGAACGCGATCTCGACGAACCCGTGGCTCGACGTCATCGGCTCGCCCATCCCGGCTGCAGCATCCGAAGCGCTTGTCGCCGGTCGGCCGTCGCGGCTTGGGCGGCTCGTCGACCCTCACCGGTCAGCTCGTAGTAGCGCCGTCGGCGTCGCTGCCCGCCGCCGTCGACCTCCGCCCAGCGACTCCTGACGTAGCCCTCGTCCTCGAGACGCCGGAGGATCGGATAGATGGTCCCGGACGGCAGCCCCGTCGTCTCAGCGAGCTCGAAGCCGTAGGTCTCGTCACCGGGCGAGTCGAGGAAGGCCTGAAAGACCTGCTGGGTCGGAACGCTCGGTCGCCGTGCCATGAATAGAACTCTACACTAGGTCCGGGCGACGCGTCAAGACGACGCGACGGCCTGGCGCTGCGGGGCGACCGCCCCCGCCGCGGCCCGAGTGGGCGATCCTGGATTCGAACCAGGGACCTCGTCCTTATCAGAGACGCGCTCTAACCGACTGAGCTAATCGCCCGGGGCCGGCGATTCTAGCGAGACCGACCGGCGACCGGCGCGTCTAGACTTCGGTCGCATGCAGGAGATGGTCATCTACGGCGTCAGCTTCGACATGGTCGGCAAGCAGCCGATCGTCCTGCTCAAGACGCGCGATGGGAACAGGTTCCTGCCGATCTGGATCGGCCATCCCGAGGCAGCGGCGATCCTGATGAAGCTGCAGGGGGCGAACACGCCGCGTCCGATGACCCACGACCTGATCAGCGAGGTGCTCGGCGAGCTCGACGTCGAGTGCACGAAGGTCTCGGTCACCGAGCTGCGCGAGAACACCTTCTACGCCTCGATCACCCTGCAGCTGAACGGACGCGAGATGGAGATCGACTCTCGCCCGTCTGACGCGCTGGCGCTCGCCGTGCGCACCGGCGCCTCGATCTTCGCGGCCGACGACGTCATCACGGAGTCCGCGATCGAGTTCGAGCACGAGGTGGAGGACACCGAGGAGGTCGTCGAGAAGTTCAAGGACTTCCTCGACAACGTGACGCCGGAGGATTTTCAGGCGGACAGCTAGGGACGGCGGTCGAAGGCCGAGGCGAGGATGCGGGCGACCAGCTCGTCGAAGCCGATTCCGGCCTCCTCGGCCGCCTGGGGGAGGAGGCTGGTCTCGGTGAGGCCGGGGATCGGGTTGGCCTCGAGGACGTAGAGCTCGCCGGTCGCGTCGAGCATCAGGTCGATGCGACCGAAGCCGTAGCAGCCGAGCAGCTCGTAGGTGCGCAGCGCGAGCTGCTGGGCACGCTCGGTGACGCCGGCGGGAAGGTCCGCCGGGCAGGCGAACTCGGTCTGCCCGATCTCGTAGCGGGCCTGGAAGTCGTAGACGTCGCCGGCGGGGATCGCCTCGACGACCGGCAGGGCGACCGGCCCGTCCGGCCCATCGAGCACCGACACGGCGAGGTCGCGACCGTCGACGAAGCGCTCGAGCAGCACCTTCGCGTCATATGAGAACGCCGCGACGAGCGCGCCCGGCACGTCGGCCGCTGTGCGCGCGAACTTGATCCCCAGCGCCGAGCCCTGACTCGAAGGCTTGACGACGATCGGGAAGGCCAGCCGCTCCTCGATCGCCGGCAGCGCGTCCGCCGCGCCGAGCTCGCGGAAGGCGGTCTGGTTGAACGCGAAGAACTCCGGCGTCGGCACGTCGTGCTCGAGCAGCAGGTGCTTGGTCAGCACCTTGTCCATCGCCCGGACGCAGGCCGGCACGCCGGAGCCGGTGTACGGCAGGCCGAGAATCTCCAAGAGCTCCTGGATCGTCCCGTCCTCGCCGTCGCGGCCGTGCATCGCGACGAAGGCGGCGTCGAGGCGCTCGTCGCGCAGCCGGCGGATCAGGTCCTGGCCGGCGTCGATCGCGACGACATCGTGGCCGAGTCGCTCGAGCGCGTCCTCGACGCGCGCCCCGGAGCGCAGCGACACCTGGCGCTCGAAGGAGCTGCCGCCCGCGAGGACGGCGACCCTGCTCACGAGCGGCGGGCGCGCCGCTCGCGCTCGGCGCGGCGGGGAAGCTCGACGACCCGGCCGCCCTCGTCCCGACCATCGGCGGCATCGCCGGCGGCGCCCTCGGTCCCACGCGGCACGGGAGCGGACTCGCCGGTCAGCGTTCCGTAGAGGGCGACCTGCTCCTTGACCACTTCGCCGATCCGCCGGATCCCCTCGCGAATCTGAGCCTCGTCGGCGCCGGAGAAGTTGAGCCGCATCGAGCTGCGCCCGCGGCCGTCGAGGAACGCGCCCTCGCCGGGCACGAAGGCGACGTTGTCGCGCAACGCCGCCGCCAGCAGGTCGGAGGTGTCGATGAAGTCGGGCAGCGTCGCCCAGATGAACAGCCCGCCGCCGGGCCGAGTCCACTCCGCCTGCGGCGGGAAGTGCTCGGCTAGCGCGTCGAGCATCGTGTCGCGCCGGGCGCGGTAGAGCTCGGTCAGCGCGCCGACGTACTCGCGCCAGTCGTGGTGCTCGAAGTAGGCGTGGACGAGAATCTGCGAGAGCGTCGAGGTGCAGAGATCGGCCTGCTGCTTGCCGAGGTTGATCCGCGCCAGCACGGGCGGCGGCGCGACGACCCAGCCGAGCCGCAGACCGGGCGAGAAGATCTTCGAGAACGTGCCGAGGTACATCACGTAGACGCCGCCGTCGAGCGAGTAGAGGGTCGGCAGAGCGTCGCCCTCGTAGCGCAGCAATCCGTATGGGTTGTCCTCGAGCACGAGCAGCTCGCGCTCGCGCGCGACCTCGACGAGCCGCTTGCGGCGCGGCAGCGACAGCGTCACCCCGCCGGGGTTCTGGAAGCTCGGCACGGTGTAGACGAACTTCGGCCGCTTGCCGTCGCGCTCGAGCCGGTCGAGCGTCTCCTCGAGCAGGTCGACGCGCATCCCGTCGGAGTCCATGTCGATTTGGACGACGTTGGCCTGGTAGGCCTGGAAGGCATTCAGCGCGCCGGGGTAGGAGGGGGCCTCGGCGACGATCGTGTCGCCGGGATCGATCAGCGTCTTGGTGACGAGGTCGAGCACCTGCTGGCCGCCGGTCGTGACGAGCACGTCGTCGGGGTCGACGGCCATCTGCTCGGCGGCCATCACGTCGACGATGCAGCCCTTCGTCTCGGCGAGCCCCTCGGTCGGCCCGTACTGCAGCGCCCTTGCGCACGACTCGTCGGCGATCCGGGCGGTCATCGAGGCGAACGTCTCGGGCGGGAAGCTCGAGGTGTCCGGGAGGCCGCCGGCGAACGAGATCACCTCGGGGCGGTCGCTCATCGCCATCAAGTCGCGGGTCGCGGACGACGTCATGACACGCGTGCGCGCGGAGAAGAGCCCGGCGTACCGCTCGAGGTCGCGGCGCGTGGAGCGCTCGGGCGGGTCGTCTATCGTCACGCGCTCCAGCGTACCGTTCCCGTAACTCGGCCCAAAGCCAATCAGCCTCGTCATGGACATCGGAACCGGCGCCGGCCTTGCCGGCTCGGTCGGCGTGCGACCGTTCCTGCCGCCGCTGCTTACCGGCGCCCTGGCGCGCGGCGACATCGGCATCGACTTCGACGGCACCGACTGGAGCTTTCTCGAGAGTCCCGTCTTCCTGTTCGCGGTGCTGGTGCTCGCGGTGGCTTGGTACATGGCCGAACGTTCGGGGGCGAACCGCCGCGTGATGGGGAGGGCCGGGCTGTTGCTCAGCGTCACGCTCGGCGCCCTGCTCTTCGCGGGCGCGCTGGCCGGCGGCGGCCACTCGGGGATTCCCGGCCTGGTGGCGGGCGTCGCATGCGCCGCGCTCGCCTACGTCGCGATCTTCGCCCTGCTCAGCCGCGCCGCGCGGCGGCTCAACGGGGAGGCGGCCGGCTTCCTGACGCTCTACGCCGACGCCGCCGCGCTCGTCCTCGCCACCGTCGCGATCTTCGTGCCGCCGGTCTCCTTCCTGGCGCTGATCGCCTTCGCGCTGGTCCTCGTCAGGGGCCGTGCCGCCGCCGACCGCAAGTACGCCGGTCTGCGAATCCTGCGGTGAGGGCCGCCGCGAGAGCGCCCAAGAAGCTCGTCCTGGCGGTCATCGACGCGCTCAGCCCCGAGGCGCTCGACCGCGCGATCGATGACGACCGCGCGCCGGTGCTCGGGGAGCTCGTGCGCCGCGGCGACTACGCGCGCGACTGCATCTCGACGTTCCCCTCATTGACCCCTGTGGCCGCATCGGCGATCACCACAGGGCTCGGTCCCGACGACCACCTGATCCCGTCGATGAACTGGTACCACCGCGGCGAGGAGCGCTACGTCGAGTACGGCTCATCGTTTCCGGCGACGCGCGCGTTCGGTGTCTTCCGCTCGCTCCAGGACACCGTCTACAACATGAACCTCGCGCACCTCACCCAGGACCACCGGACGATCTTCGAGCAGCTCGACGACGCCGGGCTGCGCACCGCCTGCACCACGTACCTGATCTACCGCGGTCGCTTCCGTCACGACCCGGCGGGCGAGTCGCGCTACCGCCGGCTCGCCGAGGCGGCCCAGTTTCGCCACGCTGTGTGGGGGCCCCGCGAGCTCTTCTACGCCGACCTCTTCGACTCGCGCCGCACCGGCTGCTCGTCGACTCTTGGGATGCCCGGCCAGCGCGATCGCCACGCCGGCTGCGTCGGCGCCCAGCTCGTCGAGCACGACCTCTTCGACTTCCTGCTGCTCTCGCTGCCCGACAACGACACTCACTCCCACCGCGCCGGGCCCGACGCCCAGCCGACGTCGATCGCCGCAGCCGATCGCGCGCTCGAGCAGGTCTTCCACGCGGCGGGCGGGGTCGACGAGTTCCTCGCCGACCACGCCGTGATCGTGATGTCCGACCACTCGCAGAGCCGCGTCGAGCAGCCGGTCAACCTCTCACGCCATCTCGGCGACTGGCGCGTGCTGGAGCCGAGCGACAGTGCACCGGAGGAGGCCGAGCTGGCGGTCTGCCCAGGGGCGCGCTCTGCGATGGTCTACGTGCTGGACGAGGCGCACCGCGAGCGGATGCTGCCGCGTCTCGTGCGCCAGCTGCGCGGGATCGAGGGCGTAGACCTCACCGCGTGGCGCGAGGCCCGTCCGGACGGACACGGCGACGAGGCGGTCGTGGTGGCGCTCGGCGGCGAGCTGCGCTTCGCCGCCGCTGATCCGTCCGGGGCGGGGGAGCGGTCGCCCCGGCGCCGGCCCGTCCGCGACCAGCGCGGCGCGAGCTGGGAGCTCGACGGGGACCTCGACGTGCTCGACCTGGCGGTCGACGGCGGCGAGCTGGCCTTCGGCGACTACCCCGACGCGCTCGGCCGGCTCTGGTCGGCGTTGCACTGCCCGCGCGGCGGCGACGTGCTGCTCTCGGCGACGCCCGGCTACGAGTTCGTCGACTGGGGCGGGTCGCATCACCGCGACGGCGGCAGCCACGGCTCGCTGCACCGCTGCGACTCGCTCGGCGTGCTGCTCACCTGCGGCGTCGACGGGCTCGAGCCCGACCGCGGCCAGCCGCACCTGCGCGACGTGACCCCGATGATCGCCGGCCACTTCGGTCTAATCTCGTAGCGTGGGAGATCAGCCTGACGCCCCCGCCACGCGCGGCCTGGAGCCGCCCGCCGCCGCGACCGCCCCGGCGCCGCCGCTGGCGGCTGGAGCGCGCCTGCGCGCCGGCGTCCGCAAGCCGCAGAACTGGCTCCAGCTGGCCAAGTTCTGCATGGTCGGCGGCTCCGGCTACGTGGTCAACCTCGCCGTCTTCTCGCTCGCCGTCGCGGTCGGCGACCTGCACCACCTCGTCGCCGCCACGCTCGCCTTCCTGGTCGCGGTGACGAACAACTTCTGGTGGAACCGCAGCTGGACGTTCGCTGCGCGCCAGGGCCACGCCGGCTTCCAGGCGGCGCGCTTCCTGGTCGTCAGCGTGGCCGCGTTCGTGTTCGCGGCGACCGTGCTCGAGCTGCTGGTGACCGGCGCCGACGTCGCGGAGATCCCCGCCCAGGCGATCTCGATCGTCGTGGCGACGCCGCTCAGCTTCCTCGGGAACAAGATTTGGAGCTTCGGGTCCGGGGACTGGCGCGCCTGAGCGGCTCGGGACCCCTCGGTCGGGCGGCGACGCTGCTCGCCGCCGTCTTCGCGGCGCTGGCGCTCCTCGGCGTCGGCGCCGGTCACGCGAGCGCTGCGCCCGAGCTGAAGACGCCGGAGTCGCAGACCGTCCCGCCGGCCGGCTATGAGCTGACCGCGAAGCGAGCGATCCGGATCGCCGGGCGGTCCGAGAAGGTCCGCGCCGAGCGCGGGCGCCGCGACGAGTTCCGTCCGGCCGCCTACACGCGTGGTCCCGGCCAGTGGCAGGTGAGCTGGTTCGACGGCGACCGCGAGGTCGCACAGGCCCGCGTCGACGACTCGCACGGCGTGGTGCTCGAGGCCTGGACCGGCCATCAGGTCGCCTGGTCGATGGCGCGCGGCTACGAGGGCGCGTTCGGTCGCAAGCTCAACGCGCCGTATGTCTGGATCCCGCTCTGCCTGCTCTTCCTGCTGCCGTTCGTCGACCCACGCCGCCCGTTCCGCCTGCTGCACCTCGACCTGCTGGTGCTGCTCGGCTTCGGCGCCTCGCACCTCTTCTTCAACCGCGGCGAGATCGGCGTCTCGGTCCCGCTCGTCTACCCGGTCCTGCTCTACCTGCTGGCGCGCCTGCTGTGGTCGGCGCTGCGCCCGCGCGAGCGCCCGCAGCGGCTCGTCCCGCTGGTCCCGCTGTCGTGGCTCGCGTTCGCGCTGATCTTCCTCGTGACCTTCCGCGTCGGGCTCAACGTCACCGACTCGAACGTGATCGACGTCGGCTACGCCGGGGTGATCGGCGCCGACCGCATCGCCGACGGCGACGGCGTCTACGGCCCCGGCTTCGCACCCGACGTCGAGCACGGCGACACCTACGGGCCGCTGACCTACCTGTCCTACGTGCCGTTCGAGCAGGCGCTGCCCTGGAGCGGGACCTGGGACGACCTGCCGGCCGCCCACGGCGCGGCGCTCGCCTTCGACCTGCTGACGCTGCTCGGCCTGCTGCTGCTCGGACGGCGGCTGCGCGCCGGCCCGGCCGGCGACGAGCTGAGCCTCGCGCTCGGCTACGCCTGGCTGACCTACCCCTATGCGATGTTCGCGCTCCAGACCAACTCGAACGACACGCTCGTCGGCCTGCTGACGGTCGCGGCCCTGCTGGGGCTGACGCTCGCGCCCGCGCGGCGTGGGCTCTCGGCGGCTGCCCGCGGCGCGGCGATCGCGCTCGCGACGGCCGCCAAGGTCGGCCCGCTCGCGCTGGCGCCGCTGTTCGCAACCGCCGACGCGGGGCCGTCGAGACGATCGACCCTGCGCAGCCTGCTGATCTTCTCCGCTGCGCTGGTCGCCCTGCTGGCCGCCTGCTTCCTGCCGTTCATGCCCGACGGCGGCCTGCGCGAGCTCTACGACCGCACGCTCGGCTACCAGGCGTCGCGCCGGTCGCCGTTCAGCGTCTGGGGCCAGCTCGACAGCGGCGAGACCTACCGCTCGGTCATGACCGGGCTGGCGCTGCTGCTCGCGGTCGCGGTGGCCTTCGTCCCGCGCCGCAAGGCCCCGCTGCAGGTCGCCGCGCTCGGCGCCGCGGTGCTGATCGCGGTCCAGCTCGCCGCGTCGCACTGGTTCTACCTCTACGTCGTGTGGTTCTTCCCGCTGGCGCTGGTCGCGCTCTTCGGGCTCTACGCCGGCGCGCGCGACGAGGCGTCAGATGGCCGCCGGCTCGAGGATCTGGACGATGCCGGTGGCGCGCCCGTCGCCGTCGGCCTCGACCAGCACGCCGTTCAGCCACGGGTCCTCTGACGAGGTCTCGAAGCGCACCTGGGTCATCGTCAGGAAGCGCTCGAGCGCCAGCTCGCGCTTGACGCCGATCACGCCGCCGCGCGGGCCGGTCATGCCGACGTCGGTGCAGTAGGCGGTGCCGCCGGGCAGGACGCGCGCGTCTGCGGTCGGGACGTGGGTGTGCGTGCCGAGGCAGGCGGTCGCCCGGCCGTCGAGGTGCCAGCCCATCGCGACCTTCTCGCTCGTCGCCTCGGCGTGCATGTCGACCAGCACGTGGTCCGCCCGGCCGCGCAGCTCGGCGAGCGCCGCGTCGGCCTCGGGGAACGCCGAGCGGGCGGCGTCGACGAACAGGCTGCCCGACAGGTTGACGACGCCGAGGCGCAGCGCCCCGTTCTCGACCACCGTGACCCCGCGGCCGGGACTGCCCTTGGGGTAGTTGGCCGGCCGCACGATCCGCGGCTCGTTGTCGAGCAGCTCGTAGACCTCGCTGTGGCGGTAGGCGTGGTTGCCGAGGGTGATCGCGTCGGCGCCGGTCTCGAACAGCTCGCGGGCGGTGCGCTGGGTGATGCCGACGCCGCCGGCCGCGTTCTCGCCGTTGACGACGACGAAGTCCGGCTGGTGGCGCTCGCGCAGGCCGGGCAGCAGCGCGGCAAGCGTCTGGCGGCCGAGCTTGCCGACCACGTCCCCGACGAAGAGCAGCTTCATCCCGGAGAAGCTACCGTCCGCCCGATGGCCGAGGGAGCGCCGGCGGCGGCGCCGACCACGACGGGCCCGGCGTTGGTCGCGGAGGGCATCTTCAAGCGCTTCGGCGCACGCGAGGCGCTGCGCGGCGTGTCGCTGAGCGCCTCGCCCGGCGAGCTCGTCGCGCTCGTCGGCCCCAACGGCGCCGGCAAGACGACCCTGCTGTCGATTCTCGCCGGCATCCAGCGCGCCGACGCGGGGAGCGTCAGCCGCCCGCCGCGCGAGATCGGCTGGGTGCCGCAGCAGGCCGCCCTCTACGGCAAGCTGACCGTCGCCGAGAACCTGCGCCTGTTCGCGCGGCTGGAGCGGATCGGAGACGCCGAGGCGGCAGTCGCCGAGATGCTCGAGCTGACCGGCCTGGCCGACCGCGGCGACGACCTCGCCGGCGAGCTGTCCGGCGGCAACCGCCAGCGCGTCAACATCGCGATCGGCCTGCTCGGTCGCCAGGAGATCCTGCTGCTCGACGAGCCGAGCGCCGCGCTCGACCCGCGCCAGCGCGAGCGGGTCTGGGAGTTCGTGCTCGGCCTCGCGCGGCGCGGGACCGCCGTCGTCTACTCGACTCACGACCTGCAGGAGGCCGCGCGCCACGCCGATCGCGTCATCGTGCTCGCCGACGGAGAGGCGCTGTTCGAGGGATCGCCGGCGGCGCTCGGCGAGACCGTCGAGCGCGCGGGCGGCAGCCACGGCGACTTCGAGGAGGCGTTCGTCGCCTTCCTCCGCCAGCGAGGACACTGACATGCGCTGGATGCTCCTCAAGGACCTGCGCATCCTGCGCCGCTCGCCGGGTTTGGTCGCGCTGCTGATCCTCTACCCGATCGTCCTCTCGGTGCTGATCGGCTTCGCGCTCTCGGCCGGGCCGGACAAGCCGAAGGTCGCGTTCGTCAGCCTCGTCCCGCCGGAGCGGGGAGAGCTGGAGCTCGGCGGCGAGCAGCTCGACCTCTCGCGCTACGAGGGCCGGCTGTTCGACGCGATCGACCCCGTCCCGGTCGACTGCGAGGGCAAGTCGCCGCTGCAGTGCAAGGACGCGGCGATCGACGAGGTCGAGTCGGGCGCGGCGATCGCGGCGCTGGTGATCCCGGAGGACTTCACCGACCGGCTCAGCGGTGTCCAGGCGATCGCCCTCTCCGGCCCGCCGACGATCGAGGTCTTCTACAACGCCGACGACCCGGTCAAGGCGTCCTACGTCGAGGACACGATCAAGGCCGAGCTGCGCGACGCGAACCTCGCCCTGACGACGCAGTTCACCGAGATCGGGCTGTCGTATCTCGACGTCGTCGTATCGGGCGGTCGGGTCGACGTGCCGGTGCTCGAGGACCTCGACATCCTCGGCCTGCAGCGGGCCGAGAAGATCGTCGAGCGGGTCCGCCCGGAGGTCTCGCCGGCGCGGCGAGCCGAGCTCGACGAAGTCATCCGCTTCTCGCAGCTGGCGCGCGAGAACCTCGACCTCTCCGGTCCGCTGCTGCGTGCGCTGCGCGAGCCGATCCGCGTCGAGCAGACCGCCCTCGACGGCGGCAGCACGTCGCTCAGCTCGTTCGCCGTAGCGCTCGCCGTCGCCGTCTCGCTGATGTTCGTCACGCTGCTGCTCGCCGCCGGGACGCTCGCGCTGGAGCGCGAGGAGAACGCCTTCGCGCGGCTCGTCCGCGGGTTGGTGTCGCGCACCGGACTGCTCGTCGAGAAGGCAGGCCTCGCCGCGCTCTGCTCGCTGGCGATCTGCCTCGCGATGCTCGTCGGACTCGGCCTCTTCGTCGACCTCGAGTGGTCTCGATCGCCGCTGTGGGTAGCGGCGCTCGCCGTCGCCGCGATCGCGTTCGGCGCGATGGGCGTCGCGGTCGGCGCCGTCACGCGCGAGGTCCGCGCGGCGTCGTTGCTCTGCGTGATGCTGTCGCTGCCGCTTGCCTTCCTCGCCCTCGTCCCCTCGGGCGCGGTCGCCCCCGCGGTCTACGACGCCACCCGCGCCGTCTCGGCGCTCTTCCCGTTCCGCCCGACGCTCGACGCCCTCGATGCCGCCCTCAACGACTCCGGCGGCATCGTCGCGCCGCTGCTCCACCTGGCCGCCCTCGCCCTTGCCTTCGGCGTGGTCGCCCGCCTGGCTCTGCGCCGCTTCGCGTAGGACCGCCCGCGCAGTTGCAGTGCACCGCTGGACGCCGCCTGAGCGCGGGCTAGGCTCGCCGCCCGACTCGCCCCCGACGATCGGAGTCCTTGCCGTCACTCGTGTTCGCGCTGATCGCCGTGATCGGCGCCGCCGTGCAGATCCGTCGCCGGCGTGGACCGGATCGCCGCGAGCTGCCGGTCGACACCCTGCTCGTCTGGTGGCTGGTGACGGCGGTCGGCGTCGGCTCGATCGTCGGCTCCCTCTTCCACATCTTCGACGGCGCCCAGATCGCCGAGCAGATCGGCTACACCCGCGGCGACGGGGGCTTCCAGTTCGAGAACGCGATGGGCGACATGGCGATCGGCGTCGCCGCCGTGCTCTGCCGCTGGTTTCGCGGCTACTTCTGGCTCGCCGTGCTGATCGTCGTCGCGATCCAGTTCCTCGGCGACGCCGGCGGCCACATCTACTTCTGGCTCGCCGAGGACGACACCGAGCCCGACAACGTCGGCCTCACGCTCCTGTTTGACTTCGCCATCCCGATCGCCGCCGCAATCCTCTACACGCTCTCCTGGCGCCGCGGCGGCGACGCGCGTCCCGAGCGCGAGGCTGTGGCGAGGACGGCCTGAGCGCGGCTACTTGTAGTTCTTGCGCTCGAAGACGTCGCGGGTGAGGGAGTCGACGCGGTCGAGGAAGAGGACGCCGTCGAGGTGGTCGATCTCGTGGAGCAGGCAGCGGGCCTCGAAGCCCTCGGTCTCGACGCGACGCGGCGTCGACCGCAGGCCCTGGTCGGTCAGCTCGAGCGCGTCGGCCTCGACGGCGATCGAGGTGGCGCGGCGGACGTTGGCGGTGAGGTGGGGGATGCTCAGGCAGCCCTCGCGGGCGACCTCGGCGCCGTCCTGCTCGACGACGCGCGGGTTGGCCAGCAGGAGCAGCCCGCTCTCGGTCGTCGCCTTCTTGTGGCCGGTCACGTCGACGGCGACGATCCGCGTAAGGTCGCCGAGCTGGGTCGCGGCGAGCCCGACGCAGTGGCCGAAGGAGACCATCGTCTCGAGCAGGTCGCGCGCGGCGCGCTCGGTCTCGGCGACGTCGCCGACGGCCATGTCGTGGCCGGAGCCTGCGCTCGAGGCGACTACCGCCGGCTCGGCGACTGCCTTCAGCGCGGGGTGGGGATAGAGCAGGACCTCGCGGACCGCCATGGCGATCCCCTAGAGCTCGTGACTCTCGAGCTCGCGCAGGGTGACCTCGACGACCTCGCTGGCGGCGATCTCGGCCAGCGCGCCGTCCACGTCGGCGGGGTCGATGTCCTCTGGCACCGCGACCTCGACCAGCAGCGCGTAGAGCGACGGCGAGCCGTCGCCCTCCACCAGCCGCGTCTCGAGGTCGGTGATGTTCACCCGGTGCTCGGCGAGCACGCGCGTCGCGTGGTGGACGATCCCGGGATGGTCGACGCCGTAGATGCTCACGACGTGCGTGGGCTCGGGCACGGCCTCTGCGAGCGGCTCGACGGCGCTCAGCGCGAGCGCCTCCAGCCCGAGGTCGGCGGCCACCGCGTCGAGGTCGGCGGCCAGCGACTCGCGGTCGCCGCCGTCGGGCACGCCGAGGATCAGCGTCATCGCGAAGTGGCCGCGCAGGATCGACATCCGCGAGTCCTCGACGTTGACGCCGTGGCGCAGCAGAACGGCCGTCGTAGCGGCGACGATGCCGGGCCGGTCCCGGCCGACGGCCGATAGGGCGAGCTGAGGCATGGCCTCACCCACCCTAGACTGGTCGCGATGGCCTTTCCAGCGACCCGCATGCGCCGGCTGCGCGGTAGCGGCCTGCTGCGCGACATGGTGCGGGAGACCGAGCTGACGCCGGCTCACCTCGTCCAGCCGCTGTTCGTCGAGCTCGGCACCGACAGCCGCACGCCGATCGAGGCGATGCCCGGGGTCGAGCGACTGTCGATCTCCCACGCCGTCGAGGAGGCCGGCGAGATGAAGGAGCTGGGCGTCCCTGCGGTGCTGCTCTTCGGCCTCCCCGCCGACAAGGACGAGCAGGGCTCCGGCGCCTACGACGACGAGGGCGTCGTCCAGCTCGCGGTGCGCGCGATCAAGGACGCCCATCCCGAGCTGCTCGTGATCACCGACGTCTGCCTCTGCGCCTACACCTCGCACGGGCACTGCGGCATCGTCCGGCCCGATGGCGCGATCGACAACGACGTCACGCTCGAGCTGCTCGCCCAGACCGCCATCTCACACGCACGCGCGGGCGCCGACGCGGTGGCGCCGAGCGACATGATGGACGGCCGCGTCGCCGCGCTGCGCGGCCAGCTCGACGGGGAGGACCTCAAGGAGACTCCGATCGTCGCGTACTCCGCCAAGTTCGCCTCGGCCTTCTACGGCCCCTTCCGGGAGGCAGCCGACTCGACTCCGGCGTTCGGCGACCGCCGCACCTACCAGATGGACCCGGCCAACTCCGACGAGGCGGTCCGCGAGGCGCTGCTCGACATGGAGGAGGGCGCCGACGTGCTGATGGTCAAGCCGGCGCTGCCCTACCTCGACGTGATCCAGCGGGTCAAGGAGGCGACTCGCATGCCGCTGGCCGCGTACAACGTCAGCGGCGAGTACGCCATGATCAAGGCCGCCGCCGCGGCCGGTCACATCGACGAGCGCGCCACCGTGCTCGAGACGCTGACCTCGATCCGCCGCGCCGGCGCCGACATCGTGATCACCTACCACGCAAAGGACGCCGCCCGATGGCTTCGGTGAGAGAGGCCGCGGCGATCCCCAAGGTCCGCAGCCGCAAGGACGGCGCGGCCGTCCCGCTCGACGAGCTCGACAAGCGCCTGCTGAACCTGATGCAGGGCAGCTTCCCGATCGCCCCGCGTCCCTACGCGCACGTCGCCGGCCTCGCGAAGGTCTCAGAGGACGAGGTCATGCGCCGCGTCCAGCGGCTGCTCGACGAGCGGATCATCCGCCAGGTCACGCCGATCTTCGACACGCGCGTGCTCGGCTACAGCTCGATGCTCGTCGCGGCGAAGGTCGACCCCGAGAACCCGCACCGCGCGGCGAAGATCGTCAACTCGCATCCCGGCGTCTCGCACAACTACCTGCGCAACCACGACTTCAACATGTGGTTCACGATCGCGACCGAGCCGGGCTCGAAGCTCGGCCTCGACGGCACGCTCGAGCTCCTGCAGGAGCTGACCGGCGCGGAGTCGGTCCGCCAGCTGCCGACGATCAAGCTGTTCAAGATCCGTATGGACCTCGAGATGGAGAAGGGCACGCGCGACCTCGCCGCGGCCGGTGTCGCGCAGGACCCGATCGAACCGGACCCGATCGACGTCACCGATCTCGACGTCGCGGTCATTCGCGCGCTGCAGGGCGACATGCCGGTGACCCCGGAGCCCTACGCGCCCGCGGCCGCCGAGGTCGGCATCTCGCAGGACCAGCTGCTCGAGCACCTCGAGTCGATGCGCGAGCGAAAGGCGCTGCGCCGCGTCGCCGCGATCCTCTTCCACCGCCGCGCCGGCTTCTCCGCCAACGGCATGGGCGTCTGGGCGGTGCCCGAGGAGCGGATCATGGAGGTCGCGCCGCTGATGGCCTCCTTCCGCGGGATCTCGCACTGCTACCAGCGCCCGACCTACGAGGACTGGCACTACTCGGTCTTCACCATGGCGCACGGACGCTCGAAGGAGGAGTGCGACGCGATCCTCGACTCGATCGCCGAGGA
>DATABO010000051.1:0-5045 GCA_036259535.1 Thermoleophilaceae bacterium
GTCGCGACCGGCCGCATCGAGCAGGGCATCGTCAAGACCGGCGACGAGGTCGAGATCGTCGGCATCAAGGAGCAGGTCGACACGACGGTCATCACCGGCGTCGAGATGTTCCGCAAGATCCTCGACGAGGGCCAGGCCGGCGACAACGTCGGCTGCCTGCTGCGCGGTACCAAGCGCGAGGAGATCGAGCGCGGCCAGGTGCTCTGCAAGCCCGGCTCGATCACCCCGCACACCAAGTTCAAGGCCGAGGTCTACTGCCTCAAGAAGGAGGAGGGCGGCCGCCACACTCCGTTCTTCAACGGCTACCGGCCGCAGTTCTACTTCCGCACCACCGACGTGACCGGCGTCGCCAACCTCCCGGAGGGCGTCGAGATGGTCATGCCGGGCGACAACGTCCAGATGACGGTCGAGCTGATCCAGCCGATCGCCATGGACCAAGGCCTCCGCTTCGCGATCCGCGAGGGTGGAAGGACAGTCGGATCGGGGGTGGTGACAGAGATCGTCGAGTAGTCGACGGCTCTTCACAGGACTCTCTCGGGGCGGGCCCGTAGCACCAGGCGCCCGCCCCGAACTCTGTCCCAAGTCACGCAACGCAGATGGCAACGCTCACCCAGAACAAGATCCGCATCAGGCTCAAGGCCTACGACCACTCGGCGATCGAGACGGCCGCGCGCGACATCGTCGAGACCGCCCAGCGGACGGGCGCGAGCATCTCCGGCCCGGTGCCGTTGCCGACCGAGAAGAACGTCTACTGCGTGATTCGCAGCCCGTTCAAGGACAAGGACTCGCGCGAGCACTTCGAGATCCGCACGCACAAGCGGCTGATCGACATCCTTCAGCCCACGCCGAAGACCGTCGACTCGCTCCAGCGGCTCGACCATCTCCCCGCCGGCGTCGACATCCAGATCCAGCTGATCTGATGGCCGGGCTGCTGGGACGCAAGCTGGGCATGACCCAGGTCTTCGACGCCGAGGACGGCCACGTCGAGCGGGTGACCGTCGTCGAGGCCGGCCCCTGCTGGGTGACCGGCAAGCGGACCGCCGAGCGCGACGGCTACGACGCCGTCCAGCTCGCTTACGGCGAGGTCCGTGAGAAGCGCTTGACCAAGCCCGAGCGCGGCCACCTCGCGAAGGCCGACGCGCCCTCGCTGCGTCGCCTCGCGGAGTTCCGCGACGCCGGCGGCGAGCTGGAGATCGGCGCCCAGGTCAACGTCGGCGACGTCTTCGAGAAGGGCCAGACCGTCAAGGTCTCGGGGATCTCGAAGGGCAAGGGCTTCCAGGGCACGGTCAAGCGCCACAACTTCTCTCGCGGGCCCGTATCGCACGGCTCGCACAACGTGCGCGCGCCGGGCTCGATCGGGCAGGCCGCGACACCCTCACGGGTCTTCAAGGGCATCCGCGGTCCCGGCCAGATGGGCAACAAGCGCCGCACGCAGAAGGGCCTCGAGGTCGTCGACATACGCGCCGACGAGAACCTGCTGCTGCTGCGCGGCAGCGTCCCGGGCCCGAAGGGCTCGATCGTCGAGATTCGCACCGATGGGCAGGCGAGCTGACGATGGCCGCGCCCCAGGCTCCCTACATCGGCAAGAAGACCGGCAAGGTCGCACTCGACGAGGCCGTCTTCGGCGCTCGCTTCCACGAGCCGCTCGTCCACCGCGCCGTGCGCGCCGAGCTCAACGCCCGGCGTGGCGGCAACTCCTCCACGCTGACGCGCGGCGAGGTCTCGATGACCGGCGCCAAGGCCTGGCGCCAGAAGGGCACCGGCCGTGCCCGCGCCGGCGCCCTCTCGGTCCCGCATCGCACCGGGGGCGGCGTCGCCTTCGGGCCGAAGCCACGCTCCTACACCGTCAAGGTCAACCGCAAGGAGCGACGCGCGGCCTTCCGCTCGGCGCTCTCGGTTCACGCCGCGCGCGGATCGCTCGCCGCGGTCGACGTGGACGCCTTCGACAAGCCGTCGACGAAGCTCGCCGCCGAGCAGCTCGCCGGCTTCGGCGCCGGCGGGACGGCACTCGTCGTGCTGGTCGACGGCGAGGAGAACGTCGCGCTGTCGTGTCGCAACATCGAGGGCGTCAGCGTCCTGCGCGCCGACGACGTCGGCATCGCGGACGTGATCGGCGCGGCGCGCCTCGTCGCGTCGCCCGCCGCGATCGAGCGTCTCGCCGACCTGGCCGCCGCGCCCGCGAAGCGCACCGAGGAGGTCGCGGCATGAACGTGCGCAGCGTGATCATCCGGCCGGTCATCAGCGAGAAGAGCTACGCGCTGCTGAACGTCAACAAGTACACCTTCCGCGTCCACGACGACGCGACCAAGCCGCAGGTCCGCCAGGCCGTCGAGACGATCTTCGGCGTCCGCGTGCTCGACGTGCGGACCCAGAACGTCAAGCCGAAGTCGAAGCGGCGCGGCCTCTACGTCGGCAAGCGCCGCGGCTGGAAGAAGGCGATCGTCACGTTGCACGCCGACGACTCGATCGAGCTCTTCGAGGGCCAGGAGATCGGAGACTGATGGCCGTCCGCAAGCACAAGCCGACCAGTCCCGGACGTCGCTTCGCGACCTACCAGGACCGCGCCGAGGTCACGCGCGACAGCCCGGAGAAGTCGCTCGTCGAGGGCATCAAGAAGAGCGGCGGCCGCAACGCCCACGGCCGCGTGACCTCGCGCCACCGCGGCGGCGGCGCCAAGCGCAAGTACCGCCGGATCGACTTCAAGCGACTCAAGGATGGCGTCCCGGCGAAGGTCGCGACGATCGAGTACGACCCCAACCGGACTGCGCACATCGCCCTGTTGCACTACGCCGACGGCGACAAGTCCTACATCCTCGCTCCGGCGCGGCTGAGCGTCGGCGACGTCGTCAGCGCGGGCCCGGACGCCGAGATCAAGGTCGGCAACTGCCTGCCGCTCGCGAACATCCCGACCGGGACCACCGTCCACTGCGTCGAGCTGACGGCAGGCCGCGGCGGCCAGCTCGGCCGCTCCGCGGGGACGTCGATCCAGCTCGTGGCGAAGGAGGGCGACTACGCGACGCTGCGCCTGCCCTCGGGCGAGATGCGCATGGTGCGCGTCGAGTGCCGGGCCTGCATCGGGGCGATCGGCAACGCCGAGCACCAGAACATCACGCTCGGCAAGGCAGGTCGCTCACGCCACAAGGGCCGTCGCCCGCAGACGCGCGGCACCGCGATGAACCCCGTCGACCACCCGCACGGCGGTGGCGAGGGCTCGACGACGGCCGGCCGGCACCCGGTCACGCCGTGGGGCGTGCCGACGCTCGGCTATCGCACGCGCAAGAAGAACAAGACGTCGGACCGCTACATCGTGCGCGGTCGCCGTCGTGGCAAGAAGGGTGGTCGCTGATGTCTCGCTCGTCGAAGAAGGGCCCGTTCGTCGAGGAGCGCCTGATCGGTCGCATCGCGCGTATGAACGAGGAGGGCGACAAGCAGATGCTGAAGACCTGGTCGCGCACCTCGACGATCTTCCCCGAGATGGTCGGCCACACGATCGCCGTCCACGACGGCCGCAAGCACATCCCCGTCTTCGTCTCCGAGACGATGGTCGGCCACAAGCTCGGCGAGTTCGCGCCGACGCGCACCTTCCGCGGTCACGCCGGCAGCGACAAGGTCAGGATGCGCTGATGGCCGATCCGAAGCAGCCCAGCAAGCGCAATGCCAAGGCTGAGGACGCCGAGGAGCCGAAGGCAGACGACAAGCAGGCCGTCGCCGAGTCCGAGGCTGAGCAGCCCGAGGAGCCCAAGGGCGACCAGGAGTCCAAGCCCAAGCGCCGCGGCTCCGCCGAGACGACCACCGGGCGGGAGGTCGCGCCGAGCGCGCCGATCAACGCCGACGGACTCGTCGAGGTTCGCGCCAGCGCGCGCTTCGTGCGCCGCGCGCCGCGCAAGGCCCGCCTGGTGATGGACCACATTCGCGGCAAGCGCGTCGACGAGGCGCGCGCGCTGCTTCAGCACACCCCGCGGGCCGCCGCGGTCGACGTCGCCAAGCTGCTCGACTCGGCTGTCGCCAACGCGGAGAACAACTTCGAGCTCGATCCCGGCGACCTGCGCATCCACCGCGCGACCGTCGACGAGGGCCCGACGATCAAGCGCTTCCGGCCGCGCGCCCTTGGACGGGCGACGCCGATCCACAAGCGAACGAGCCACATGACGATCACGCTGACGACCGCCGCTGTCGCCGGCTCGGCCGACACGCGGAAGGCGAGGAAGAAGTAATGGGACAGAAGGTCCATCCCGAGGCGATGCGCGTCGGGTACATCCACGACTGGAAGTCGACCTGGTTCTCCGAGAAGGAGTACGCCGACTACCTGCTCGAGGACATCCAGATCCGCACGCACATCGAGAACAAGCTCGCCCACGCGGGCCTCTCGGACATCACCATCCGCAAGAACAAGGGCGAGATCGAGGTCAACATCTACACCGCCCGCCCCGGCATCGTGATCGGGAAGTCGGGCAGCGAGGTCGACGCGCTGCGCCGCGAGCTGCACAAGATGACCGGCCGCGCCGTGAAGGTCAACATCCTCGAGATCAAGCGACCGGAGCTCGACGCCAAGCTCGTCGCCCAGTCGATCGCCGAGCAGCTCGTCAACCGGGTCGCCTTCCGGCGCGCGATGAAGCGCTCGCTGACCTCGGCGATGCGCTCTGGCGCCAAGGGCGTGAAGGTCCAGGTCTCCGGTCGTCTCGGCGGGGCGGAGATGGCGCGCACCGAGAGCTACTCGGATGGACGCGTCCCGCTGCACACGATCCGCGCCGACATCGACTACGGCTTCTACGAGGCGCGCACCACCTTCGGCCGAATCGGCGTCAAGGTCTGGATCAACAAGGGCGAGATCATGCCCAAGGGCTTCACGTCCGACCTCACCGAGCTCGAGGCGCCGCAGCAGGCACAGACCGGTGGACGCGGTCCGGGCGGTCGTGGTCCCGGCGGGCGCGGCGGCGGCCCGGGCGGGCGTGGCGGCGGCCCGGGCGGGCGTGGCGGCGGTCCCGGCGGGCGCGGCGGCGGTCAGGGTGGTCGCGGCGGCGGTCAGGGTGGCCGTGGCGGCGGAA
>DATABO010000052.1:0-4095 GCA_036259535.1 Thermoleophilaceae bacterium
GAGGGCTGCCGAGGCGGCGAGCCAGGACACCGGCGTCGGGACGCCTCCCCGCCCTGCGGGGCGCGGTGAGCGTGAGGCCGTGGGCGACCGCCGCCCTCGGCACGCGGGTCACCGGCCACTCCCACTCGGCGGCCAGCCGCCCGGCGAAGCCGTCGTCGAAGGTGACCGGCAGGGCGCCTGCCGCGGGAGGCAGCGGGCGGCCGTCACCGATCTCCGGCCAGCCGTCGGGGCGCCAGGTCAGCGGCGCGACGTGCAGCTGGCGGCCGCCGAGGATCTCGCGACCCGAGCGGTACGCGTGGAAGGCGACGTGGTCGCCGACCACCGACACGTGGCCGGGGCAGCGCCAGCCGTTGCCCGAGCGCAGGATCGGGTTGCCGGCGTAGCGCGTCCAGGGCCCCGTGAGCGTCGGCGCGCGGGCGACGCCGACCGCGTAGGCACAGTCGGGCGAGCAGCAGAGCGCGCCCGAGTAGAGCATCGTCCACCCGCCGTCGCGCCGAACCAGGAACGGCGCCTCGATCACGTTGCGCTCCCAGCTCCTGGGCTGGTTGCGCAGCAGCTCGCGCGGCGCGCCGAGCAGCTGGCGGCCGTCGGCGCGCAGCTCCTGCAGCAGGATCGGCGTCGGCCGGCGGAAGGCGTTGCCGTCCTCCTTGTAGACGAGATAGAGCTTGTCGCCGTCGACGACCGGGGTCGGGTCGATCGTGCCCCGCGGAGTGCAGCGCAGGGGACGGCCGAGGTCGCGCCACGGCCCCAGCGGCGAGGGGGCGGTCGCCACGCCGAGGCAGTACCACGGCCGCCCGGCGCGCGGGACCATCCGGCCGCCGGCAGGCACGCGCGCGCCGCGGTGGGGGACTGTGCTGCCGTCCGAGCGCGTCGTCCATGGCCGCTTGGGCATCGCGCTGTAGAAGAGCGCGTAGCCGCCGGCCGGCAGCGGCGCCAGCTCCGGCGCCCAGAAAGAGTCCCGCGCCCAGCCCGGCGGCCGCCAGAAGACCGAGCCGGCGATCGACCACGAGCGCAGGTCCGTCGACTGCAGGATCCGGAACGTCGGCGACCAGCCGCCGCTCGTCGCCACCGCGTAGTAGCTCCCGTCGATCAGCGACACGTCGGGGTCGGGCCAGTCGCCCGCTACCACCGGCGACGGCAGCGGCGGCTCGAGCTGCGCCGCCAGCGGCTCGACGGTCTGCGCCGCGGCGACGCTCGGCAGCGCGAAGAGGGCGACCGCCACGGCGATGAGTCCTCGGCGCACCCGCCCCACCATAGAAGGCGATTCGGCGGTCGGTGCCGACCGCCGTATGCTGCATATATGCGATCCGTGCAAGGTCGGAGTCTTAGTGGGTATACTGCCCACTATGGCTTACGTGACTTCACGCAAGAACGGCACCTGGGAGCTGCGGGAGTCGATCTCGACACCGGACGGGCCGCGCAGTCGCACGCTCGCCTCGTTTCGAACGCTGTCGGATGAAGTGCTCCGGCACGCGCGAACCCGCGCGACCAAGCCGCTGGGGACGGACCAGGTCCGCGACGCCGCTCACCGAGCGGGCGCGCCGGTCGACCTCGCCGGCGCCGACCGCGCGGCGGGGGACCTGCTGCGCGAGCTGGCGGACGGCCACGAGCCGCATCCGATCCTGCGAGCCCTGCTGATCGACGCGCTGCAGGAGGGACCGCCGGCGCGGCTCGGCGAGTCGCGCGAGCCGGCGCCGGCGGGCGACGCGCTTCCGTTCGAGACGCCGCACAACGCCCGGGCGAGTGCCGCGTGGTTGACCCGGACGCCGGACGAGCGGGGCGCCGTCCTCCACGACCTGCTGTCGTTGGCCGACCACCTCCCGCACGGTCGAAGGGTCTCCGAGCCCTTGGGCTTCCCTCGACTGAGCGACGCGGCATGACGAGCCTGTCGCTTCCCGACAAGGTCGTCGCCATCCACGACCGTCTCATGGAGGCGCGAATCGGCCATGCCTTCGGTGGCGCGCTCGCGCTCGCGTCGTACGCCGAGCCACGCGCCACGATCGACGTCGACGTGAACGTCTTCCTCGAGGCCTCCCGACACGCGGAGGTGCTCGAGGCGCTGCGCGAGCTCGGAGTCAGGGGAGACGTGCCGGTCGAGCAGGTCGAGCGAGACGGGCAGTGCCGCCTCGCGTGGGACGAGAACCCCGTGGACCTCTTCTACGCCTACCACGACCTCCACGCGGCGATGCGGGAGGCCGCTCGCAAGGCCCCGTTCGGCGACACGACTATCCCGGTCCTCGCGCCCGAGCACCTGCTCACCTGCAAGGTCATCTTCAACCGGCCCAAGGACTGGCTCGACATCGAGCAGATCCTGGTCGGAGCGCTCGACAGCGACCGCGCGGAGGTGATGAGCTGGCTCGACCGGATCGTCGGCTCCGACGACCCTCGCACCCAGCGCTTCGCCGAGCTCAGCCGCGCATTCGAGCGCAGCTGATATCCCTCCGCCCGTGAAGGTCTTGATCACCGGCGCGGGCGGGATGCTCGGGCAGGACGTGCGCCGGGCGGCGGAGCTGGGCAACCACGAGGTGGAGGCGCTCGATCGGGCGGCGCTGGATGTGACGGATGCGGGTGCGGTGAGCGACGCTTTCGCGCAGCTGCAGCCGGATGCGGCAATCAACTGCGCGGCTTGGACGGACGTCGACGGGGCGGAGACGGCCGAGGCCGAGGCGCTGCGGCTGAACGCGGACGCGGCGGGGAACGTCGCCGCGGCGGCGGCGAGCGTCGGGGCGTCGGTCGTGCAGCCGTCGACCGACTACGTCTTCGACGGGAGCGCGGACCGGCCCTACGTCGAGTCCGACCCGACCGCCCCCCAGTCCGCCTACGGCCGCACGAAGCTCGCCGGCGAGCACGCTGTGGCGGCGGCCAACCCGCGCCACTTCGTCGTGCGCACGGCGTGGCTGTTCGGGGTCGGCGGGCGGAACTTCGTCGAGACGATGCTCCGGCTCGCTGACAGCGGCGTGGTTACGGTGGTGCGCGACCAGGTCGGCTCGCCGACCTACACCGCCCATCTCGCCGAGGGGCTGCTGCGGCTCGCCGCGACGCCGGCCTACGGCGTGCACCACATGGCGGCCGGCGGGCAGTGCTCCTGGTACGCCTTCGCGCGGGCGATCTTCGAGGACGCGGGCGTCGAGTGCCAGGTGCTCTCGACCACGACGGCCGAGTTCGCGCGGCCCGCGCCGCGGCCCGCGTACTCGGTGCTCGACACCGAGTGGCCCGATGCGATCCGCCTGCCCGACTGGCGCGACGGCCTGCGCGAGTACCTCGGCGAGCGCGCCGCGACCGCCTGAACCCGCCCTGGGCCGATTTCGGCGGAGCTGCCGCCGGAATCGGCCCAGCGTGGGCGGAGCCGTCCCGCTAGGGTCGCCGGCCATGAAGCTGCTCGTCACCGGCGCGGCCGGATTCATCGGGTCGACCTACGCGCGGATCGCGACCGACGCCGGTCACGAGCTGACGATCCTCGACAAGCTGACCTACGCCGGCCGCCGCGAGAACCTCGACGGCGTCGAGCACCGCTTCGTCCACGGCGGGATCGAGGACCCGGAGAAGGTGCGCGAGGCGATGGAGGGCGCCGACGCGGTCGTCAACTTCGCCGCCGAGTCGCACGTCGACCGCTCGATCGCCGGTCAGGACCCATTCGTGACCACGCACGTGATCGGCACAGGCGTGCTGCTCGACGCCGCGCGCGAGCTGGGCGTCAGTCGCTACCTCCAGGTCTCGACCGACGAGGTCTACGGCTCGATCGAGAGCGGGTCGTTCACCGAGACCTCGCCGCTCAACCCCTCGTCGCCCTACAGCGCGACCAAGGCCGCCGGCGACCTGCTCGTCTCCGCCCACGTCCACACCCATGGCATCGAGGCGGTGATCTGCCGCGGCTCGAACAACTACGGCCCGCGCCAATACCCCGAGAAGCTGATCCCGCTGATGACGCTCAACGCGCTCCACGACGACTCGCTGCCGGTCTACGGCGACGGCCGCCAGGTGCGCAACTGGCTCTACGTCGAGGACTTCGCCCGTGCGATCCACCTCGTGCTGGAGCGCGGAGCGCCCGGCGAGGCCTACAACGTCGGCGGGCCCGACGAGTGCGAGAACATCGAC
>DATABO010000053.1:0-13269 GCA_036259535.1 Thermoleophilaceae bacterium
GTACCAGTCGCAGGGCGTCGACATCAACGACAAGCACATCGAGATCATCTGCCGCCAGATGATGAAGAAGGTGCGCGTCGAGCAGAAGGGCGACACGACCTACCTGCCCGGCCAGCTCGTCGACCGTCACGAGTTCGCGCGCGAGAACGCTCGCGTGAAGGACGAGGGCGGCGAGCCGGCGTCGTGGGAGGAGGTCATCCTCGGCATCACCAAGGCGTCGCTGGCCACGGACTCGTTCCTGTCCGCGGCATCGTTCCAGGAGACCACCAAGGTGCTCACGGACGCGGCGCTCGAGGGCAAGACCGATCGCCTGCTCGGCCTGAAGGAGAACGTGATCATCGGCAAGCTGATCCCGGCGGCGACCGGCCTGCGGCGCTACCGGCGGCTCGAGATCGAGCCGTCCGAGCCGCTGCCGCGGCCGACGCCGGAGGAGATCGGCCTGCTCGACGAGTCGGAGCTGGCGGCCGAGCTCGGCCTGACCGGCGAGGGTCTCGAGGACTTCTCGTTCGGCAACGGCGAGTCCGGCACGACGTTCGGCGACGAGCTGGCCGATCTGGCCAACGCGCCGCTGGACGACGGCTCCTCCTCGGACGACTCCTAGCTGTTTGCACTGAGCGGCGCGCCGGGTATTCGTTTGCCCGGTGCGCCGCTTGGTCGTTCTGCTGTTCCTCGTACTGCCTGCTTCCGCTTCGGCGGATGCCACCTACTCGGTCACGTCAGATTCCGTCTACGTAAGGCCGAAGCCGCAGAGCTGGGCGATCGGCACGCTCTACCGCGGCGAGCACATGGACGTGCAGGAGATCACCGCGGGCGGGTGGGCCTACGGCTATGTGTACGGCTCCTTCAACGGCTGTGCGTGGGTGGATCAGACCTACATCCGAAAGTCCGACTCGACCGTCGTGAACCGGTGCCCGACGGATGACGCCACGCGCAAGCCCGCCGAGTCTCAGATGTTCTCGGCATGGAGCGACCCGGCGAAGCCCGATGGGGTCGAGTGGCACACCGTCGACTGCGCTCCGGCGGGAGCGACCCGCTCGGCGTACGGCAACTACCGGGGCGACTTCAAGAACAAGTACGGCGAGATCCCGGTCAACTCGGGCATCGACTGGCGCTACACGACCAAGGACGGCGCGGCGGCGATGGTCAAGAACACGGCCAACGCGGTGGGCGCTCCGGCCTGGTTCTTCATCCCGCGCGCGTGCATTGCGCCGGGCCCGCCCGTGCCCGCGTCAGCACCCCCGCCGCCGGCGTCTCAGCCCCCGTCGGCCACGCCCGGAGAACGGGCGAGGAAGCGCAAGGTCTGCTGGAAGACGAGCAAGTCGCGGTATTGCAAGAAGCTGCGCCGCACCTGCCGGCGCCACAAGTCGCACAGCGCCCGCTGCCGCCGTGCGCTCAAAGGCAAGCGCAAGAAGCGCCGCTCCCGCGCTGCTAAGCCTGCTCCAGCGAGTCCGCCCAGCGCAGCAGCCGCTCGACGTCCTCGTCGGTGATCCCCACGGGGGGCTTCGTCTCCACGAGCAGCGTGGGGGCGGACCGGCCCGCCGCCCAGGCGCGGCAGGTCTCGTCGAGGTTGTCGTCGATCCAGGCTGCGGGGCGGTCGCCGGCGTACTCGTCGATCGCGTCGACCTTCCAGTGCGCCGACCCGAATACGGCCCGTCCCTGGAAGGTCAGCACGGGCAGCTCCCGGGCCTCCAGCTCCAGCAGGCGGGGGAGGTACTCGTTGGCCTTCTCCTCCCAGCCGGTGGCCCAGACCAGCTCGAAGCTGTCCGCCAAGCGGGCGAGCCGCGGCCCCGCGTCGGGCGGGATGCAATGGGCGATGCCGTCGATCCAGTGGAACGGGCCCGGCAGCTCGGCGCCCGAGTCGAAGCCGAAGAGGCTCAGGACGCCGTCGACGTCGACGAAGAGGACCGGCTTCACCGCTACTTCGCGCGCACCAGCTGTCGCTCGATCACGTTGCCGAGCAGCTTCACCACCGCGCTGTCGCCGGTCACCTTCACGTGGCCCTGCTCGAAGGCCTTCGCCCACTGGCGCAGCGTGCCCTCGCGCGCCAGCTCGTTGAACTGCTGGCGTTGGACGGTCACGTCGAGCCGGGCGTCGCCGGCGGGGTCGCGGTCGACCTTCGGCCCGGGCACCTCCACACGCCAGATCGGCGCGTCGCCGCCGCGGCTCGGCAGCTCGAGCCGAATCACCAGCTTGAGCTGGCGCAGCGACGGCACCTCGGTCGCCAGGCGCTCGACCGCGTCGACGATCAGGACCTTGGTGTCGGTGGCGGACATCCCGTCGAGTCTAGTGAGCCGAGGGCCGCCGCCTGCGCCGCCCCCGGGTCGATCGCCCGCATCGGCGCCTGGCCCTTGAGCAGGGCCTCGCGGTACTCGTCCTCGGGGTCGGACTGGGTGACGATCGCCCCGCCGACCCCGATCGTCGCCCGGCCGTCCGCCACGACGATCGTGCGGATCGTGACGCTGAGGTCGCAGCCCCCGCCGGTGCCGAAGTATCCGATCGCCCCCGAGTAGACCCCGCGCGGAGCGCCCTCGAGCTCGTCGACGATCTCCATCGTCCGCTTCTTCGGCGCCCCCGTCATCGAGCCGGGCGGGAAGCAGGCGCGCACGCAGTCGGCGGCGTCCGTCCCCGGACGCAGCAGGCCGCGGACCGTCGAGACGAGCTGGTGGAGGGTCTCGTAGGTCTCGACCTGCATCAGGTGCGGCACGTGAACCGTCCCGACCTCGCAGACGCGGCCGAGGTCGTTGCGCAGCAGGTCGGTGATCATCAGGTTCTCGGCGCGGTCCTTCTCGCTCGTGCGCAGCTCCTCGGCGAGCCGCACGTCCTCGGCCGGCGTCGCCCCACGGCGGGCGGTGCCCTTGATCGGCCTGGCCTCGGCCCAGCGGTCGCGACCTACCTGGAGGAAGCGCTCGGGCGAGGAGCTGAGCACCGCCAGGTCGCCGAAGCGAAGGTAGGCCGCGTACGGGGCGGGGTTGACGCGCCGCAGCTCGCGATAGAGCGTCAGCGGATCGGCGTCGACCGCGGTGGCGATCTGGTTGGTCAGGCAGACCTCGTAGCTGTCGCCGTCGAGCAGCCGCTGCTTGCAGACGGCGATGTCCGCGAGATAGCGCTCGCGCGAGCGGGCGAGGGCGAAGTCGAGCGGCGCGCGGACGGTGGGGCGCCGCTCGTGGGCCGGTGCGGCGCCGGGCCGGCCGCGAGGCTCAGCGGTATCGCCAGCCGGCGGAAGGGCCTCGAGGCGCTCTCGGGTCGACGCGATCCAGCGCTCGGTGTCGGCCTCGCGCACGGCATCTGTCAAGCAGAGCAGGTATGTGTGGCGCGCCTGGTGGTCGAAGGCGAGCATCCGGTCCGCTCGGACGAAGGCGGCGTCGGGCAGGGGCGAGTCGTAGGCGGCGTCGCCGCCGCAGTCGGCCTTCAGCTCGTAGCCGAGGTAGCCGGCGAGGCCGCAGGCGAAGTCGAACGGCAGGTCGAGCGGCGCGGACAGCGCCCCGAGCCGCGCCTGCTCGCGGCGGAGGTAGTCGAAGATCGTCTCGCGGTGGCGCTCGACGCCGCGTGCGCCGCTGACCGTCACCTCGCCGGCGCCGACGTCGTAGGTGACGACCGCCCCGAGCGGACCGCTCGCGTCGCCGGCGAAGGAGAACCGCGCCCCTCCCTCGAGCCTGGCGCTGTCGAGCCAGAAGGCGTCGGCGCTGTCGGCGTACAGAGCTGCGAACGCGGTCTCGGGGTCGGCGAGCACGTCGAGCCGCTCGACGATCAACGACAGCGGTTGGGTGCCGGGCTCGCTCGCCGGCGGAGCGACCAGCGAGGCCGCCGGTACCGACGGTGGGCGTCTTCCGGCGACATTGCCGCCGCTATCGGCCCGTGACGACGACGGCGCCGACGGTGGGCGGCTTGCGGCGACATCTCCGCCGGAATCGTCCCGGCGCGGCCGCGAGGTGGCGGTGAGGTCGCGGAAGTTGGCCAGCAGGCGACGGCCGTGCTCGGTGGCGACCGACTCGGGATGGAACTGGACGCCCCAGAGCGGACGCGTGCGGTGGGCGACGGCCATCAGGACGCCGTCGCTGGCCCAGGCGGTCGGCTCGAGCTCGTCGGGAAGCGCCCAGCCGGCGCAGAGCGAGTGATAGCGGACGGCCTGGAACTCGCGCGGGATGCCGGCGAACAGCGCCGAGCCGTCGTGGATCACGGCGCCGGCACGACCGTGGACGGCCTCGGGCGCATGCTCGACGCGCCCGCCGAGTGCGGCGCAGATCCCCTGGTGGCCGAGGCAGACCCCGAGCAGCGGGACCTCGGCGCGGCGGATCGCCTCGTCGCAGACGCCGAAGTCGGCTGGATCGTCGGCCCGCCCCGGTCCGGGCGAGATCACGACGTTGTCGAGCTCCCGGCCCGCGAGGTCGTCCCAGTCGGCTTCGTCGTTGCGCACGACCTCGGGCAGCTCGCCGTTGACCTCCGCCAGCAGCTGGAAGAGGTTGTAGGTGAACGAGTCGTAGTTGTCGATCAGCAGCGTCTTCATCGTCCCGACCCCCAGCATGCGATCCTCGCAGGCCGTGACGGTCGGCAGCCCGCTCTCGACGGCCCACCTCCCCCGCCCCGACCCGCGGCGCGGCATCTTCGAGACGCTGCTCGTCGTCGACGGACGCCCCGTCGAGCTCGACGCCCACCTCGACCGCCTCGCCGCCAGCGCGCGCGAGCTCTTCGGCCCGCCGGCGATGGCGCGAGTGGTCGGACCGGCGCGAGCGCTGGTCGAGGAGACCTGTGCTGGCGGGCCGATGTCACACCTCACCCGCCTTCGCATCACCCTCTCTCCCGACGACCGCGGCGCGCTGGACCTGTCCGTCGCGATCGCCGCCGTCGAGGCCGCCGCGGTCTTCCCAGCGGCAGAGCAGGGCGTCGCTCTCGCCCCGGTGACCGTCGCCGGCGGCCTCGGCCGTCACAAGTGGGCCGACCGTCGCCTGCTCGAGTCCGTCGCGCAGGCGCTCGACGGCGGGCTGCCGCTCGTCGTCGACGCCGCCGCCCATGCGCTCGAGGCCGAGCGCGCCAACGTCTTCGCACTGCAAGGCGGTTGCCTGGTGACCCCGCCCGACGACGGCCAGATCCTGCCCGGCATCGCCCGCCGGCGCACGATCGACCTCGCGCTCGATCTGGGAATCGAGGTCGAGGAGCGTCCGATCGCCCTCGAGGACCTTCAGCTCGCCGACGAGGTATTCCTGACCGGCTCGGTCCGCGGCATCGAGCCGGTCGCGAGCGTCGCCGGCAGGCCAACCCCGAGCGTCCGCGCCGAGGGGCCGATCGCGCCCCGTCTGGCAGAGGCGCTGCGCGCGCGCTGGCTCGGCGGCGCCTAGATCTTGTGCCGCTCGAGCAGCTTCTTGCCGATCACCATCTTCTGGATCTCGGAGGTGCCCTCGCCGATCAGCAGCAGCGGCGCGTCGCGGTAGAGGCGCTCGATCTCGTACTCCTTGGAGTAGCCGTAGCCGCCGTGGATGCGGAACGACTCCTCGACGCAGAAGCGGCCCGCCTCGGAGGCGAACAGCTTCGCCATGCCGGCCTCGAGGTCGGAGCGCTCGCCGGCGTCCTTGAGCCGCGCGGCGCGGATCGTCAGCAGGCGGGCGGCGTCGACCTGGGTCGCCATGTCGGCGAGCTTGAACTGGATCGCCTGGTGGTTGGAGATCGTGCGGCCGAAGGTCTTGCGCTCCTGTGAGTAGCGCAGCGCGAGCTCGAGGGCGCGCTGGGCGATGCCGACGCCGCGCGCGGCGACGTTGACGCGGCCGACCTCGAGTGCGTCCATCATCTGGCCGAAGCCCTTGTTGAGGCCGGCCTGCTCGCCGCCGAGGATGCTGTCGGCCGGCGTGCGGTAGCCGTCGAAGACCAGCTCGGTCGACTCGACGCCCTTGTAGCCCATCTTCTTTAGCTGCGGCGGCACGTTGAAGCCCGCGTACTCGCCAGAGTTCTCGTGCGCCCCGGGCTCCTTCTCGGCGATGAAGCAGGTCATGCCCTTGTAGCGCGGGTCCGCGCTCGGGTCGGTCTTGACCAGGACGAAGACGAGCCCGGCGCGCAGGCCGTTGGTGACCCACATCTTCTGGCCGTTGATGACGTAGCTGTCGCCGTCCTTGCTGGCGGTCGTCTTGATCGCCTGGACGTCGGAGCCGAGCTCGGGCTCCGAAAGGGAGAACGCGGCGCGGAGATCGCCGGTAGCCATCTTCGGCAGGTACTTCTGCTTCTGCTCCTCGGAGCCGAACTTCATCAGCAGGTAGGAGCCGATGAAGTGGGTGTTGATGATCCCCGAGATCGAGATCCAGCCGCGCGAGAGCTCCTCGACGATCATCGCGTAGGTCGTCAGGTCGAGGCCCATCCCGCCGTACTCCTCGGGAATCGTGGTCCCGAACAGCCCGAGCTCCTTCATCTGCTCGACGATCGGCTCCGGGAACGAGTCCTCGTGGTCGTAGTGCTCTGCGTTCGGCAGAATCTGCTCGTCCGCGAACTGGCGCACCATCTCGGTGATCGCCTTCTGCTCGTCCGTCTTGTCGATCAGGGGGGAAGTCGCTACGGCCATGGGGTCTCGGGGCTCCCGTCGGTTGATTCGTCAGTCAATCGGGTCGACGGAGGATATACCCGCGCAAGGACCGTCTCGTCGCGGTCGTCAGTACGCCACCGCCTCCACCCAGAGACGTCGATCCTTGACGGAGACCGACCCCGCGCTCGCCTTGAACTGAACGCTCACGGTATAGGTCCCGGTGGCGACGAAGGCCTCGAGCTGAGAGACGATCACGCCGGTCGTGGGGTACCCGGAGAACGTAGTGACGACACTCACATGCTGAACCGTCAAGCCGTCCGCAGATGTGCGCAGCGGAGAGTACTTGCCATGGAAGATACCGATGCTCGCACTCCCCTCACTGGGAGTTACAAGACCCGCGTGGAAAGCGCTCGCACTCATCAGCTGATCGGAACCAAGGAAGATTGCAGCTGTTATCGAGGCGTTTTCGGTGTCACCCTTCCAGGCGGCCAGGTAGCTGATGCGGAGCTTTCCGTTGGTCGGCACATCGATGTTCGTGACCTGATCCGGTGTAGAGAGAAGGCCGAATGCGGTGCTCGAACGGGACTCCTCTCCAGCGATGATGGTCTTCCCGCTCGTCGTCGCGAGGGCCTCGGAAGGCGCGACCGCAGCAGCTGCTAGTCCACCGACGCCTGCTGCGAGGCCAGCCGTCATCACGTCACGTCGCGTCGTTGGTCCGCGCACTCGTCAACCCCTCCCGTTGAACAGCGTTCAAGGCTACGCCCGCAGGACACGGCCGTCAAACTCCCCGGCCGCTGCAGGATCTTGCGCGCTCTAGAAGCCCGAGGGATGGCGCGCGACGAAGCCGCGCGGCGAGCGGTTGTACTTGCGCCAGCGCGGGCCGTCGCCGGAGCGCGTCTCGTCGAGCGTGGCTCGGCCGCCGGTCGAGGTGTCGAGGCGCAGGCCGGCGATCACCACGTAGGCGTGGCCGGGGTTGGTGTAGACGGTGATCCACTGTCCGGGCCCGGGCTCACCCCATGACATGAAGCTGCCGGAGTCGAGCGGGCTGGTGAGGAACTTGCCGCCGTAGAGCGCGTGGCTGACGGTGCCGGAGCAGTCGTAGCCGCGGTCGAGCGTGCGCCAGATCTGGCTGTAGGGCTTGTGGCCGCCGCCGTAGACGTACGGCTTCTCGACGATCCGGTTGGCCGCCGCGAAGACCCGCTTGACCCGCGCCGGCGCGGCAGCGGGAGGGATTGCGACGCCGTCGACGATCTTCGCTCGCTGGCCGGGAGGCGGTGGCGGGACGTAGGCAGCGCCGCCTCCACCGCTCGCCACGGTGGTCTGCGCGGAGGCACCGGCGGGGAGCGTGACGGTCACAGCCAGGGAGGCTGCGAGCGCGCACAGAATCGCGTGTCTGGGGCGTCGGCTCAAAACTCTTTCGAACGCCTACGGGGTTAGCTGTCGGGCTCGCGCTGAAAGAGCTCGCGCGCTCCCTCTTAGTCGAGGAAGTTCGCCCCAGTGGCCGTGCCACCTTGGTTCCCCCGTTCCACGTTTCGTGGATTCGGCGTGCGGGCAAGCTAACAGATCTCCCGGCGGAAGTTCGCCAGGCGGCCTAGCCAACCCTGCAACTTGGGCGTTTTCGTGGCCGGCCAGCCGTCGTTTCGTCGGCCGTCTCCGTGCCGCGATCCCAATAGTGGTGCAGTATCGCGGTCTTGAACTTCGCTCGTGACGTAGTCGACGCAGCCGACCCGCAACGCATCGCGCTGATCGCGATCGACAGTGCCGGCGGGCGCTCGACATATTCCTTTGGGCAGATCGCCGACCGTGCAGGGACCCTTGCGGGCACGCTCGTCGCAAGCGGCGTCTCACGCGGGGACGTCGTGATGACGCTGATCGGCAACCGGCCCGAGTGGGTCCACACGATGGTCGCCTGCTGGCGGATCGGCGCCGTCGCCCTGCCTTGCACCGAGCAGCTGCGCCCCGCCGACCTGCGCGCGCGAGTCGACGTCGCCGGCGTGCGGGCGATCGTCGTCGACGAGCGCAACGGCGAGACGCTGCGAGCGGCGTTGGCGGGCAACGTGGCGGGCCCGCGAGGGGCGCCCGTGGTCCTGACGGTGCCGGACGAGCGGCTCTACGAGTCGGCCTCTGCCCCGGCCGTCGACCTCGCGGGCGACGAGCCGGCGCTGATCGTCTTCACCTCTGGCACCTCCGGCGAGCCGAAGCCGATCCGTCACGGTGCGCGCAACCTGCGCGGCCAGATGCTCCAGGCCGAGCATTGGTACGACGCGCGGCCGGGCGAGCTGGCCTGGTGCACGGCGGCCAGCGGCTGGTCGCTGTCCGCGCGCAACGCCTTCGTGGCGCCGTGGCTGCGCGGCGCGGCGGCGCTGCTGCACGACGCCCGCTTCGACCCCGCCGAACGCCTCGACACGATCGAACGCGAGGGCGTGAACGTGCTCTGCATGGCGCCGACGGAGTACCGCGCGATCGCCAAGCGAACGGCGCTGCGACGGCTGCCGTCGCTGCGCCACGCGGTCGCGGCCGGCGAGCCGCTGAACCCGGAGATCGTCGAGCGCTGGCGCGACGAGGTCGGCGTGGAGATCCACGACGGCTACGGCCAGACCGAGACCGGCGCGCTGACCGGGATGCCGCTCGGGGAGCCGCTGCGCCCAGGCGCGATGGGGCGGCCGCTGCCCGGGATCCGCGTCTGGCTGGACCAGACGGCGAGCGACTCCGACGGCGGCCGCGTCGGCGAGCTGTGCGTCGATCCGGCCACCGTCCCGACGTTCTTCCTCGACGGCCCGCCCGGCGAGTGGCGGACCGGCGACCGCGTGCGCGAGGACGCCGACGGGTTCCTCTGGTTCGAGGGCCGGGTCGACGACACGATCATCTCGGCCGGCTACCGGATCGGGCCGTTCGAGGTCGAGTCGGCGCTGGTGTCGCATCCGGCGGTCGCCGAGGCGGCGGCGGTCGCGGCGCCCGACGAGGAGCGGGGGCAGGTCGTGCGCGCGGTCGTCGTGCTGCGCGACGGGGGCGAAGGCTCGCCCGAGCTGGCGCGCGAGCTCCAGGAGCACGTCAAGCAGCGCACGGCGCCCTACAAGTACCCGCGTATCGTCGAGTTCGCCGACGTGCTGCCCAAGACCCCGAGCGGAAAGATCAAACGTGCCGAGCTCCGTGACTGAAGTAGCCGAGGGGATCCGCCGCTACGACGACGGGATCGTCAACTGGTACCTGGTCGAGGACGGCGATCGGCTCGCCCTGATCGATGCCGGCTTCCCAGCCGGCTGGTCGACGTTCATGACGGCGCTCGGCACGCTCGACCGCTCTCCCTCTGACCTGGAGGCGATCGTCCTCACCCACGCCCACGTCGACCACCTCGGCTTCGCCGAGCGCGCGCGGCGCGAGTGCGGCGCCGAGATCCTCGTGCACGCCGCCGAGCAGCAGCTCGCCGAGAGCCCGGCGACGATCGCGAGGTCGGAGCGCAGCCCGCTGCGCTACCTCAACCACGGCGCCACCCGGCGGCTGATGCTGAAGGCCACCCTGGCGCGCGCCCCGCTCGCCAAGGGGGTTGGCAAGACGACGACCTTCAACGACGGCGAGGTGCTCGAGTGGCTGCCGGGCCGCCCGCGCGCGATCCACACCCCCGGTCACACCGACGGCCACTGCGCGCTGCACATGCCCGAGCGCGGGGTGCTCTTCTCCGGCGACGCGCTCGTGACGCGCGACCCCTACACCGGCGCCACCGGCCCACGCACCGTCGTGGCAGCGGCAACCAAGGACACATCCCAGGCGCTCGCGTCGCTCGACCGGCTCGACGGCATCGAGGCCGACGTCATCCTGCCCGGCCACGGCGAGCCGGGGCGCGGCGGCGTCGCCGAGGCGGTCCGGCTCGCGCGCGCTGCGAAGTAGCCTGGCGGGCATGGCAAATCGCCTGGCGAACGAGACGTCGCCCTACCTCCTGCAGCACAAGGACAACCCGGTCGACTGGTACCCGTGGGGCGAGGAGGCGCTGGCCGCCGCGCGCGAGCGCGATGTGCCGATCCTGCTGTCGATCGGCTACTCGGCCTGCCATTGGTGTCACGTGATGGAGCGCGAGTCGTTCGAGGACGATGCGACAGCCGCGTACATGAACGAGCATTTCGTCTGCATCAAGCTCGACCGCGAGGAGCGGCCCGACCTCGATGCGATCTACATGGAGGCCTGTCAGGCGATCACCGGCCAGGGCGGCTGGCCGCTGAACGCGTTCCTGACCCCCGAGCAGGTGCCGTTCTTCGCCGGGACCTACTTTCCGCCCGACGAGGACCGCGGCATGCCGAGCTGGCTCCAGATCCTGCGCTCGATCGTCGAGGCGTGGGAGGAGCGCGGCGACGAGATCCGAGCGACGTCCGAGAAGGTCGCCGGACGACTGTCCGGCGCGGCGTGGATCGAGCCCTCGGACGACCCGCTGACCGCCGAGATGCTCGACCAGGCGGTCGAGGGCCTGCTGCGGCTCGAGGATCCGCGCAACGGCGGCTTCGGCGCGTCGCCGAAGTTCCCGGCGGCGTCGGCGATCGAGCTGCTGCTGCGGCGCGGCGCGGTCGAGGCGGCGGCCCGCGCGCTCAGCGCGATGGCCAACGGCGGGATCTACGACCAGCTGGGCGGCGGCTTCGCGCGCTACACCGTCGACGCGGGCTGGCTGATCCCCCACTTCGAGAAGATGCTCTACGACAACGCGCTGCTCGCGCGCGCCTACCTCCACGGCTGGCAGGCGACGGGATATCCGCTGTTCCGGCGCGTGTGCGAGGAGACGCTCGACTGGGCGCTGCGCGAGATGCGCGGCCCCGAGGGCGGCTTCTACTCGGCGCTCGACGCCGACTCCGAGGGCGAGGAGGGCAAGTTCTACGTCTGGACGGTCGAGCAGGTGCGGGAGGTGCTCGGCGAGGACGCGCAGGCGGCGCTCGACTATTTCGGCGTGCAGCCGGGCGGCAACTGGGAGGGCAAGACGATCCTGACCCGCGGCGCCGAGGAGCCGGAGGGCTTCGAGGAGCTGCGCCGGCGCCTCTACGACGCCCGCGCCGAGCGGGTCTGGCCGGGCCTCGACGACAAGCGGCTGACGTCGTGGAACGCGCTGATGGTCTCGGCGCTGGCCGACGCGGGCGCGGTGCTCGAGCGCGAGGACTACCTGGACGCCGGGCGGCGCTGCGCCGCGTTCCTGCTCGACGAGCTGACCGACGAGGGGGGCCGCCTGCTGCGCACCTGGAAGGACGGCGAGGGCCGGCTGAACGCCTACCTCGAGGACCACGCCTACCTGCTCGACGCGCTGCTGAGCCTCTACGAGGCGACCTTCGAGCCGCGCTGGCTCGAGGCGGCGCGTGCGCTCGCCGACACCACGGTCGAGCGCTTCGGCGATCCCGAGCACGGCGGCTTCTTCGAGACCTCGTCCGACCACGAGAAGCTGCTGACGCGGCGCAAGGACCCCGAGGACCACCCGATCCCGTCGGGCAACGCGGCCGCGGCGTACGCGCTGCTGCGGCTGGGCGCCCTGACCGGCGAGCACGAGTACGAGCGGCAGGGGGTCGGCGTGCTGCGGCTGTTCGCCGAGCTCGCGCCACGCCACCCGAACGCGTTCGCGCACCTGTTGCAGGCGCTCGACTTCCACCTGGCGGCGGTGAGGGAGGTGGCGCTGGTCGGCGACGACGTGCGCGCGCTCGAGCGGGTAGTCCGCGGCGCGTTCCGTCCGCACCTGGTCCTGGCGGGCACGCCACCGCAGGGCGCGGGGGACGCGAGCGCGGTGTCGCTGCTCGAGGGTCGCGAGCCGCTCGACGGCCGCGCCGCCGCGTACGTCTGCGAGCGCTTCGCCTGCAAGGCGCCGGTGACCGAGCCGGCCGAGCTGGAGGCGCTGCTCGGGTGAGGCGCCGGGCTGGCCGCCTGATCCGTTTGGTCGCTGGGACGGCCGCGATCTATGCCTCAATGCAAGCCGGGCCAATTTCGGCGACACCATCGCCGGAATCGGCCCAGCGTGACGTCGCGGCGCTGACGACCGCTGTCCAACCGGCGCGCGCGGACGGACGTGAGGCGCTGCGTGCCGCGCGGCGGGTCGCCTCGCTCGGGCCGCGCCCGGCGGCGAGCGACGCCGAGCGGCGGGCACACGGGTACGTGCGACGCGTCTTCGAGAAGGCCGAACTCGACGTGACGGTGCAGCGCTTCCACGTTCCCGGCAAGGGCGCCTCGCGCAACGTGATCGGCCTGCTGGACACGCCGCGCGACTGCCTGAAGATCGCGATGGCGCACACCGACACGACGGCGCCGGGCCCGGGCGCGAACGACAACGCGTCGGGGGTCGGCGTGATCGTGGCGCTCGCCCGGCGACTGCGCGCGATAGATCCGCGCTGCGACGTGTGGCTGGTGGCGACCGGCGCCGAGGAGCGGATCTACACGGGCCAGCCCGACCACCTCGGCGCGCTGGCGCTGGCCCGGCGGGCGCGTGCGCGGGGCGCCGAGCGCCGCCTGCGCTACGCCCTGTCGCTCGACGAGGTCGGCCGCGACCGTCCGTTCTGGCTGCGCTCCCCCGCGCCGGCCCCGCGGCGCGGCGTCGAGCGCGCGCTGCTGCGCGCCGCCGTCCAGGCCGGCGTCAACGCCGTCTGGGTCCGCGACGGCAGCAACAGCAACTCCGACCACCGCGAGTTCGAGCTGCTCGGGCTGCCCGCCGCGAAGCTCGGCGTCGGCGCCGGCGGGGAGCCCTGCCGCCACATGAGCTGCGACACGCCGGACCGGCTGGACCGCCACTCGCTGGCGCTGGCGCAGCGGATGGC
>DATABO010000054.1:0-44093 GCA_036259535.1 Thermoleophilaceae bacterium
GCCGACGGCGCGACCGCCGCGGCGGGCGGCCGGCAGGGCAGCGGCGGCCGGAGCGAGAGCGGGCCGGCCGGCGCCGGCGGACAGGCCCCGGCCGACACGACCGGCAGCGCTCAGGGCGGCGCCGCGAGGCCCCAGGGCAACCAGCCCGCGGGCTGCGGCGGTCCGACGACGCCGGTCGCCGGACAGCCCGAGGGCTACGCCCCGTTCGTCGGCCCGATCTGCTCGCGCGACGGCAAGGCGGCGATCGTCACCGCCTACCTGAAGGGCGACGGCGAGGCAGACACGATTCTCGACCCGATCCAGGATTGGCGCGACCAGGTGTCCGACCCGGGCGGCGGGCTCGAGGTCAAGATCACCGGTGGCGCCGGCTACGCGGCCGACGCGATCGAGGTCTTCGAGAGCATCGACGGCACGCTGCTGATGGCGGCGCTGAGCCTGGTGATCTTCCTGCTGATCGCGATCTACCGGTCGCCGATCTTCTTCCTGATCCCGCTGCTCGCGGTGGTCTTCGCCGAGATGCTGTCGCGCTCGGTCGGCTACGGCCTCTCGGAGCTCGGCGTGACGATCAACGGCCAGTCGAGCTCGATCATGTCGATCCTCGTGCTCGGCGCGGGAACGGACTACGCGCTGCTGATCGTGGCGCGCTACCGCGAGGAGCTGCACCACACCGCCGACAAGCACCAGGCGATGCAGACCGCGCTCGCCTCGGCGGGACCGGCGATCTTCGCCTCGGCCGCCACGGTCATCGCAGCGCTCTTCTGCCTGACGATCGCGAAGGTCAACGGCACGTCGGGGCTGGGCCCGATCGGCGCGATGGGCGTGGCGTGCGCCGCGCTGTCGATGCTGACGCTGCTGCCGGCGCTGCTGACGATCTTCGGACGGCGCGCCTTCTGGCCGTTCGTGCCGAACACCAGGGACACCTGCCCGACCGAGGCTGGGATCCCGGCATGGTCGCTGCGCAACATCACCGAGGGCCCGCGGGTCGTAGCCCTGGGCAGCGTGGTCCTTGCGAGCCTGCTCGTCCTCGTGCTGCTCCCGCTGGTGCTGGCGAACAAGATCTTGCGCTGGCTGACGCTCAACCGCCTACCGTCGCTGATCGTCGGGCCGCTCGACCGCCTGGTCTTCCGCCCCTACGAGCTGCGCCGCTTCCGTCGTGAGCACCTAGCCGACGCGACGCACGGGTTCTGGAAGCGCGTCGGCGACTGGGTCGCCCGCGGTCGCAACCGCGTGCTGGCCGGATCGCTCGCGATCCTGCTCGTCCTCTGCTGCGGGCTCGCGTTCTTCTCGACCGACCTGACCAGCAACGACAGCTACCGCACGGAGGTCGAGTCGGTCCAGGGGCAGGAGATCCTCGCCGAGAGCTTCGCCGCGGGCTCGGCCGCGCCGACCGACATCGTCGTCGCCGACGCCGGCCAGGTCGAGGCGGTGACCCGCGCCGCAGAGCAGGTACCCGGCATCGAGTCCGTCACGCCGCCGGTGGCCCAGGGCGACGGCGGCGTGCTGATCCAGGCCACGCTCGAGCCCACGCCCTACTCCACCGAGGCCTACGACATCGTCGAGCCGCTGCGCGACGCCGTCGGCGGCGTCGCGCCGGACACGCTCGTCGGCGGCCCGACCGCGGTCGAGTTCGACCTGCGCGAGGCGGCGGCCTGGGACTCGATCGTGATCCCGCCGATCGTCCTCGTCGTCGTCTTCCTGATCCTCGTCCTGCTGCTGCGAGCCGTCGTCGCGCCGCTGATCCTGATCGCGACGGTGATCCTCAGCTTCGTCGCGGCGCTCGGCGTGGGCTACTTCGCCTTCGACATGGTCTTCGGCTTCCCTGGCTCCGATCCCGGCCTGCCGCTGTTCGCCTTCGTCTTCCTGGTCGCGCTCGGGGTCGACTACAACATCTTCCTGATCGCCCGAGCGCGCGAGGAGACGCTCAAGCACGGCACCCGCGACGGGGTCCTGCGCGCCCTCGCCGTCACCGGCGGCGTCATCACCAGCGCCGGCATCGTCCTCGCCGGGACCTTCTCGGTCCTCGCCGTCCTGCCGCTCGTCTTCCTCACCGAGATCGGATTCGTCGTCGCCTTCGGCGTCCTGCTCGACACCTTCCTCGTCCGCTCGGTCCTCGTCCCCGCCCTCGCCCTCAAGATCGGGCCGAAGTTCTGGTGGCCCTCCGAGCTGGCGAAGTCGGACGGCGGCGACGGCTCGGCGCGGGCCACGGTCGGCACCGCCGTCCCGCAACCTCAGCCGGCCGACGCCAAGACCTGAGTAGAAGCAAGCGCGGAGGCCCGCAAACGGCGATCCCTACGATGGATCCATGTCAACCGTGCCCGAGCTCGACCCGCCGCAGGTGGCCGAGCTGGGGGCGCGGATCGAGCGCAACGTAGGGACGGCGGTCAAGGCGCCGGCGAAGGTCGTGCGCGAGGTGCTCGTCGCGCTGATGGCCGGCGGGCATGTGCTGATCGAGGACTTCCCCGGGGTCGGCAAGACGGCGCTGGCGCGAGCGCTCGCACGGTCGATCGACGCTGAGCACGCGCGCGTGCAATGCACGGCCGACCTGCTGCCGGCCGACCTGGTCGGCACCGACGTCTACGACCAGCGCGAGAACCGCTTCGAGTTTCGGCCCGGCCCCGTCTTCGCCAACGTGGTGCTCGTCGACGAGGTCAACCGCGCCTCGCCGAAGACCCAGTCCGGCCTGCTCGAGTGCATGCAGGAGCGCCAGGTCACCGTCGACCGCCACACCCACGAGCTGGCCCGGCCGTTCCTGGTCCTGGCGACGCAGAACCCGGTCGAGTACGAGGGGACCTATCCGCTGCCCGAAGCGCAGCTCGACCGCTTCATGGTGCGCGTCTCGCTCGGGTATCCGACTCCGGAGCAAGAGGCCCAGATGCTGCTCGACCATGCCCAGGGGGACCAGGTGCTCGAGGTGACCCCGGTCGCCGACCTCGCCGACGTGCTCGCCGCCCAGGCCGCGACCGCGGCGATCCACGGCAGCGATGCGCTGCGCCGCTACGTCGTGGAGCTGCTGGCCGCAACCCGCTCGGACCCGCGCGTCGAGCTGGGCGCCAGCCCGCGCGCCGGGCTGATGCTGTTCCGCGCGGCGAAGGCGCACGCCGCGCTCGACGGGCGCGACCACGCACTCCCCGACGACGTCCAGCTGCTCGCGCCCGCGGTACTCGCCCACCGGATGGTCCTGGCGCCGGGCACGCGGCCCGAGCAGCGCGCGGCCGTGGTCGCCGAGGCCCTCGAGCGGGTCCCCGCGCTCTGAGGCCGCCGTGTGGCGCCCGGTGGCAACGGCGCTGCTCGGTATCGGACTGTGCCTGGTCGGCGCCGCGTTCGACTCGGCGTCTCTCTATCTCCCCGGCGTGGCGATCGTGCTCGTCGCTCTGGTGGCCGCGGCGTGGGCCCGGGTCGCGGCGATCGGCGCACGGATCGACCGCGCGCCCACTCCGCCGACCGTCGTCGAGGACGAGCCGTTCCGGCTCGAGGTCGGAGCACGCCTCGGCTGGCTGCCCGCGCCGGGCGGCGAGCTGAGCGATCCGCTGCTCGCCGACCAGGCGGCGCTCGCCGGCCAACGCCGGGTGCGCCTGGACGGGCTCGCGACGCTCCCCCGTCGCGGACCCGTGCGCCTCGCGCCGAGCGTCCTGACCGTCCGCGACCCGCTCGGCCTGTGCGCCCTCCGAACCCTTGCCGGCGAGGGCCCCGAGCTGCTCGTGCTGCCGCGCGTCGATCCCGTGACCTTGGTCGCCGAGGGAGGCGCCGCCGGCCCTGGCGGCCTCCCCGGCATCGGCGCCGCTCCACACTCCGGCGCCAGCCTGCGCGACGACGCCTCGGACGGCCTGGACTTCGACGGGCTGCGGCCCTACCGCGAGGGCGCCCCGGCATCGCGGATCCACTGGGCGACGCTGGCTCGCCGCGGGGAGATGATGGAGCGGCGCTTGGTGTCCGAGAGCGCATCCGGGCCGCTGGTCGTGCTCGACGCCAGCGCGCCGGCCGACGCGGCGGCGCTCGACGCGGCGGTTCGCGCCGCCGCGTCGCTCTGCGTCGCCCTGGCGCGGATCGACGGGGTCGCCCTGCTGCTGCCCGGCGACCGGCGCCCGATCGAGATCGACCATGACCTCGGCGCCTGGCCCGGCGCCCACAAGCGGCTCGCGCTCGTCGAGGCGGGCACGACGTCCAGCCTCGGCGGCCTCGGCCCGCGCTCGGGCGCGCTGCTCTGGGTCACCGGAGCCAAGCTCGCCGCGCTGCCGCGCGAGCTCGAGCGACTCGCGGCACGCCCACGCTACCTCGTCGCGCCGGCGCTTCCCCCCGGCGCCACCGCGACGTTCACGGTCGCGGGCTGCAGTGGAACGGTCGTCGACCATGGTCACAGGAGCGCCGTCGCGTGACTGCCGGCGCGCTGACCCTGCGGTTGCTCCTCTTCACCGCATTCGCGGCCTACGGGACGCTCCACTGGTCGATGCTCGTCTCCGCGCCGTCGCCGGAGGTGCTGGCTGCGACGGTGGCGGCCGCAGCCGCCACCGCGCTCGGGCTCGCGCTGCTCGACCGCTCGCCGCTGCCGCGCCGCCTCGTCGTGCCGCTGGCGGCGGCCGCCGTGCTCGCGTCGCTGGTCGCCGGCCTGCTCGCCGCCGGGGTCGCACCGCGGCTGCTGCTCCCGTCGGGATGGAGCGAGCTCGCCGACCAGCTGGACCACGCCCTCGTAGGAGTGCAAACCGTCGACTGGCCCTACGACGGGCCCGACGTCTGGATCCGGCGGACGATCCTGCTCGGGGCCCCGCTGCTCGTGACCACGGCCGCCGCGCTCGCCTTCTGGCCTGTCGAGCCGGAGATGCGGCGGCCGCTGCGCGGAGCCGCGCTCGTCGCCCTGATCGCGCTCTATGCGATCGCCGTCACCACCAAGGACCCCGGCAGCCCGATGCTGTTCGGCGCACTGCTGCTCGCCCTGATCGCCGCCTGGCTGTGGCTGCCGCGACGCCGCGGCCGCGAGCTGGCGACCGGCGCGGCCGTCGTCCTGGCCGTCGCGCTGCTGGCGGTGCCGATCGCGACTGCGCTCGACGGCGAGCGGCCGTGGTTCGACTACCGCTCCTGGTCGCCCTTCGGCGACGACAGGGGAATCGCGTTCGGCTGGGATCACCGCTACGGACCGCTCGACTGGCCGCGCCAGGGCACCACCCTGCTGCGCGTACGCTCCGAGAGCCCGCACTACTGGAAGGCGGCGACCCTGAACGGCTTCGACGGCATCCGCTGGTACCGGCCGCTCGACTACGAGGCGCGCGACGTTGGCGCCGAGCTGCCGTTCGAGCGATACGCGCGCGCCGGCCCCGGGCCCTGGCGCTACGGCGAGCCGAACGAGGACTGGGCCCACCGCATCCGGTTCACGGTCAAATCGCTCTCGACCGAGCTGCTCGTCGGCGCGGGCCTGACCTATGACGTCGACGGAGCCGCCGCGATGCCTTCGGCCGATGGCACCACTCAGCTGCTCAGCGGCACGCTCGAGCGCGGCGACAGCTACACGATCGACTCCTACGAGCCAAACCCGAGCCCGGCCGAGATGGCCGGAGCGCCAGACGGCTACCCCGACTGGGTCGAGCGCTACACCGAGATTTCCGTGCCGGCGGGCGGCATGAGCGCCCAGACCGGTCCGAGCACGCTAGTCGTCCCGCCGCGCGGCAACGGCGCGGCCCGCGGCGAGCGAGCCGAGGCCGAGGCTGAGGCGGTGCTCGCCGGTTCGCCCTACGCGAGGACCTACACGCTGGCACGCACGCTGACCGCCGGCAGCGCCACCGTCTACGACGCCGTCGAGGACGTCGAAAGCCACCTGCTCGAGACCTACGACTACGACGAGCGGGTTCCCGAGCGCGCCTACCCGCTCGAGAGCTTTCTGTTCGAGGACCGGCGTGGCTACTGCCAGCAGTTCTCGGGGGCGATGGCGCTCATGCTGCGAATGGTCGGAATCCCGGCGCGCGTCGCCGTCGGCTTCTCGCCGGGCACGCTGAGCCGCGACACCGGCGAGTACCGGGTGCGCGACCTCGACGCCCACTCGTGGGTCGAGGTCTACTTCGCCGGCATCGGCTGGGTGACGTTCGACCCGACGCCGCGCGCCGACGAGACCGAGGCGAACGCCGGGCTGGCGGGCGTGGACGGAAGCTTGGCCGCCGGCCGGATACGCCAAGGCTCGTCGGGCTCGGCGCCGGCTCCGCCTGACGAGGCCGACCGCGCGGGCGCGCCCCAGGGCGCCGACGCCTTCGCGCAGACCGGGTCGGCGCAGAGCAGCGGGTCCGGGGCGCCGGTCTCGCTCTTACTGCTGGCGGTCGGCCTCGGAGCGCTCGCCGCCGCGTCACTCGCGGCATTTGCGATCCGTGCCCGCCGTCGTCGGGCGCTCGGGGGCGAGCACCTGGCGGCAGCGGAGATCGCCGAGCTGCGCGACGCGCTCGCGCGGCTGGGCTGGGAGGTCTCCCCCGCCACGACGCTGCTCGGCCTCGAGCGCCAGCTCGAGGCCAAGGCCGGCCCGCTCGCGGCCAGCTATGCGCGTGCGCTGCGCTCCTATCGCTTCGATCCCCGCGCGGGCCAGCCGCCGGGACCGGCGCAGCGGCGCGCGCTGCGGGGGGCGCTCGCCACCGCGGCGGGCCGGCTAGGGCGCCTGCGGACGCTGATCGCGATTCCACCCGGAGGGCCCTCGGCCCCGCGGCGGTCCTAGAGGACGGCCATGTAACGGTCGAGCTCCCACTGCGTGACTTGCACGCGGTAGTCCTCCCACTCCTGTCGCTTGATCTCGACGAAGCGGTTGAAGATGTGCTCGCCGAAGGCGCGCAGCACGAGCTCCGACTCCGAGGTGAGCTCGATCGCCTCGCCGAGCGTCTCGGGCAGCTGCTCGATCCCCAGCCGCTTCCGCTCGTCCGGCGACAGGTGGTAGAGGTTCTTCTCCATCGGGTCGGGCAGCTCGTAGCCCTTCTCGATCCCCTCGAGGCCAGCGTGTAGCAGCGCCGCGAAGGTCAGGTAGGGGTTGCAGGCGGGGTCGGGGCAGCGCAGCTCCATCCGCGTCGCCTGCTCCTTGCCGGGGTGGTAGAGCGGCACGCGCACCAGCGCAGAGCGGTTGCGGCGCGACCAGGCGCAGTAGACGGGTGCCTCATATCCGGGCACGAGCCGCTTGTAGGAGTTGACCCACTGCGCGAAGACCGACGAGATCTCACGTGCGTGCTTGAGCTGCCCGGCGATGAACGCCTTGCCGACGTCTGACAGGTAGTACTGGTCGTCGGCGTCGAAGAACGCGTTCTGGCCACCCTTGAACAGCGATTGATGGGTGTGCATCCCGGAGCCGTTCTCGCCGAACAGCGGCTTCGGCATGAAGGTCGCGTGCCAGCCGTACTTCATCGCGTACTCCTTCACCGTGATGCGGTACGTCATGCAGTCGTCGGCCATCTTGAGCGCGTCGGCGTAGCGCATGTCGATCTCGTGCTGTGACGGTCCGACCTCGTGGTGGGTGTACTCGACGTGGATGCCCAGCTGCTCGAGCGCGAGCACCGTCTCGCGGCGGACGTCGGAGCCTGCGTCGAGCGTCGTGAGGTCGAAGTAGCCGCCCTCGTCGAGGATCTCGGGCACGCCGTCGGCGGGACGCGCGTTGCGGAAGTAGAAGTACTCGAGCTCCGGCCCGACGTTGAAGGTGTCGAAGCCCATGCTCTCGGCACGCTGGAGCGCGCGACGCAGGACGTGGCGCGGGTCGCCCTCGTAGGGGTCTCGGCTAGGCGTCAGCACGTCGCAGAAGAGACGCGCGACACCCTTGTCCTCCGGCCGCCACGGGAGCACGGCGAAGGTCGCCGGGTCCGGCATCGCGATCATGTCCGACTCCTCGATCGCGTTGAAGCCGGTGATCGAGGAGCCGTCGAAGCCCATCCCGCCCTCGAAGGCGTCGTCGAGCTCGGCCGCGTTGATCGAGAAGCTCTTGAGCTGGCCGAGCACGTCGGTGAACCAGAGCCGGACGAAGCGTATGTCGTGCTCCTCGACGAAGCCCAGTACGTCGGCGGCGGTCTTCGGCTGGTCGGCCATGCGGTCCCCTAGGTCGTAACGGCGGCTGAGGGCCGGGAGGCTAACGCCCGGGGCAGTAGTCGTGCGACCACTGCTTGAGCGCCTTCAACGCCGGCTTCAGCGCCTTG
Source organism: Thermoleophilaceae bacterium (assembly GCA_036259535.1). Taxonomy (GTDB): domain Bacteria; phylum Actinomycetota; class Thermoleophilia; order Solirubrobacterales; family Thermoleophilaceae; genus JAAYBF01. The sequence continues at coordinate 8,136 of DATABO010000054.1, forward strand.
CCCTTCGCGGTCAGCTCGTACTCGACGCGGACCGGCGTCTCGTCGTAGACGTGGCGGACGACGATCCCCTCCGTCTCGAGCTCCTTGAGCCGCTCGGACAGCAGGCGGTCCGAGACGTCGGGGACGAGCGTCCGAATCTCGGAGAAGCGCAGCGGACCGTCCTCGACCAGCACGAGCAGGATGGCCCCCGTCCAGCGCCTGCCGATCAACTCGACGGCGTGGTGGTAGAGGGCGCAACAGGGGGACCGCTCGCCGCTTGGCGGTGGGGCTACCGCCGGCTCCTCGGCCGGCTCGATAACCGAAGGCATCCCTGCGCCCATGGTTTCGAATCCTAGAGGACCGGGCTCAGGCCGCCCGGGCCACTCGTCCTTCCTCGGCCGAGCCGTCCTTGGGAACGTCGCCGGCGCGCGTGATGAGGTTGCCGAAGCTCGCGAGCGCGACGTGGGCGACCGCCTCGAGGATCTGCTCGTCGTCCCAGCCGGCCTCGCGTGCCTCCTCGTGGATGTGCATCGGCGGCGGGCCGTCACTGGTCAGCAGCGCCTTGACGTAGCGCAGGAGGACCGCCTCGTACTCGTCGCGGGAGTCGAGCTCGCGTGCGAGCGCGATCTCGTCGAGCCCGAGCCCGGCATCGCGCGCCGTGCGCTGAAGGGTGGCGAGCGCATACTCGCTGCCCTGATGCTGGGCGACCGCGAGCGCGATCCGCTGCTGCGTCTTCAGTGGCAGCGTGCCATGGCGCAGCTCGGAGCGGAAGCGCGCGTAGGCGCGCAGCGTCGCGGGTGACCCGGCGAGGACGCCGACGATGTTGGAGAGCTGCCCGCCCCCGGCCAGCGCGCCCTTGAGCACCGGCACGCTGCCTTCGGGCGCCGTGAGCTCGTCGTGGACCTGAAACCTGCTCTCCTTGGTCTTCATCGGCACTTCTCTTTCTGCCGGTTGCTTACCGGAAGTAAGGATAGCCGAGCGGCGCCGCCAGGCGGCGCCTATGCGCTGCCTAGGCGTTCGCGGTGGCGATGGCCATGAAGACCAGGAAGACCCCGAGCGCGAACGCCCACATGGCGATCCTGTCGGGGCGCGCCTGGATCTGGGCTTGCGCACGCGGAGGACGGCGGCGCGGCGGTACGGGTTGTCCGGTGATGACGACGGTACGGCGCCCGTCGCGTCTCTGATCATCGTGCCGCACGGGGCGGGCAGCGGTGGTCTGCATCGGCTCTCTTTCGTCGTGCCGGCGGGGTTAGCTGACGGGCTCGCGCTGAAAGAGCTGCGCTACGTCCACTTCGACGATTCGCCCCTGGCCGTCAGGCCAAAGTGGTTCCCCCACGCCCGGGAAAGGTCGGGCTTTGGCTGGTTGGACGAGCGCCATCGTAACAGCGGTCCCGGCGGAACCGCCACGACGCCACCGGCTCGTCAGTTGCTGCCGGCGACCTTCGACACGTACTCGGCCACGTCCCGCGCCTCCTCGCCCTCGAGCAGATTGGCGGGCATCAGGCCCTGGCCCGTCCCGCCATTCTCGATCGCGTTGACGACACGCTCGGGCGAGACCTCCCCGATCTGGTCGAGGCTGGGGCCCGTGACCCCGCGCGCGTTGACCGCCGCAAGGCTGTGGCAGCTCGCGCACATCTGGAGGAAGAGGTCCTTCCCGCGCGCCTCGCTAGCCGTCATGTCCGTGCTGCGCAGGGCGCCGACGCCGCCGGTGTCCTCCTCCTTGTTGGCCAGCACCAACGCGGGCACGGCCAGTCCGAAGGCGATGTAGAGCACGACGATCGACACGCGAAAGAGCCGGTTGCCGCGCGTGAGATAGGCCTCGCGAGCCTCGCTCGGACCGCCCGAGAAGGCCACGAACAGCACGAGCCCGCCCAGGACGACGAACGCCAGAAGGAAAGCAGCTGCCTCCATCGGGCGCGCACTCTATTCGACCGGCGCGACAGGCGGGTCCCGAGCGCGAACAGAGACGTGGAGAGCAGTCGATGTAGCCGGCCTCCCAATAGAAAAGCCCCGCCTGAGCGGGGCTTTCCCTTAGCTGGCTGTAAGCCGGATTCTGTCTCGAGCAACCATCCGTCTGCCCGGGCCGCCGATCGGCGACGCTGGGCGGGCCTTGCGGCCCTGCGGCCTACCTGGGACTCGGCGGGCAGCGTCAACGTCCCTGCTTGGCCTTGCACCGGGCGGGGTTTACCTGGCCGCCGTGTCGCCACGACGCCGGTGCGCTCTTACCGCACCATTTCACCCTTGCCGGCAACGGGGCAGGCCCGTCGCTTAGGCGGTGTGTTTCTGTGGCACTTTCCCGCGGGTTTCCCCGGGTCGGTTCCCCGACCGCCCTGCCCTGTGGTGTCCGGACTTTCCTCGAACGCCGGTTTTCTCTCCGGCGCCCGCGGCTGCTTACCAGCCGACCAATGTTAGGCCCGAACCGCTAAGAGAGCTCGCTGCCGCAGTCACCGCAGCGGGCGGGGCCGGATCCCTCCATCCGTCCGTGGCAGACCGGGCACTCGGCCGCCCCGCCGATGCGCAGACCCTCCCAGACGCTGTCGAGCCGCTGCTCGAGCGTAAGTCTGCCGCCACCGACGGGACGTGCCGGATGCCCGGCCAGATGACGACGCATGGCGTCGCCGTCCGGACCTCCGCTGGACGCGGAGCCCTCCCTCCAAGCTTGCGAGAGCCGATCTGTCACCCACGCCGTGGCGGTCGGGGGAGTCATGCCGGCTCCTTCCCACTCACGACACCCTCCGCAGGACGCCGACGACCTTGCCGATGACCGCGACCTCCTGGCTGCGGATCGGCTCGAGCGCCTCGTTCTCCGGCTGCAGCCGTATGTGATCGCTCTCCCTGAAGAAGCGCTTGACGGTCGCCTCGGAGTCCTCGCCCACGAGCGCCACGACGATCTCGCCATCGCGAGCCGTGTCCTGCCGGTGGACCGCCACATGGTCGCCGTCGTGTATCCCGGCGTCGATCATCGAGTCGCCGGTGATCCGCAGCAGGTAGTCGCCCTGGTCCCCGCCGGCGATCTGCGGCACCTCGACGTAGTCCTCGATGTTCTCCTCGGCCAGCAGCGGCGACCCCGCGGCAACTTGGCCGACCAGCGGAAGGCCACCGCCCCCGCCGACCGCCTGCTTCGCGCGGTCGACCAACAGCTCGATCGCGCGCGGCTTGCTCGGGTCGCGCCGCAGCAGGCCGACCTTCTCGAGGTTCGCGAGGTGCGCATGGACGGTCGACGACGAGGTCAGCCCGATCGCCTTGCCGATGTCGCGCACCGTGGGCGGGTAGCCATGCTTTGCCGAGTAGCGCTTGATGAAGTCGAAGATCTCCTGCTGACGCTTGGTCAGGTTCAAGTCCACGGTCTCAGGCTCCCGTTCTCGCTGGCCGGTTGTAGTCCGATCCGAACATGTGTTCGTAAGACTAGCGCCCCTTCGGACGGAAGCAAGCGGCAACGGTCCCACGGCTATACTCACCGCCCCTCGAGCGGCTGTGGCGGAACTGGTAGACGCGCAAGGTTGAGGGCCTTGTGGACAGCAATGTCCGTGGAGGTTCGACTCCTCTCAGCCGCACTCCGAAGGCCCCGCCGCGGCGGGGCCTCGCAACGTCGCCGCCCTGGCTAGCGGCCCCTCACCGCCACCCGGACCACCCGCGACACGCCCGCCTCATAGGGATAGGCAGCCTCCCTGGTGACCACCGCGCGGAACGCGTAGCGACGCAGGCCGGTCGTGGCGGTGAAGCGATAGCGGTGCTTGAAGACGCCTCGCGCGTTGGCCCGGGGCGTGGCAAAGGTCCGCCACTTCCTCCCCACCTTCGCCTGCAGGGCGACGACCTTGCCGCCGGAGGGGATCGGCTTGCCCAGCAGGCGGCCCGCGAACCGGACGACCTGTCCGTTGCGTAGCCGACGGCGGCTCACCTTCAAGCGAGCCGCCGCGCGCACCTTGGTCACCAGCTGAGACGCCGCGGGCTGGATGGTGTTGGTGCCGTCGTAGCGGTAGCGCACGGTGCGAGAAGGGCCTGCGGGAATCGCGAAGCGAAAGCGGCCCTGCGCGTCTGTCCGTGACGTGCCGAGCCTCGCGAACGCGCCGCCCGAACGAGGCAGCCCTTCGACGACGATCGACGCCCCGCCGACCGGAAGGCCGTGTGCGGTGGTCAGGCGCCCGGTCGATCGCCCGCGCTTGCCGTGACCCAGTTGGAGGGAGGACGTCGACGAAACCTTACGCCGACACTTCTTCCGTGCCGCCGGCTTACGCCCCCGCATCTCGCTGCGTCGCTTCGTCGTGACCTTGACGCAGCGCCCGCCGGCGGCCTCGCCAACTACGTCGATCTTGGCGTCGTCTCGCAGAGGCATGCCAACCGTTGCAGGCGACCCATCCGTCCAGTTGTCGATCACAGCCCGATTGCCTGCCACATCGGTGACCACCGCGCGTAGCTCGTACCGTCCTACTGGCAGGTTCTCGTCATCGACGCGAGCCGACAGGACGCCAACGTCGCGTCTGGTCTCCAATCGCTCGAAACCGCCTGCGCCGACGCGGCGGTACTCAATACGCCCATCGCCGATACCCGACGTCGCATCCGCAACGTCGACCTTGAGGCCCCTCGGGTCCGCCCGATCCAGGCCACGAAAGGCCCCCGTCGGCGCCGTCTGATCGATCTTGAATTTCGCCTCCTTCTGGACCGACCCATTCCCAGCCGTATCAAACGCGCGGTACGTGAGCGTGTGATGGCCGTCGGAGGCGATCGAGACAGCGGCGCGGTGCCCTCGAACGGCCCGCACCGAGTCAGCTACCTGCAACTTGATATGAGCTCCCTCTTCCACTGGGCGCCCCAATGATGCGGGGGTAACCCCCGATAAATCGGATTGATCGCCGCTAATGACCTCGCCGATAACCGGCTGTAGCTGCCACGTCTCTGGGCCGGGAAGTCCCTCACTCGTCACCGAGGGTGGGCTTTGATCGACCATGATCGAAACAGATCCCATTACCGTAGCCGCTACCCCTGAGCCAGAGACCGCTCGTGCGTTAACCACCGTAACGCCCTCACGTAGGCCACCCAGGCCGAGATCCGGGTTTCGCCCGAACACGTCTACCGACCCATCCGGTTGAGCGCCGTTCGTCGTGACGGAATATCCCGCGATTCCCGATACCGGCTCGTCCGTTACCGACTCAAGGCCCAATGACACAGAGACGTCTTGCGCTTCAGATTCACTAAGCCAGCCCGTGGGCGCCTCGACGTAGGCCCGCCCGGGAACGCCGTCGTCAAACTTTAGAATTGTCGTCGGCGACGTGGACTCGGCGTCGACATTCCCAGCCGCGTCCTCGAGCCACACCCGAAGACCGTAGGCCCCCGGCTCAGGCACATCGACCTGAATCGCATTCTCGGTGTGCTCTTCGGTGCGCAGGTCACACGCCCCAGCGGGTATCCGACAAATCGCGTAATGATTTTTCACAACGGGAGCATGCTGCTCAGTGTCGGCCCAACGAACGGTGAAATCGTTTGTAGATCGCCAGTTCTCCCCGCCGTCAGCGACTAGGGAGGGTGGCTCCGGCGGCGTATTGTCCACGTTGAGCGCGACTTGTTCGACATTCGTCGCCCCTCCGGCGTCTGCAGCCTCAACCGTGAGCGTCACACGGCCATCATCTAGATTCCGCGTGTCAAGAGGCCACGTTCCGGATCGGTTGAGCGGGCACGGACGAAGGCTGACATACCGATTCCCAACCTTCGAGCAGCTCGAAGGAGCCGCGATGACGGATTGCTCCCCGGCGCTGACAGAGAGACCTGTGAGGCCACCACCGTAATCTACGGCGGCGAGGGAGAGAGTCTCAGTTCCTCGCAGCCAGTCTTCGGATATAGCCGAGCCCCCGATGGTCGTGACATCCGGCTCGAATTCGTCTTCGAGCGTAAACTCAAAAGATCTCCCTCGTACGCGGTAATCGCCTGATGGAGTCTGCTGACATCCGGTTTCGCCACGGCAGACAATGAAGTACCCAATGCGTTCGGCCTTGAATCCCGCCTCGTGGGCATCCCACTCCACACGCACTGGCCCGAGCGTCCCTGTCGGCGCCTGCCAGGTAGAAGAACCTAGAGATCCGCGGAAGACATCCTCCCGGTCTCCCGATCCATCTGCAAGCTCTTCGGCGCCGGCATAGATTTCCATACCGGCAACACAGCAAGTCATGAGCGTCCCAAAAGATCCGGAGAATCGGACAAAGTCAGTTCCGTCCGGAGCGGTGGTGACGTAACCGCCGCGTGCTTCAAGGGGATACGTGCGGGAGGTTCCTATCCCGCTGGTGCGTGCCCCTAGACCAAACTCAAGGCAACCACTATTAGCATGCTGCATCGGAGCGGGAACGCCAGAGTCTTGCCACGTAAACGATGATGCAGCAATTCCAAGATCCTCATCGCACTGACTGACGGTGTATGTACCAGCCGTAGCCACTTGATGAGGGGACATGCTGGCTAGAGAGAGCAGCGGTCCTACGATGATGACTATCCGCCTAGCCCAGCGGCTTTTCCTCGTACGATTTCTAAGCGTTCTCAGAGCGATCACCCTCCCTGGGCTTTAGTCCTCGAATCCGAACTCCATGGATCGAGTTGCGGTTGGTTCAGGCGTGGAGGCCGGTTGAGCGTCCGCCACGGTGGGCGGAGCCGACTCGACGGACGGCGGGGACGCAATCGATGGCTTGGGCTTCGGGGTAGCTGGCGCGGGACGAGGCTTCCGCTCCGCGGGTTGGCGAGGGGCCGGCTTCGGGGGTGGTTCTGCGGCGGTCGTTGGCGTGACGGCCGTTACGTCGACGACGCGGGGGGACGATGAGGGAGGCTTCGAGAGAGCGTCGTAGGTGCCGCCGCCGATCGCCAACGCGCCGACGACGGCGACGGCTGCGGTGCCGGGCCGGGGACTGGTGAGAAGGGCGGGATCGCTGGCGCGCACATACAGCGACGTGGATTGCTGCCTCGCTGTCTCGATCGCGTTGGCGATCTGAGTACGGACGTCGGAGGCCAACTCGTAGAAGCGAGCGGCCACGTCGTCGCGTCCGCTGCCGATGCCGAGGACGGGAAGCGGTAGCAGCGCGGCGGCACCGCGGATCGAGCGGCGGACTTCGGCATACAGCGCGGCGACGTGGGGATCGGACTCGAGCAGCCGCTGAGCCTCCTCCCGCTGGCGACGGCTGGCGATGCCGACTCGTCGCTTGCCATCGCCGGCCACCTCCACCAGGCACGCGGCAAGCAGGCTGCGGGTACGGCGAGACCACTGCCCACTGTGGAGCTCCTCGACCAGGCCTGCGAGCGCAATGGCTCCCTCCTCCGCAAGTCGGCGGTACTGGCGCTCGCTTAGCCCGAGCGCAGCGCGAACCTCGGACGCTGTCAGCTGCAGGTCCCAGCGGAGCTTGAGCACGTCGCGCTGGCGGCCGTCGAGGGCATCGAGCAGGCCGCGCGCGATACGGGCCTGATCGCGGGTGACGACCTGCTCGTCGGGCAGCGGCGCCTCGTCGGCCAGCGCCTGGAGGCGCGGATCGTCGGGACCGACCGGAGTCGGCGTCCGGCCGCGACTCACGGCGTGCAGCGCCTCGGCGCCGGCCGTCGCCAGCAGGTACGCGCGCAAGGAGCCGATCGGCTCGCCCCGCTCCCGCTTGGTGTAGACCCGCGTCCAAGCGTCGTGGTAGATCGCGAGGCGCTCGTCCTCGTCCAGGCGCGGGAAACGCTTGGCGAGCATGCCGAGGACGGGTCTGCGATAGCGCTCGTATTCGCCCTCCGGCGAGTCGCCCCCAGCCCCCCTCATGGCGCGGAGGATCGGTCGAGAGCCGGCGATCCTTTAGACCGACAGCGCAGACATAGACAGAATCGTTTCCAAGCCGTTACGCCCATCAGGCCTATAGGGCGTGCTCAGCTCGAAGCGCCCCCCCTTCTAGAAAGGCCACCGGCTCCGGCGGCGACAGGCCCGGAGGGATGGGCGCGGTGTCGCCGCCGGTGCGCCTAGCGCGCTACGAGCTCAGGGCGGGCCCGGTCACGGGGAGGGTTCGGTCCGTGTCTAGGCCCAAGAGCTCGTAAGCCGGTGGGTTTCCGGCCCGTCAGACGGGCCGAAACTGAGCAAGACGGAGCTTCCATCAGCGGCTGCCAGCGAGAACGAGCCGACGCGTCGGAAATGCCAAGCGCGACCGCCGCCCTCCACATGTCAACTGCTCCCTCCATCTGCCTGTATGCAGGATACATAGTGCGCCGGCTCGTGTCTACTCCTATCGGTGGTTTTCGTCCTGTGCGACGGGCTATCAATCCGCATTTGCCGTGATAATCCAGACGACCAGGCAATCGCTCGCGGCGCCTCTACCCGTCGCGCACGAGCTGCGGGTCATAGATCGGGAACTCGACGGAGCCGCTGGGTCCGGCGTAACGCACCGTCTTCAGCGGAGTGCCGGCCGAAACGACCGTGTAGTAGGCGTTGCCCTCCACATCGACCTTCGTCGACTCCGACGGACCGGTCTGCACCGAGACCGACTCGACAGCGTTCGGAACTATCCCGTAGATCGCGACGTCGCCGGTTGCGAGCGCCACTGTGGACGGTGCGCTCCTCCCAGCCGCGACGTCGCCCGTGGGGGGACACGACACGCTCGCGCCCTCGCCGACGGTAAGCACCGCGCAGACATGACCGCGCGCGGGGACCGCGTACAGGGAATTCGTCGCGTTGCCGATCGACAGCCGTGAGAGTGCGGGATTCATGCCGAACTCGGCGGCTGCGTCGAGCTTTCCGGCCAACCACTCCGACAAGGCATCCCCGGAGCCGCGCTGCCGATCGAACACGGCCATCGCCGCCCTTACCTCCGCCTCGGTCTCCGTGACCTGCTGCACGCCCGCGCCGGGCGAGTTGCTCTCGTCTGGATCGGCGGTCGCACCTACGGATGCCAGAAGCAGGCACGCAGCGACGACGACCAGCAGTATGTAGTTCTTCTTTGAGTTAGTCATTAGTAGTCCGCGTCCGCGAATCCGTAGATGTCCCGTCCACTGCCGCTGAGCTGTGAGACCTCAGCGTCGTAGCAGACGCATGTCACGTTGCCGTAGACGTGGAAGATGTAATCCACGCCGCAGCTGTTGCCTACGAGCCAGTTCCCCGTCGAGGGCTTGTAGACCCTTTGGCAGACCCAGAAGGGAGTCCCACTCGGGTTCGACGCCGAGTTGTAGTCCCAGCTGTGCTGGCCGTCGTAGGTGCCGTTGGCACGACCGTCGCACCAGGTATCGGACGGCTTGTTGATGCAGTTGTACCAACTGGTGAAGGCGCTTGACTGTGCTGGGATCAGCATCGCGACAGCGCCCACAGCGAGCACCGCCAACACGGCGAGCCGTGCCCTCGAGTACGACATATTCAACCCCTCTCGGCGGATAGCGAGTCCGAAGTGCACCTGACAGGTGCTGGCCCACCATAGACGGACCGTCGGAGGGCAGTCAAGGACACGGCCTAGGGCCGGATCGTCGCACTGCTCCCGTCCTCGCGCACCGCGTGAAAGACGAACTCACGGGGATCGACCGTGCCGTCCGCACCCGAGCGCTCGACCGCTATGAAGCCCCTCGCGCGTGCACCCTCCGTGTCGCCCAGCGCCGCGCGCGGCCCGAGGTGAACGTCTAGAGGCCCACGCGGGCCACGACCTGTGAGGCTCGTGACTCGGCCGTCGGCCAGTCCCCAGATCACGACGGCGCCCCCCAGGCCGGCGATTCCGGTAGCCGCGCCCGCGTTCTGCGCCAGCTTCCTCTCGAGCGTGACAAGTGCCTCGCAGGTGACGTCACCCGCAATGCCCGCCGCGTCGTCCTCGGTCAGGACCGAGCACACCCTGCCGTCCCGCGCCACGTATGAGCTGGCCACCAGGCGCCGCGAGCCCAACGGCGCCGCGACCGAGACGCTCGACCCAGATGGCCGTGGCTGGAAGTCGCGCGCGGTCCCGTCCGGACGGCCGGAGATGCCTGGCTGATCGACACGGTCGTCGGCGATCCCGAGCAGCCGGTCCACGGCCGCTACCCCCGTCGACCCCGTCACCAGCGCCGCCGCTGCGGCCCCGGCACCCGAAAGGCCGAGCAGCGCCGCGACCGCGAGCGCGCCGAGGCGCCGGCGCCGGCCGCGGTGGCCGGTCCGCGCAGTCGCGAGGCTCCGTGCGCGCTCGTGGAGCTCCGCCCGCGTCGCGGCGAGCCTCGACATCAGCTCCTCCGGCAGCTCGTTCGGCTGGTAGTCGGCGCCCTCGACCGGGATCTCGGCCGGCTCGAGGTGGTAGTCAACCCCGTGTCGGGCGGTCGAGCTGCCTGCGAACCCTCGCCGCAGCTTGATCCCCGCCAGCCGCCAGCGCAGCCAGATCGCCGCCCAGAGCCAGGCCATCGGTCGCCGCGGCGCGCTCATCCGCCGTCTCCCTCGATCCGCTTGCGCAGGCGAGCGAGGCCGCGCTTGACACGTTGGCGGATTGCCGCCTCGGTCGCTTGCTCGCTCGCGGCGATCTCCGCGTACTCGCGCTCCTCGAGGATTCGCGCGACCACGGCACGGCGCTCGGCGCGCGGAAGCTGCTCGACGTCGTCGACGAATCCGGGCAGCGCCGCGTCGATGCGCGACTCGACCGCCTCCCAGTCCTCGTCGCTGTGGCCGAGCACGTCGAGCCCGAGCCGGAGTCGCGCCGACCGCTCGCTGCGCTGCTCGCGGTAGCTGGACAGCATCGTGATCCTCGCGATGCCGAACAGCCAGCCGCGGGCGTCGCCCTTCGCCGGGTCGTAGCGGGCGAGCGACTCGAGCGCGACGGCGAAGGTCTCGGACGTCAGGTCCGCCGCCACGTCGTGGTTGCCCGTCTGGCGCCACAGGTACGAGGCGATCGCGTTGCCGTGCCGGAGGAAGAAGACGTCGAAGGCGTCCGGGACCGACGGCGTCAGGGCAAGCAGCTCGGCGTCGCTGCGGCGCGCGAGCTGCCGCGCTAGGTGGTCTGCATCCGGCGCCATCGCCCGGTCATCATCGCGACCGCGTGACGAAGGAAGCAAGAGCGCCGGCGGCCAGCTGACGCGCGGCAAGGACGCACGCTCCCGCCGGAACGCGCGATACGTCGAACCCAGCCCCCATCCCCCCTGCATGCCAATGACCGGCATGCGCCCGCCCTCCCGATAGCCGTCGAACTACACGTGCTTGACCTCGCCGACGATCTTGTGACACACAACAGCGAATGGACAGCTTTCCGGGTTGAAAGCTGCCGTCTCAGCCGAGGCCGCGAACCATGTCGGCAGGATCCTTGTCGAGCGCGCGGGCGAGCGCCACGAGCGTCGAGAGGCGCGGCTCGCGCTCCGCGGCCTCGAGGCGGTAGACCTGACTGCCGCTGATCCCGGCGCGCGCGCCGAGCTCGTGCTGGGTCATGCCGGTCGACCTACGCGCCTGGCGGAGCCGGCGAGCGAAGCTCTTGGTCGAGGGGGTCATGTCGCGCTCTTGTAGGCCGGAATGCGATTTGTGACATTTAGCACACCTATCGTGTGATAGTGGCCCTGGACGCTAGGGTCGCAGCGGTGCGGGACCTGCTCGGTCAGCTCATGGACGCAGCGGCTGGCCGCGCCGACTATGCCGACGTGCGACACACTCGCCTGCGCGAGGAGTCGATCGCGATGCGCAACGGCGAGCTCGACGAGCTCGACGCACGCGACGAGGAGGGCTTCGGCGTCAGGGTCCTGCTCGGCGGCGCCTGGGGTTTCGCCGCCGCGCGGGGATCGGATCGGACGGCTGCCGAGGACGCCCTCGCCCGGGCATTGGCGATCGCCGAGGCGCAGCCGCGCGGCCGCGGTGGCGCGCTGACTCACGAGCCCGCTGCCCGCGGTCGCTATCTCTCCCCCGTCGCGACCGACCCCTTCGCGGTCTCGCTCGACGAGAAGCTGGCGCTGCTCCACGAGGCCGATCGCGCGCTGCGCACCGAGCCCCGGATCGCCGTCGCGCTCACAGCCCTGCAGTCACGGCACGAGGAGAAGCTGTTCGTCTCGACCGAAGGGGCGCTCTGCGAGCAGCAGCTGACCGACTGCGGCGGTGTCGTCAGCGCGACCGCCGTGCGCGGCGACGACGCGCAGACCCGCTCCTACCCTGCATCGCACGCCGGCAGCGTCGCCCAAGCCGGCTGGGAGCACGTGCTGGCGCTCGAGCTGCCAGCGAACGCGCCACGGGTCGCCGAGGAGGCGGCCACGCTGCTCGACGCGCCGCGCTGCCCCGAGGGCCCGACGACGCTCGTGCTGGCGGGCGAGCAGCTCGGTCTGCAGATCCACGAGTCCGTCGGACACGCCGTCGAGCTGGACCGCGTGCTCGGCTACGAGTCTTCCTACGCCGGCACGAGCTGGGTGCCGGCGACCGGCATCGACACGCTCCGCTACGGCTCCGGCGCGATGTCGATCACCGCCGACGCGACCGTGCCCGGCGCAGTCGGCAGCTACCGCTGGGACGACGAGGGCGTGCCGGCGCAGGCGACGCCGATCGTCCGCGACGGCGTCCTGCGCGGCTTCCTCTCGGACCGCGGCAGCGCCGCCGAGATCGGGCTCGAGCGCTCGGGCGGCTGCGCCCGCGCCGAGGGCTTCGCGCGCCAGCCGCTCGTGCGCATGAGCAACGTCAGCCTCGACCCGGGCCAGGGCGGGTCGCTGCACGAGCTGCTGAGCGAGATCGAGCGCGGCGTGTACATCGACACGAACCGCTCGTGGTCGATCGACTCGCGGCGGCTGCACTTCCAGTTCGGCGGCGAGGCGGCTCATGAGATCGTCGACGGGCAGCTCGGACGGCTGCTACGCGATCCGCTCTACGCAGGCGTGACCCCTGACTTCTGGGGCTCGCTCGACGCCGTCTGCTCTGCCGAGGAGTGGGGCCTCGTCTCGTTCACCGACTGCGGCAAGGGCGAGCCGGGCCAGGTCGCTCGCGTGGCACACGGCTGCGCCCCGGCGCGCTTCCGCGGTGTCCAGGTCGGCGCCGGATGAGCGACGCGCTCGACACCGCGCGCCGTGCCCTGGCGAAGGCGCGGGGCGAAGCGCTCGTCACGGTCGCCCGCGAGCGGTCGGCGACGCTGCGCTTCGCCAGCTCGCGCCCGACCCAGGCGACGTCGATCGACGACCTGACGGTCGAGATCGCGGTGGTCCGCGGTGGGCACGTGGGCCGGGCCACGACGAACCGCGTCGGCGACGACGCGCTCGCCGACTGCGGACGTGCCGCCGCTCTCGCCGCCGAGGCCGCGGCGGACAGCGCCGGCGAGGGCCACTACCGGGGCTTCCCGGAACCCGCGCCGGTGCGCGCCCATGACGGCTTCGACGCAAAGACGGCCGCGCTGGACCCAGCCACCGGCGCCGACGGGCTGCGGTGCGCGTTCGGCGCGGAGAGCACCGGCGCCGTCAGGCTCAGCGGCATCTGGACCGCCGGCGACGTCGAGACGGCGATCGCCTCGTCCACCGGCATCGAGCTGAGCGATCGCGTGACCGACGCCTTCATGAAGGTGATCGCGACCGCGCCGAACGGCCGCACCGGCTACGCCGCGCAGTCCGCCGTCGCCGCGTCGGGGCTCGATCCGGCCGCCCTGGCCGAGCGAGCCGCCGACACGGCAGCCGTCGACGGCGAGCCGGTCAGCCTGCCGCCCGGCGACTACACCGTCGTCATGGAGCCTCACGCCGTCCTGGACGTGCTCTGGGTACTCGGCGAGACGGCGTTCGACGGGCTCGCCCACGCCGAGGGCCGCGGCGCCCTGAGCGGCAAGCTCGGCACGCGCGTCGTCAGCCCCTCGATCAACCTCTCGGACTCGCCGCGCTTCCACGCCACGCTGCCGCGCGCCTTCGACGCCGAGGGTGTGCCCAAGGCACCGCTGCCTCTGATCCAGGACGGAGTCGCCCACCGCGTCGTCCACGACACGCGCAGCGCGGCGATCGCCGGCCCCCCGACCGCCACCACGGGCCATGCTCTCGTCGCCGGCGGCCAGGCCGCGGGGCCGCGCCCGACCAACCTCGTCCTGATCGGGGGCGGCGCCGCCGACGAGAGCGAGCTGTGCGCCCCGGTCGAGCGCGGCATCTACGTCACCCGCCTCTGGTACACGAACGTGCTGCGGCCGACCGAGAGCCGCTTCACCGCCGTGACGCGCGATGGCACATTCCTGATCGAGGACGGCCGGATCGCCCGCCCGCTGGAGGACATGCGGCTCACCGACAGCGCCCTCGCGATCCTCTCCCACGTCCAGGCCCTCGGCGCCCGCTCCGTTTTGACCAGCGACGGCGAGCTCTACGGCCGCCGCTTCGCCACCGGCAGCGTCTGCCCGCCCCTACGCACCGACGGCGTCCACTTCAGCGGCTCGGCCAGGCACGGCTAGCGGCTAGATCAGCGGTAGAGGGGCGTGCGCGCGAAGTGGTCGCGGAGGACGTGCCAGGCGGGCTTGCGCTCCCCGCTGTAGGTGAGGACGCCCTTGTGGTGGCGAATGTTGTCGTTGGGGCCTTCGTGGCCGGAGGCACCGCCGCGCCAGTCGGGAAAGATCTCGAACTCGCGCAGCGTCCAGTGGATTGCGCCGGACATGTAGGGCAGTCGGTCGACTAGATCCATCGTGCGGGCGACGTGGTTGGTCTGGAACTCGTAGCTGCCCTTGACGTCGATCGGCTCCGTGGCCATGTCCGGCCGGCCCTCGGCGCCGAACTCGGTCATGACGAGCGCCTGCTCGGGGTAGTAGGCGCGCATCTGGTTGAGGAACGGCTCGAGGCCGGCGAAGTCCTCGACCCACGGGTACCAGCCGAAGTACTGGTTGATGCCGATCAGGTCGAACGCGTCGTAGGTGCGCTGGCGCGGCAGCCAAGGGCGGGTCTTGATGTCGAGCGAGATCGGGACGAGGGGATCGAGGTCGCGCGCGGCCTTCGCGGCGTCGAGCAGGAAGCGTCGCGATCGCGGGCGGCGGTCGGGCGTGAAGGTCAGCTCGTTGGCGACGGAGTGGACGATCACCGACGGATGGCCGCGCGCGGCGAGCACCGTCCGCTCGACCTGAGCGACGGCGCGCGCTCGGTCGATTGGCCGTCGGAGCAGGTTCGCGCCGTGGTCGCGCTGCCAGACCGGCGCCTGGTTGTAGACCAGGATGCCCGCCTTGTCGAAGCGGTTGAGCAGGCCCTGGCTGAGCACGTAGTGGGCGCGCGTGACGTTCGCGCCGAGCTCCTTCAGCTCGCGCACCGTCGTATCCATGTCGTAGCCGTTGATCGCGGCGCCACGGCCGGGCGCGTCCTCGTGGATCGAGGCGCCGCGCAGGTTGAGCGGACGGTTGTTGAGCAGCAGCACGCCGTCGCGCACCTCGATCGAGCGGAAGCCGAGCTTGCGCTTCTCGATCTGCGTCACCTGGCCGTCGTAGGTCAGCGTCGCCCGCGCGTCATAGAGCTGCGGCAGCTCCGGCGACCACAGCTGCGGCGGCGGCATGGCGATCTGGATCTTCTGCCGGCGACGGCCGGCGCTCGACCCGCGCAGCCAGGCACGGTGGGAGGTGACCTCGCCGTTGGGCGCCTTCAGCCGGATCTTCAGCAGCGGCCGCGGCGGTGGCGGCACCACCCGCCGCCCATCGACGATCTCGCTGCGCGGGGGCTCGCGCGGCAGCTTCTCGAGAATCCCGTCGATCAGCAGCGATGCGCTGCAGCCGGTCGCGGGGCCGGTGCAACGGACGGCGGGGAGCAGCGCCAGGTCGCGCACGTGTGCCGGCCCGATCGGCACCATCTTCACCGGCCGCACGATCCCGCCCCAGTTCCACCAGCCCTCCGGCAGGCGCGGGTCCTTGCGGCTGTCGACGAGCACCTCGAGGGTGTTGACCTCGCCCGGAAGCAGCCCGCGGGCCGGCACGCGGAATGGCGTGTATGGATCGATGCTGAGCCCGATCCGCCGACCGTTGAGCGAGACCGTCGCCCGCCGGCGCACCTGCTCGAAGTCGAACGCCCAGTCGTAGTCCTCGACATCAGGTGCCGTGAAGCGCAGGCGGTAGAGCTTCAGCGTGCCGCCGAAGAACGGCGCGCGCGCGAGGCCCTCGAAGGTCGAGGGGACGGCGGCGGGCCGCCAGTCGCCACCGGCCTGCGCCGCTCGACCGGGAAGGCGCGCGACGCGTGCGGCGCTCGGCGAGGTCTCTGGCGGCGGGGCGGGCTGGACCGGCGTCGGCGGCGTGATCAGGTCGCGGACCTCCCAGCCGGAGCGCAACTCGATCGGCTGCGGCGGCGCGGCGCCGGCCGAGGCCGCGACGAGCACGAATGTCAGTGCCGCGAGCAGGAGCGCGGCGACCGCAGCGGCGGCCGACGGCGTCGGGAGCGGACGGGGCACAGCAGCGGTAACCCGCTCGGGACGCGTTGGTTGTGGTGAGGTCAAGCAGTCAGGCGATGTAGCGAGGGATGTCGTCGACCATCGCCGAGCCGAGCGCGGAGAAGCCGAGGCGGCATGCTAGGCATAATCAGTGTCGATGGACCCCCGCCGAAAGCGCAAGCTGCGCCTGTTCGTCGCCCTCTCCGCCGCCGTCCTGCTGGCCGGCGCGCTCGTCTACACGAGCTTCAGCGCGTCGACCCAGGCCAAGCAGCCTTCCGATCTGCTTGCCGGGGCGGAGCAGGGTCGCTCCTACGAGCTGACCGGCAAGGTCGTCAAGGACTCGGTCGACAAGGACGGCGACCGGCTGACGTTCCGGATCCGCGATCGCGACGGGCGTGAGTCGCTCCCGGTCACCTACGCCGGCGTCGTCCCCGACCCCTTCCGCGAGGGTCGCGAGGTGATCGTCTCGGGCCAGCTCGAGCAGGGGACCTTCGTCGCCGAGCGCGACTCGCTGATCACCAAGTGCCCATCGAAGTTCACCGAGGACGAGCAGAGCACCTGAGGTGGCGGGACTCGGTTCCGCCTGTCTGCTCGTCGGCCTGCTGACCGCCGTCTACGCGGTCTGCGCGTCGCTGCACGGCGCGCGATCCGGCAGTCGCGCGGCGGTCGTCTCCGGACGGCGGGCGATCTACTGCGTCGCCGGCCTGATGGTGACGGCGACCGTGGTCCTGCAGTCGGCCTTCCTGCGCTCTGACTTCTCCTTCAAGCTGGTCGCCGAGGGCTCGTCGACCGACACGCCGACCTTCTACAAGTTCACGGCGATGTGGGCGACCCAGGACGGGTCGCTGCTGCTCTGGGCGCTGCTGATGTCGCTCTTCGCCAGCGCGGTGCTGTTCGCGACGCGGCGCTCGCTGCGCGACATCGCGCCGTACGCGACCGCCGTCCTGGGCGGGATCGCCGGGTTCTTCCTGCTGCTGATGGTCGGTTGGGAGAACCCCTTCACCACGCTCGCCGTGGCGCCTGTCGAGGGCGCCGGGCTCAACCCGCTGCTGCGCCACCCGGCGATGATGATCCACCCTCCGATGCTCTACACGGGCTACGTCGGCTTCGCGATCCCGTTCGCGTTCGCGATCGGCGCGCTGATCGTGCGCCAGACCGGCGCGGACTGGATCCGTGCGACGCGGCGCTTCGCGCTGATCGCCTGGACGTTCCTGGGCGCGGGGATCATGCTCGGCGCGCTCTGGTCCTACAGCGAGCTGGGCTGGGGCGGCTACTGGGCCTGGGACCCGGTCGAGAACGCGTCGCTGATGCCCTGGCTGATCGGCACCGCGTTCATCCACTCGATCATGGTCCAGGAGAAGCGCGGGATGCTGAAGGTCTGGAACGTGTCGCTGATCGTCTCGACGTTCGTGCTCGCGCTGCTCGGGACCTTCCTGGTGCGGTCCGGGATCCTCGACTCGATCCACGCCTTCGGCGCGTCGACGATCGGCAAGCAGTTCCTCGTCTTCATCGCCGTCGTGATCATGGGCTCGTTGGCGCTGATCGTGTCGCGCCTCGACGACCTGCGCAGCGAGGCGAAGCTCGACTCGCTGATGTCGCGCGAGGCGTTCTTCCTGGTCAACAACCTGGTGCTGGTCGGGCTCTGCGTGGTGATCTTCTGGGGGACGTTCTTCCCGCTGATCTCCGAGGCGCTGTCAGGTGACGAGGCGAGCGTGGGACCGCCCTGGTTCAACCGCGTGACGACCCCTCTCGCGCTCGTGCTGGTCGCGCTGGCGGCGATCGGCCCGATGGTTCCGTGGCGACGGGCGAGCCGCTCGGGGCTGGTGCGCTCGCTGCGGCTCCCGGTCGCAGTGGCTGCGATCACGCTGGTCGCGCTGCTGGCCTTGACCGACTCGGCCGACAGCCCGCTCGCGCTGGTCATGTTCTGCTTCGTCGCGCTCGTCCTCGCCGTCGTCGTCCAGGAGCTGGCGCGCGGCACGGCGGCGCGGCGCACGATCACCGGCGACCCCTGGCCGCGGGCGCTCGGCCAGCTGATCTCGCGCAACCGCCGTCGCTACGGCGGCTACCTCGTCCACGCCGGGATCGCGATCCTCTTTCTCGGCGTTGCCGCCTCGTCGGCGTTCCAGGAGCAGCGCGACGTGCGGCTCTCGCCGGGTCAGTCGTTCGAGGCCGGGGGCTATGACATCACCTACGTCCGGCCGACCGCCGAGGTAGGCCGCGACAGCGCGGGCACCGGTGCGCCGATCACCTTCGGCGCGGTGCTGCGCGCCCGCCGCGGAGACGAGGTGCAGACGCTGCGTCCGTCGCGCAACTACTACCCCTCCCAGAGCTCCGAGGCCGGGCCGATCGGCCGCTTCTTCGAGGGCGAGGCGACGAGCGAGGTCGACGTCCGCTGGGGGCTGCGGCGCGACCTCTGGGCAGCGGTCCGGCCCGACATCGCGGAGCTCGAGCCGGCGATCCGCGAGGCCGACGCCAAGTTCGCCGGCTCGCGCGACGACGTCCAGGCGATCGTGATCGCCGCGATCGTCGAGCGCTACCGCGAGGATGCCCCGCCTGCGACCTTCCGTGCGATCGATTCGCCGCTCGTCTCCTGGATCTGGATCGGCGGCGCGATCATGATCCTCGGCGCGCTGATCGCGATCTGGCCCTCGCCGCAGACGCGCCTTCGACGCGTCACCAGCGTCTACGCGGCCCGGCTCGGCAAAGAGCTCTCACAGGCCTAGCGCGTGGAGTACGTCCTCGCGGTGATCCTGCTGGCCGTGCTCGTCGCCGCGGTGGTGCTGCGACCGCTCGTCTGGGGAGTCGGCGACGACACCGCGGGGTCGGCCAGCCGCGAGGAGCTAGAGGCCGCGAAGGAGGCGAAGTACCGCGAGATCCGCGACGCCCAGCTCGACCTCGAGATGGGCAAGCTGTCGGAGGACGACTACCGCGCCGTCGACCGCGAGCTGCGCGCCGAGGCGATCGAGATCCTCAAGGGCCTGGACGCGCTCGAGGGCAAGTCCCCGGAGGCCTGACGCCGTCCTCCGCTAGTCTGCGTCCGCGATGGAGGCGATTCTCAGCGGCGTGCAGGTCGTCCTGGCCGTGGTGGTCATCGTCCTTGTGCTCATGCACTCGGGTAAGGACGCCGGGCTCTCGGGCGCCTTCGGCGTCGGAACGGGCGCCGGCCCGCTCGGCGGCGGCTCGCTGGTCGAGCGCAACCTCACACGCTGGACGATCTTCTTCTCGATCCTCTTCGTCGTGAACGTGCTCGTACTGCTGAAGCTCTAGCCGTCCCGGGAACCGCAACTTTTCCTCGGGCGCCGTGTGTACGCTTCGGGACCGTTGAACCTGGCCCCGCCCTCCCCACAGGGGCTTCACGACCGAAGGGACGCATGAGGAACTCGAACACCCTCCGCACGCTGGTCTGCGCGCTGCTCGCCCTCGTGGCCGTGGTGCTCACCCTGCCGGCGGCTGCCAACGCCGGCTCGCGTCAGCTGTCGATGATGCAGGACGACGCCGAGATGTTCGGAGAGCGTCCGGGCGAGGACCCCGCGGCGGCGATGCGGGAGATGAAGGAGCTCGGGGTCGACGTGCTGCGCACCAACGTCCTCTTCTACCGGATCTACGACGACTTCACCGACCGTCGCAGGCCGGCGAACTTCGATCCCAGCGATCCCAATTCGCCCCAGTACACCCGCTGGGGGCCGACCGACAACATCGTCCGGCTGGCGCGCCAGAACGGGATCAAGCTGCTCTTCACGGTCAGCGGCCCCGGGCCGCACTGGGCATCCGACCAGCCCGGCAGATGCCGCGGCCGCAACCTCTGCCCGTGGCGCCCGAACGTGAAGGTCTTCGGGCAGTTCGTCGAAGCGGTCGCCAAGCGCTATCGCGGCCAGGTCGACTGGTACTCGATCTACAACGAGCCGAACATCGGCCGCTCGAGCGGCGGCACCGGGTGGCTGATGCCGCAGGCCAGCCGCACCCGGGCCGGTCGCGTCGAGACCGCCGGGGTGATCTACCGCAAGCTCTGGCAGGCCGGCTACAGGGCGATCGCCAAGCACGATCGCGCGCGCCGCGGACGCGTGCTGTTCGGCGAGGTCGCCGCGATCGGCGAGCCGCTGCCAAAGCTCTACGCAGCGCTCTGCCTCGACCGCACCGGCAAGCCGTTCAGGGGCGCGCTGCGCCGCGCGCACGATTGCGGCCGGGTCTCGAAGCTCCGGATCGGCGGTTGGGCGATCCATCCCTACAACCAGGGCGGCTTCGGACCGCCGAACCGCACGACCAACAGCAAGACCGCGCTGCCGCAGCAGTACCTCCCGCGCCTGCACCGACTGATGCGCCAGGCCGCCGCGCGCGGGCGGGTGTCCGGCGGCAAGGGGATCTACATCACCGAGTTCGGCTACCAGACCAACCCGCCCGACCGGATCTCGACGATCACGCCGAAGCTGCACGCGCGCTACATCAACGAGTCCGACCGGCTCTTCTTCGGCGATCCGCGCGTCAAGACCGTGTCGCAGTACCAGCTGGTCGACGT
The DNA here is from genome assembly GCA_036259535.1 of Thermoleophilaceae bacterium. Classification (GTDB taxonomy): domain Bacteria; phylum Actinomycetota; class Thermoleophilia; order Solirubrobacterales; family Thermoleophilaceae; genus JAAYBF01. The sequence continues at coordinate 28,868 of DATABO010000054.1, forward strand.
CAACGACGTCAGCCAGTACAACAGCGGCCTGCGCTTCGCCGGTGGGACCAAGCGCAAGAAGGCCTCCTACGACGCCTACCGGATTCCGATCGTCGTGACGCGGCGCTCCTCGAGCCTCGTCGAGGTCTACGGCCAGGTTCGGCCGGCGCGCCAGGCGCGTCTCGCCAACGTCTTCTCCGCTCCGCAGCTGCAGTTCGCACCGCGTGGGCGGGGCTTCACGACGATCAGGCGTCCACGGCTCAACTCGGTCGGGATCTTCCGGATGAACATTCGCCGCGGCGGCGCCGCGGCCGGGCGCTGGCGAATCAGGTGGAACAACGGCCTGATCGGCGGCGTGTCCTACAGCCGCGTCGCGAAGGCCGGCAAGCCGCTGCGCTACTACAGGGACTAGAGGCCCCGGCGGGGGCTACGCTCCCCCGCCGTGAGAACCGAAGTCATCGACCGGCGGCTGGCGCTGCTCGGTGTCCTGGCGCTGGCGGTCGCGGTCCGGCTGGCGGGGCTGGGCGACCGCCTGAGCGACGCCGAGGGCTACTCGTGGCTGGTCGCGTCGGCGCCGAGCATGGATGTCTTCCTCGACCGCCTCGCCGCTTATGAGAACACGCCGCCGTTGTTCTACGCGCTGCTGGCACCGCTGCCGCACGGTGACGAGGCGTGGCTGCGCGTGCCGGCGCTGTTGCCAGCGCTCGCCTGCGTCCCGGCGGTCTACTGCCTCGTCCGGCCCCTGCTCGGCACGCGCGTCGCGCTGCTGTCGGCGCTCGCCGTGGCCGTCGCGCCGTTCCACGTCTCGTACTCGAACTACTCGCGCGGCTTCATGCTCGCCGCGCTCGGTTTGCTGCTGGCCGCCTGGGCCGTCGCCCGCCTGGGCGAGGGGCGGCGCGGCCGCTGGTGGTGGCTGTATCTCGCGGGCGGCACCCTGGCCCTGCAGTCGGAGTACGACGCCCTGCTCTTCTTGGCACCGCTGCTCGCGCTGCCCGCACTGTGGCGCCGACGCGGCTGGAAGGAGGTCGTGGCGATCGGCGCGCTGCCGCTGGCGACCCTGCTGCCACTTGCGGGCGAGATGCTGCGCGGGCTCGACCAGCTCGACGTGACCAAGCGGACCCCGCCGTCGGCCGACCTCTCTCCCGCCAGCCTGCGCGACAGCCTCGTGTCGCTGTTCACCGGGACGCACGGCCTCGCAGGCTCGACCGCCGTCCGGTGGCTTCAGCTGCTCGCGCTGCTGGGAGCGCTCGCGCTGTCGGCGACCTGGCTTTGGAGGCGGTTCGGCCGACTCGAGCGGCTCGACGGGACTGCCCGCGAGATTGCGTTCTGGCTGCTCGTCGCGGCCCCGGCGACCGCGGTCGTGCTGCACGCCGTCGTATCGGTCCCGGGACCGGAGATCTTCGACTCCCGCTACCTCGTCGGCGTGATCCCCTTCGCCTGCGCGTTGCTGGCCTGCGGCGTCGAGGCGATCCCGGGGCGCTGGGCCGTCCCAGCCGCGAGCGCCTGCCTGCTCGCCCTGGCAGTCGCAGTCACCATCCAGCGCCACGATCGCGAGCTGCAGCCCGACGTCGCGCCGGCAGCCAACCTGGTGACCGCGTCGAGCGTGAGGACCGTGCTGAGCAACAGCCCCGTCGTCGCCTACTACCTGACCGGCGGCGACGCCTCCGCGGTCCTCGCTACGGGCGGCGACGCCGCGTCGCGGCGAAGCGCTGCGAACGGCGTTCGGGTCCGTCTCGACCGCCCGTTCGGCCTGGGCAACGAAGAGCCGACGTGCGCGCCTCCCGCCTGCCCGCGACCGCTCGCGGTCGTCGAGGACGCCCGCTTGCCGGGGAGCCTGCGTCCCGGACCTGGCGCCATCACGCCATTCGGCCCGATCGTCGTCCGAATCGTCCCCTGACGGGGCTGGGTGCATTACGGCGGAAGTACCGCCGAAATACACCCAGGGCCGCGGCGCGAACCTCAGACGGCGGGGTAGCGGGTCGGCGGGACGTCGATGATGCCGTCCTGGGCGCCGCCGAAGTCCTCCATGTAGATGGCGTAGCCGACGTCGAGGGCGAGAAAGGCGGCGACGGCCGCGATCGCGAGCCGCGGGCGGGTGTTGAGGACCCAGGCGGCCGCTACGACGATCACCGGCGCGGCTAGGAAGACGATCCGGCCCCAGTCGAGCGCGAAGAGCATGCTGGCACAGCAGGCGGCGAGCAGGACCAGGCCGCGACGGGCGAACGGAAGGCCGCGCAGGGCCAGCGGCGCCGCCAGCCAGAGCGGGCCGAAGGCGAGCGCGATGCGGCGCAGGATCGTCAGCGGCTGGTCGGCCGCCTTGCGCAGCACCTCGAGCCTGCCGCCGAGCAGCGAGTCGTAGCCGAGCACGCGCTCGCGGTGCAGCGACGGGACGGAGAGCCGCAGCGCCGCGTAGGCCGCTACCGCCGGCAGCGCGGCGAGCACCGTCTGGCGCGCGGCACGGGGATCCCACAGCCGCTCGGCCCAGACGGCGTAGGCGAACGGAACGAGGAACAGCGCCGCCTCGCGCACCAGGCAGCCGACGAGGGCGATGGCTCCGAACAGCGCGGGGCGACGGTCGACGATCGCGATCGCCCCGGCGAACATCACGAGCACCGACTCCGGATCGACGTTGCGGCCCTCGCGCAGCGACGCGACGAAGAGCGTCGGCGAGAGCGCGAGGCAGATCGCCAGACCGGCCGCCAGCGGCTTGGCGATCGCGAAGCGCCGCATCAGGACGTAGGCGAGTGCGCCTACGGCCGCCGTCGAGAGCCAGGCCAGCAGGCTGAACGAGAACGTGTGCCCGAACGGCAGCAGGGCGACCAGCGTGGGCACCGCCACCCGATGCGCAAACGGGAACGTGTGCGGATCGAACGGCGCCTGAGCCATCAGCTCGTAGATCAGCTCGTCGTTGCGCGGCGCCGGCGAGTCGCGCACGTAGGCGTCCATCAGGAGCAGCAGCGGCAGGGCCACCGCCATCACCGCCCCGGCCTCGAGCCAGACCGAGCGCTGCTTCACTCGCGGTACTTGATCGGCCGTCCAGCCGCGGCGACGCGGCTCTGCAGCGCCTCGCCGTCTGGAGCGGTCCACGTCGCGCGGTAGCGCAGGCGCGCCGCGCCGCCGCGGCGCAGGACGAAGCGGTAGTAGCCGGCGGCGTTGGTCGTCGGCCGGCGCACGACGGGACCACCGCCCGCGATCTCGACGACAGCCTGCGTTCGTCCGCTCGCAGGGCGCACCTGGCCCCAGATCTCGACCCGGTTCGCATCGAGCCGGGTGACGACCAGCGGCATCCGGTAAGCGTCGAAGGCCGGCTTGCGCCCGCCGTCGTCGAAGCGCAGCCCGGTGTTGAACTCACCCGGGTTGCCGACGTCGAACAGCTCGTACTGGGCGATCGAGCGCACCCGCCGGTCGCCGTAGAAGAGGCGGTCGGCCTCATTGATCGCCGCCGCATGGCGGTCGAGCGAAAGGGCGTCGCCGAACGGGTTCGGCGGGCTCGACTGAAAGCCGAACTCGGTCACGTAGATGCCGCGGCGGGGCGGGATGCGGCCGAAGCGCACGGCGCGGTCGAGCAGCTTGTGCGCGCGCGACATGTAGCCCATCGGCAGCGAGTCCTTCGTGTAGCTGCGAGTGAAGACCGAGCCGATCGCGAAGTTGTTGTAGGGGTGCAGCGCGAGGCCGGCGATCGGCAGCCGCCTGACCTTGCCGCAGTCGTGCAGCGCGCGCAACCGGCCCTCGAACGGATCGCCCTGCTCGTCGAGGCAGAGCGCCGCGTAGAGGGTGTCCATCGGCGAGCTGATCGCCGCCGTCTCGCCGAACAGCACCTTGTTGCGGCTCGGCGGGTCGTGCCTGGCGATCGCCTTCCAGCCCGCCAGCCAGAGCTTGCGGTAGCGCACCGCGGCGAGGTCGACGATGCCGTGACGAGTCCGCTTCAGCTGCGGCCAGATGTAGTGCTCGAGGTTGGGCTCGTTCCAGAGCGACCAGAGCGCGACCTGGCCGCCGTAGGGCCCCTCGGCGCGCGTGCCGTAGCGCTTGACGGCCGCCTCGACGAACTGCGCGAAGAGCGCCGGCGAAGGCTTCCACATGCACGACATCGTCAGATGCGAGTAGCCGCCGATCCGATGCGGGCAGCGCGACGGCTGCTCAGAAGCCCAGTAGGGGATCGACGGCGACAGCGCCATGAAGAGCTTCAGGCCGTTGCGGCGCGCGCGGTCGACGAGCGAGTCGTACATCTCCCAGCGATAGCCCGGCGAGTCGGGGTCGCGGGCGTCGAAGCCGGGCGGGCGCCGGCGCGAGTCCTGGCGGGGCGCGACCGAGTGCCAGCTGACGAAGACGCGGATCGCGTCCGCGCCCAGGAGCTTCGCCTCGGCGACCGCCGCGTCGGGATCGTGGCCGCTGCCGTAGACGAACGTCGCGTCGTCCTGGAAGATCGACATCTGGCTCGGCGAGGCGGTGGCGGCCGCGGGCGAAAGCGCCATGGCGGCAAGGGCCAGTGCGAGGACCGCCGTCAGCGGCGCCCGTCGGCGCGGGGTTGTCGGTGCGAGCTTCGACTGCATGGAGGGCCAGTGCGAAGACTACGATCCGGGGCCGCTGTTCGCGCCATCGGACGGTCGGCCGCCGATCGCGTTGAAGACGCGGTCCTGGAACGCCTCCACCCACCTGTTGCGCTCGGTCGCGCGGCGCAGCTTGCGGCTGTCGGACGGATAGCGCCGCTTCGCCCAGCGCGAGCCCGGCTTTGCGAGGCGGATCGCGCCGATCAGCGCCATCAGCGGGACGAAAGCGCCGAGCACCGCGGTCAGCAGCTTCCCCTTGGCGACGACGATCAGGACGAAGACCATGTTGATCGCGATGACCAGCGCGATCGCGAGCACCGATCCCTGCTCCTGGGTGTCGAACGGCGCGACGCCGAGGACCAGCATCCCCCCGATCAGCGACGCGACGATCACAGCGTCGACCGACGAGCGCCCCTCGGCGCTCCAGTAGACGTCCTCGAGGTGCAGCCAGAGCGCGAACTCGTCGAGCGTCAGCCCGCAGCCGATTCCGAACAGGACGGCCAGGATCTCCATCCACGGGCTGTCGGGCTGGAACGAGAACATCAGGAACCCCGTCGCCATGATCGTCACGATCCCCCACACCAGGTGGTGGATGTGCAGGCCGCCCGACGTCTCGACGTTCCCGGGCCACCAGCTGACCTGCATCCGGATCAGCCGCGCGCTGGTGCGGATGAACAGGAAGCCGCCGAGCAGCCCCGCCAACACCAGGAAGCCCGCCCGCTGCCCCGGCCGACCGAGGAACTCCTGCGTCAGCTCGAACTGGATCTCGGCGGGCGTGAGCACCCCGCACCTTTCGACGGGGCCGGGGCGTTGCCTTCAGCTCAACCCTTGGCGGGTCAGCGGTCCGGTGCCTCGGGAAGGTTCTTGATGCCCTCCCGGGTGTGCCACTTGGAGAAGTTGTCCTCCATCGCGTCGATCAGCTCGCGCATGAAGCGCGGCGAGAGGTTGATCCGCGAGACGACCACGCCGGGGACGGAGTCCTCCTCGATCTCGTGGTCGACCCGCGCGAAGGTGATCGTGAACTCGTAGTCCGAGTGGCTGACGTTCGCGAAGTTCGCGTAGTGGCCGGCCATCACCTCCGGGTCGGCGTGGATGTCGAAGTGGCGCTCTCCGTCGGGCTGGTCGGGCATGGCCCTAGTATCGCAGCCCGGTGAAGGCTCGATGAGGATTCTCGTGCTGGCGGTCGGGCGGCTACGCCCGCCCTACGTCGACGACGTCCAGCACTACAAGAAGCTGCTCGCAGGGCACGCGCGGCTGGAGCTGATCGAGGTGCGGGCCGACGAGGACGTGTCGCGGCGGATTCCGGACCGGGTGTTCACCGTGCTGCTGGCGGCGGGCGGCAAGTCGTACGACTCTAAGGGGTTCAGCCGGTTCCTCGAGGAGCGCAGGCAGTCGGGGATGAACCTGTGCTTCGTGATCGGGGGGCCGCGGGGGCTGGACCTCGAGGACGTGGACATGCGGTTGTCGCTGGGGTCGATGACGTTGCCGCATCAGCTGGCGCGGGTGGTGCTGTTGGAGCAGCTGTATCGGGGGCACAAGATCTTGGCTGGGGAGCCGTATCACTACTGAGTAGGGGCCTGGCGTGGGTGCCCGCGGGTCCGGCGTGGCTGCCCGCGGGTCCTGTCTCCGATTTTGGTTCACGTGCTCGCAAGCTGCGCGCGCGAACGCAAAATCGTCGCCACCCGCGGAGGCAAACGTCTAGGGTGCCGAGCCTTATGGCCGATCCCGTCAAGGATCTCCGGGACGCGGTGGTGACTGCTGCCGAGTCGCTTGGCGGTTCGCCGGCGAAGGCGCCGACCTTGGAGCGTCCGCCGCAGGCTGATTTGGGGGACTACTCGACGAATGCAGCGATGATGCTGGCGGGGATCCTGAAGGAGTCGCCGCGGGCTGTTGCGGAGCAGCTTGGGGAGGCGCTGAAGGGCCGGCTCGGCGATGACGCCGAGCGCGTCGAGGTTGCAGGGCCAGGTTTTCTCAATTTGTTCATGGCCGACGGCTGGCTTAAGGCTGCGGCAGGCGCTGCCCTGAGCGATAGCGACCATTTTGGCCGCAGCGTCGCTGAGGTGGCCGAGCGGGTGAACCTCGAGTTCGTGAGTGCGAATCCGACGGGGCCGATCACTGTGGCCGCGGGCCGGCATGCGGCGTATGGGGACTCGCTGGCGCGAATCTTGGAGCTGTCGGGGAGTGAGGTGGACCGGGAGTACTACGTCAACGACTACGGCGGGCAGGTGCAGCGGTTCGCGGCTTCGATTCGAGCGCGGGCGCTGAATGAGGCGCCGCCGGAGGATGGCTATCAGGGCGATTACGTCAAGGATGTGGCAGCGCGGATCGAGGGCGCTGGCGAGCTCGAAGAGGACGAGCTGGCGAAGCGAGGCGTGGCGATCATGTTGGAGGCGGTCGAGGCGACGCTGAGGCGCTTTCGGGTGGAGATGGATCGGTTCTCGAGCGAGCGGGAGCTGCAGGAGGGCGGGGCGGTCGATGCGGCGATCGAGCGGTTGCGGGAGCAGGGCCATGTGTATGAGAGCGAGGGTGCGAGTTGGCTGCGCAGCACCGACTTCGGCGATGACAAGGACCGTGTGCTGCGACGGTCGAACGGGGAGAAGACGTACTTCGCGGCGGACGTCGCGTACCACGAGGACAAGCGCGAGCGGGGCTACGACCATGTCGTCGACGTCCTGGGCGCCGATCATCACGGCTATCTGGGCCGGATGAAGGCGGCGTGGCAGGCGCTTGGGGGCGACCCGGGGCGGCTGGAGCAGGTGGTGATGCAGCTGGTCAACCTGCTCGAGGACGGGCAGCGGGCGCAGATGTCAAAGCGCGGTGGGCAGTTCGTGACGCTCGACGAGCTGGTCGACGACATCGGCGTCGATGCGACGCGGTGGTTCCTGGTGCAGCGGAGCCCGGACACGGCGCTCGACCTCGATCTGGATCTGGCGCGCCAGCGCAGCCAAGACAACCCGGTCTACTACGCGCAGTACGCGCATGCGCGGATCGCGAGCATCCTGCGACGGGCGGCGGAGGGGCAGGTGGCGGCGGCCGTGGCCGGCGATCTGACCGCCAGCCCGGAGACGCTCCACCCGAGCGCGCGCGACCTCGTCAAGAAGCTGCTCGAGCTGCCCGAGGAGGTCCGGCTGGCGGCCGATCGTCGGGCGCCGCACCGGATCGCGGTCTACGTGACCGAGGTCGCGCAGGCATTCTCGGCGTTCTACCGCGACTGCAAGGTGATCGGCGCGGCCGAGGAGGGCGGCGACGAGGATTTGCGGCTCGCCCTCTGCGAGCTGACGCGGCGCGTGATCGCCGGCTCACTCGACCTGCTCGGGGTCGAGGCGCCGGACGAGATGTAGCCGCAGCTAGGGATTACAGGTCTCCGAAGATGTTGATCCCGAGGTCGTCCATCAGGTCGAGCGCCTCGGCGTTGAGGCGGGTGAGCTCGCCGGCGAAGAGCAGGTAGCCCATCGCGATCAGGATCGCGCCCGAGATCAGGGTGATCGCCGCGTAGTGGTTGCGGAAGAAGCGGAAGACCCCGGAGACGTGCGAGAAGGCGAGCGCGCTGAGGACGAAGGGAACGGCGAGGCCGAGCGCGTAGAAGGCGAGCAAGACGCCGCCCTGGCCGACCGTCGACTCGTTGGAGGCGGCGGTCAGCACGGCGCCGAGCGTCGGGCCGGTGCAGGGCAGCCAGGCGATCGCGAAGGCCAAGCCGGCGACGATCGGCCCGCCGGTGCCGGCGTGGGAGAGCAGCGCCTCGGGACGCCACTCGCGATTGAGGCGGCTGAAGAAGAGGGTCGCGATGAAGAAGGCCCCGAGCAGCATCAGGACGATTCCCGAGGCCTCGCGCAGCAACTGACGATGGTCTTGGAGGGTTTGGCCGAGGCCGGTCGCAGTCATGCCGAGCGCCACGAACATCAGCGAGAAGGAGAGGCAGAACAGCAGCGCGGGCCAGAGCACCTCACGGCGCGACCTGCCGGCCTCGATGTCGGAGAACGAGACGCCGGAGATCGTCGAGAGGTAGCCCGGCACGAGCGGCAGCACGCAGGGCGAGACGAACGAGACGAAGCCGACGGCGAACGCCGCGACGACGGTGGTGTCGACGGTGTCGGCGCCGATCACAGCTCGTAGCGCTCCAGGTCGGCATCGAGCCGCTTGCCCGCGGCGCCGTCCTCGGCGGGTCCGTCGGCGCCCGGGGCGGCCGGTCCCCCTCCCCGGCCGCGCCACCTCCGGGCGGCGAGGGCGATGCCGCCGGCCGCCAGGAGCACGATCAGCGCCGGGACGAGGTAGGCGCTGAGCTGGAAGCCCTCGGCCTCCGGCAACGCGAGCACCCCGGGGCCGTACTGCGCGACGAGGACCTCCTCAATCTCCTCCTTGGAGCGGCAGCGGTCGACCAGCCGCTGGATCAGCGCGCGCTGGCGGTTGGCCTGCGGCGCCTCGGTGGCCAGGCCGAGCGGCGTGCCGCAGACGGGGCACATCACGTCGGCCTCGACCGCGGCGAGGGTCGTCTTGGGGCAATCCGCGGCGGTCGCGCCGGCCGGCAGGACGAGCAGCACGAGAACGGCGGCCGCCAGCAGCAGGCGGCTCGAGCCACTCGCACGCCGTCGGAGGCGGGGCAGCGCGTGCGTCACGAGCGCTCCAGCAGTGGCGCGACGTTGTCGCGCATCCAGCGCTCGTCGACGGGGCCGCGGCGCAGCGCCACGATGTTGCCGCGCTCGTCGATCACGAACGTCTCGGGGTAGCCGATCACGCCGTAGTCGAGCAGCGACTCTCCCTCGGGATCGCGCAGCATCGGGTAGGTGAGGCCGTACTCGCGCACGAAGGCGCGCGCATCGCTGTCGACGTCGAGGGCATCGATGCCGAGCACCGTGCCGCGCCCCTCGCGCGACATCCGCTCGTGCCAGCGCTGGAGCAGCGGCGACTCCTCGCGGCAGGGCTCGCACCAGGAGGCCCAGGCATTCAGCACGACGACCTTGCCGCGGTAGTCGGCCAGCGACTGCCTGCCGTCGCCGGAGAGCCGCTCGAGGTCGAAGCCGGGCGCCGCGACGGTCTCGCCGCGCGCCAGCGCATCGTCCATGCCGCGGTCCGGCTCGCTGGCGAAGAGCCCGTAGGCCAGCAGCCCGAGCAGGGCAACGACGCCGAGGACGGCGGCTGCGGCGAAGGGAGAGCGGCGCTTCATCAAGCAGAGGGTAAGCGGCGGAGACCGGCCGCGATACAGAGCGGACGACGGGCCTCGAACCCGCGACCTCGAGCTTGGGAAGCTCGCGCTCTACCAACTGAGCTACGTCCGCGTGAGGGGACGAGTCTAGCTCCGCGACGGCCGTTGAGGGTCATCGATCGAGGCGCTCGAACGTCACGCCGTAGCCGATCCGCTCGAGCGTGGTCGGATGGGTGCCGAAGAGCTCGTGCAGGAGGCGCGGCGGGTCGGGATCGCCGAGGTTGCGGGTGGCGAGGCTGCGCTCGAGCGCGACGAAGGCGTCGGGCTCGCCCGTCAGCTCGAGCGCGAAGGCGTCGGCGCGCGCCTCGACCGCGCGCGAGACGTAGTTGCCCGCTAGCGAGAGCGCGAAGGACACGAGCGCGAAGGCGAGCGCGACGGCCGGCAGCGCCGACGGACCTGGCTTTCCGGGCCGGCCGAGGGCTCCGCGCGCGAAGCGCTCGGCGAGCCGCTGGACGCAGAGCATGGCGGCGGGCGCCACGATCGCGACCCAGAGCAGGCCGTGCCAGAGGTCGTCGTGCTCGACGTGGCCGAGCTCGTGGGCGACCACCGAGCGCACCTGGGCGCGTGGGAAGTCGTCGATCAGGTTGTCGTAGAGCACGACCCGCTTGGTGTGGCCGAGCCCGCCGACGTAGGCGTTGATCGCGGTCGTGCGGCGGCTCGCGTCGACGCGGTAGACCTCGCCGACGTCGACGCCGGCGCGGTCGGCCAGCCGCAGCACCTCGGTGCGCAGCTCACCGCGCGGCAGCGGCTCGAAGTCGTTGAACAGCGGCGCGACGAGGATCGGCTGCAGGTAGAGCGTCGCCGCCGCCAGCGCGACCACGACCGCGGACCCCGGCGCCCACCAGTGGCGCGGGAAGCGGCGGATCAGCGCCATCGCGAGCAGGCCGGCGATAGCGGCAGTGACCGCCGAGACCGCCGCCGCCTTCGCGACGTCCCCCAGCCAGGGGCCGAGCGCCTGGGTGGAGAGGCCGAAGTCGACCGCCCGCTCGTGGCGCCAGAGCGAGAGCGGCAGCTCGACCACGACGACGGCCAGCGCGATCCCCGCCGCGACAACCGCCGCCCCGAGCAGCGGACGCCGCCCAGCGCGCTCGACCGCCCTCCTCACGAGGCGCGGCGGTCGCAACGCGATCAGCGCGACGGTCAGGCCGCTGAGCACGACGCCGGCGAGCCCGAGGACGCGCTGCAGGTCGCGGAAGTCCTCGGCGCGTTGGAGATCGGTCGCGCTGAAGTACGCTGTCGCATTGACGGCAGCCGGCTCGATCAACCCGTCGCGAGGGCGCAGCAGCAGTGTCGCGGCAGCGGCCGCCACGACCGCCACGGCGATCGCCAGCGGCAGCCGAGAGCGATGAGCAGCCACCCTTCGGACAGTAACCATCCACCCGGGGCGCACCCGGCGCGGATCGCGATCCTCTCCGACGTGCACGGCAACCTGCCCGCCTTCGAGGCGGCGGTCGCCGACGCGCACGCGGCGGAGGTCGACGCGATCTGGTGCCTCGGCGACCTCGTCGGCTACGGCGCCAGCCCGGACGAGTGCGTGGCGCTCGCCCAGGCCGAGTGCGACGTCGTGCTCGGCGGCAACCACGACCTCGCCGTCGCCGGCCGCATCCCACTGACCGACTTCTCCCCGACGGCGGCCGCCGCCGCGCGCTGGACGCGCGAGCACGCGAGCGCGGACACGCTCGCCCTGCTCGAGACGCTCGTCCCCTTCCAGGAGAACGGCCGGATCGGGCTCTACCACGGCAGCCCCGCCGACCCGATCTGGGAGTACGTGCTGTCGACCGATCAGGCCGACCATTCCTTCGACGCGATGGGCCCGCGGGTCGGCGCGATCGGCCATACCCACGTGGCGCTGCGCTTCACCCGGACCGACGACGGCGAGGTTGTCGGGGAGCAGACGCCCGGCGGGACCGAGCACGACCTCGGCGAGCACGGCTGGCTCGTCAATCCGGGCAGCGTGGGCCAGCCGCGCGACCGCGATCCGCGCGCCGCCTGGCTGCTGATCGACCTCGACGCCTGGACGGCGAGCTGGCGGCGGGTCGAGTACCCGGTCGACGAGGCCGCACGGGCGATCGCCGCGACCGACCTGCCCAGGCATCTGGCCGACCGGCTATTCATCGGGCAATGACCGTGCGTCTCCGTCACCTCACGTGCTCGATCGCCGCAGCGGCCGCGCTGGCCGTCGGCGGCTGCGGCGACGACGACGAGCCGCAGGGGAGGAAGCTCCCGCCCGACGTGACGCAGACGCTGCAGCAGCAGCTCGAGTCGATCGGCGACCGGGTCGCCGCCGGCGTCGCCGGCGCCTGCGACGACATCTACGCCAGCGAGGCCGAGGGCGGCAACATAGAGCCGATCGACAACGCTCTGAGCTCGATCCCGGCCGACGTCGATCCCAAGATCCGCTCGGCGCTCGAGCAGAGCATCGAGCGGCTGACCCAGCTCGTCGACCAGGAGTGCGCCGAGATCCGCTCCGCCGAGCAGGATTCCCGGGAGACCGTCCCCGAGGAGGATCCGCCCGAGACGATCGAGCTGGTGCCCGAGACCGAGACCGAGACCGTCCCGCCGCAGACCACCGAGACGACGACCACTCCGCCCGAGACCACGCCACCCGCGCCGCCCGAGACGCCGCCGAACGGCAACGGCCCCGACGGCGGCGGCCCGCCCGGGCAGGACCGCGGCGGCGCCGAGGCCCCCGACGTGGACGGCGACGAGTGATGGCGCAGCCGGGCGAGATCGCCGGCCGCTACCGGATCGAGCGTCGGCTCGGAGCCGGCGGGATGTCGACGGTCTTCCTCGCCCAGGACACGGTGCTGGAGCGGCCGGTCGCCGTCAAGCTGCTCGCCGAGCACCTGGCCGACGACGAGGCCTTCGTCGCTCGCTTCCAGCGCGAGGCGCTGGCGGCCGCGCGCCTGCAGCACCCCAACGTCGTCCAGGTCTTCGACTACGGCCTCGACGCGACCTCGCACCGCCACTTCATCGTGATGGAGTTCGTCGACGGCCCCTCGTGCGCCGACCTGCTGCGCGACCGCAAGCGCCTGGACATCGACGAGACGGTCCGGATCGCCCGCGACGCCTGCCACGGGCTCGACTACGCGCACCGCGCCGGTGTCGTCCACCGCGACGTCAAGCCCGGCAACCTGCTGCTCTCGGCCGAGTCCGGCACGACCAAGCTGGCCGACTTCGGCATCGCCAAGGCTGCCGAGCAGACGCGGATCACCCAGGTCGGCTCGGTGCTCGGCACGGCGGCCTACCTCTCGCCCGAGCAGGCCCACGGCGACGAGGCCGGACCGCGCTCGGATACCTACTCGCTCGGCGTCTGCGCCTACCAGCTGCTGACCGGCCGCCTCCCCCACGAGTACGGCTCGCTGACCGAGCTGGCGCTCAAGCAGCGCGAGGAGCCGATCGAGCCGATCTCCGAGCTGCGGCCGGAGGTGCCGTTGCAGCTCGACCTCGCGATCCGCGTCTCGTTGGAGCGCGATCCCGCCGACCGCTATGACACGGCGCTCGACTTCGCGCGGGCGCTCGAGGCCGGCCTGCACGGCGAGGAGACCGAGGCGACCCGCCGGCTCGCTGCGGCGGCAGCGGTCGCAGACCCGGACGCGACCCGGGCGCTCGGCGACGTCACGGACGCCACCCAGGCGCTGCGAACGCGCCAACGAGCGCCGGTCGCGCCGCTTCCGCTGGACGACCGCGGGCGCGCCGTCAGCGAGGCGGCCGCCGACCCCAAGGCGGTCAAGCGCAGCGCGCGCAACCGCCGCTGGGGCCAGTTCCTGCTGCTGCTCGCGGTCCTGATGGCGATCGCGGCCGTCGCGCTCGTGCTGCTCTCCTCCGGTGACGGCGGCAACGGCGTCGCGCCCGTCGACCGCGACAGCGTCCAGCAGCAGATCGACGGCATCGAGCAGTTCCTGCGCGACAACACGCGCTAGTCCTCACCGCCTGGAGTTCGTTCGGACAGTTGTGCCCAGCCAGCTGTGCACAAGAGTCCGAAGCGCTATCAGGAGCTTCGCCGGCGAGCACCTTGTCGGTGTAGGCGGCGAGCGCGCCGGCCGTGATCGCGGCCCGGAGACCGGCCATCAGCTCTGCCATGAAGGTGAGGTTGTGGAGGGTGATCAGGCGAGCGCCGGTCAGCTCGTCGTGGCGGGCGAGGTAGTGCAGGTAGCCGCGCGTGTGCGAGCGGCAGGCCGGGCATGGACAGCCCGTGGCAATCGGCTCGTCGCTGCCGGCCGAGGCGCCCTTGGTCAGGTCGAGCCGCCAGCGCCGCGTGGGATCGGGGACCAGGGCGGTGCCGTGGCGCGCGAGCCGCGTCGGCGTCGCGCAGTCGAAGCTGTCGATGCCGGCCGCGACGGCGTGGAGGATGTCGTCGACGTCGCCGATCCCCAGCAGGTGGCGCGGCCGCTCGTCGGGGAGACCGCGCAGCGCCCAGCCGACGACCTCGCGCATCTGCTCCTTCCCCTGGCCGAGCGAGCCGCCGATCGCGATGCCGTCGACGGCGGCCTGCGCGACGTAGTCGGTCGACTCCCGGCGCAGGTCCTCGTGGACGCCGCCCTGGACGATCCCGTACAGCAGCTGGCTCGCCGGCGCGTGCTCGCCGTGCCATGCGATGCAACGGTCGAGCCAGCGGTGCGTCCGCTCCATCGCGCGCATCGTGTAGGTGCGGTCGGCGTGGAACGGGGTGCACTCGTCGAAGGCGAGCGCGATGTCGGAGCCGAGCTTGGCCTGGACCTGCATCGACGTCTCCGGGCCCATGAAGCGCTCACCGCCGTCGGTGTAGGACTGGAAGCGGACGCCGTCCTCGGAGATCTCGTGGACCATGCTCCTGCGGCCGTCGCGGCGGCCCTTGATCTCGTCGGCGACGCTGCCGTGGCCCATCGAGAAGACCTGGAAGCCGCCGGAGTCCGTGACGATCGGCCCGTCCCAGCCCATGAAGCGGTGCAGGCCGCCCGCGGCCGCGACGTAGTCCGCGCCAGGGGTGATGAAGAGGTGGAAGGTGTTGCCCAGCACCATGTCGTAGCCGAGCTCGGCGACCTCACCGGGCAGCAGCCCGCGCACCGACGCGTTCGACGCGAGCGGCACGAACGCCGGCGTGCGGACGTCGCCGTGCGCGCAACGCAGGACGCCCGCGCGGGCCTGCCCGTCGCGGGCGTCGATCTTGAACGGCTGCCCCACCTGACGCAGCCTATGTGGAGAGCTACCGCTCGCTCTCGCTGGCGCTGCCCTCGATCGTCCGCGGCGCCTCGCCGTTGCTCGCGGAGCCGTTGCCGGCCCCCGCGTGGATCGCGACCCGATGCGGCTTGCGCTCCTCGGGCTTGGGGATCCTCACGGTCAGCACACCGCGGTCGAACTCTGCTGTCACCGCGTCCGGCGAGATGCCCTGCGGCAGCGTCATCGAGCGGCTGAAGCGGCCGAACGAGCGCTCGACGCGGAACCAGCCGCCCTGCTCGCGCTCGCGCTCGGCCGAGCGCTCGCCCGAGATCGTCAGCGTGCCGTCCTGGACCTCGATCGC